>CALANM010000179.1 GCA_937926065.1 uncultured Microbacterium sp.
CGCGATCTTCGCCGCGACGCGAGCGCCGGCGAGGTCCTGCCTGGCGGTGCGCACGTCGAGCCGCGCGGCGTCATACGCGACGCGACGGGCGCGCTGGCGGCGTCCGCCGCGCACCCCAAGCCAGCCGACAGCTCCGGTGCCGATCACGGTCGGACCGACCCACCAGAACTCGGCGATCGCCGTCCACACGACCGGGTCCATGGCTCCATGCTAACCAGCGTGACCGACGCGCGTCCGGGCCCGCAAGAGACTCGAAGGCTGCTCAGAGGTGGGCGAGTCGCGCTTTCGCAATGTCACCACAGCGGACAGTATGTACTCGCATGAATGCAGTGATGCATTTTTGTCGAGCTAGCTAATCCGCCTAGCTCAGCCGAACAGCAGCGCGAGCACGGTCGAGCCGCCGCCGACGAGGATGAGCGAAACGATCGCCACCCATGCGACGATGCGCACTCGACGGCTGCGGGTGGCGTTGAGGTCGCCGTATTCCGGGTCGTCGGTCATGGTCTCTCCTGGTCGAGTGTCAGGCGGTGGGCTCGGCGATGATGTCGCCGAACACGGCCGGGAGTGTGGCACGCGAGGTGTTGCGCAGCTCGGACACCGAGACGGTGAACACATCCTGCACTTCGAGCGTCGCCTCCTGGTCGGGGGCGGCGTCGGTAACGCCGATGCGGAGCACCGGGTAACCGCGGCCCTCGCACAGGCCACGGAACTTCACGTCCTCTTCGCGAGGCACCGACACGATCACGCGGCCGGTCGACTCGCTGAACAGCGCCGTCGCGGCATCCACACCGTCGCGCTCCATGATCTCGCGCAGCCACACGCGTGCGCCCACGCCGAAGCGCATGACGCACTCCGCGAGCGCCTGGGCGAGGCCGCCCTCCGACAGGTCGTGTGCACTCGAGACCAGCTCCTGCTGTGACGCGGCGTGGATGAGCTCGGCGAGCTTCTTCTCCTGTGCCAGGTCGACCGCCGGCGGACGGCCGCCGAGGTGGCCGTGGATCTCACCGGCCCACGCCGAACCGCTGAGTTCGGTGGCGGTGACGCCCAGCAGGTAGATGTTCTCGCCGGCATCCTGCCAGCCCGACGGGATGCGGCGGGCGACGTCGTCGATGATGCCGAGCACACCCACGACGGGTGTCGGGAAGATCGGCTGGTCACCGGTCTGGTTGTAGAAGCTGACGTTGCCGCCCGTGACGGGAACGCCGAGCTCGAAGCAGGCGTCGGCGAGGCCGTCGACGGCCTGCCCGAACTGCCACATGACCTCGGGGTTCTCGGGGCTGCCGAAGTTGAGGCAGTCGGTCACTGCGGTCGGCACGGCACCCGTGACGGCGACGTTGCGGTACGCCTCGGCGAGCGCGAGCTGTGCGCCGGCGTAGGGGTCGAGCTGGCAGAAGCGACCGTTGCAGTCGGTGGCGATCGCGAAGCCGAGGCCCGACTCCTCGTCGACGCGGATCATTCCCGCGTCATCGGGGAAGCTGAGCGCCGTGTTGCCCATGACGTAGTAGTCGTACTGGTTGGTGATCCACGACGTGTCGGCCAGGTTGGGGCTGCCGAGCAGCTGCAGGAACTGGGCGCGCAGCGTCTCGGGGTCGTCGGTGCGGGGCAGGGCGGATGCCGAGTCGTCGCGCAGCGCGTCGATCCACGTGGGGTAGGCGACGGGACGCTCGTAGACGGGGCCGTCGACGGCGACCGTCGAGGGATCGACGTCGACGATCTTCTCGCCGTGCCAGAAGATCTGGAGGCGTCCGTCGCCGGTGACCTCGCCGAGCACGCTGGTCTCGACCTGCCACTTGTCGACGACGGCCATGAAGGCGTCGAGCTTCTCGGGAGCGACGATCGCCATCATGCGCTCCTGGCTCTCGCTCATGAGGATCTCCTCGGGCGTGAGCGACGGGTCGCGCAGCAGCACGTTCTCCAGGTCGACGCGCATGCCCGAGCCGCCGTTGGCGGCGAGCTCGCTCGTGGCGCACGAGATGCCGGCGGCGCCGAGGTCCTGGATGCCCTCCACCAACTCGTTCTTGTAGAGCTCCAGGCAGCACTCGATGAGCACCTTCTCGGCGAACGGGTCGCCCACCTGCACGGCGGGGCGCTTGGTGGGGCCGCCGTCGGCGAAGGTGTCGGATGCCAGGATGCTCGCGCCGCCGATGCCGTCGCCGCCGGTGCGAGCTCCGAAGAGCACGACCTTGTTGCCGGCGCCCGACGCGTTCGCGAGCTTGAGGTCTTCGTGGCGCAGCACGCCGACGGCGAGCGCGTTGACGAGGGGGTTGCCCTGGTAGACCGCGTCGAACACCGTCTCGCCGCCGATGTTCGGAAGGCCGAGGCAGTTGCCGTAGAAGGAGATGCCGCTGACGACGCCGTGCACGACGCGGGCGGTGTCGGGGTTGTCGATGGCGCCGAAGCGCAGCTGATCCATGACGGCCACGGGTCGCGCGCCCATCGAGATGATGTCGCGGACGATGCCGCCGACGCCGGTCGCGGCGCCCTGGAACGGCTCGATGTAGCTGGGGTGGTTGTGCGACTCGACCTTGAACGTGACGGCCCAGCCCTCGCCGACGTCGACGACGCCCGCGTTCTGGCCCATGCCGACCATGAGGCGCTCGCGCATCTCGTCAGACACCTTCTGGCCGAAACGGCGCAGGTACACCTTCGACGATTTGTAGGAGCAGTGCTCGCTCCACATCACCGAGTACATCGCCAGCTCACCGCTGGTGGGACGACGGCCGAGGATCTCGCGGATGCGCTCGTACTCGTCGGGTTTCAGGCCCAGCGCGGCATACGGCTGTTCGCGGTCCGGCGTGGCAGCGGCGTTCTCGACGGTGTCTGCGACGGGGGAGGTGACGGGGGTGCTCACGCGGCTGAACTCCAAGACTCGGGTGCCGGCGGGGGATCGCCCTCCAGTCTAGTTGTCGCGCGCTCCGTCGTTGTCGTGCTCCGCGGTGCTGTGCACCTCGTCATCGGGGTAGTCGATGACGCCGATGCCGACGGCCTCGTGGCTGGGCTCGGGCTCTTGTCGGGACGGCGCCTTGGGCTCTTCGCCGGGCGACTTCTCGGTGCTCGGCTCCTCGAGCTCGTCGTTGGACGGCAGCTCCTCCTCCTGGCTGGGCGGGTCTGCCGGAGCCTCGTCGATCGCCGACTCCTCCGTGGCCCCCTCCTTGGGGGCGGCAGGCTCGTCCGGCACCTCCTCGGGGGGCGTCTGGGCCGACATCTCCTCCGACGGGGTCTGCTCGCCCTGACCCTGCTGCTCCGCGCCCTCCGTCTGCCCGGTCTCGCCCTGCGCCTGCCCGGTTTCACCCTGCGTCTGCTCGTCCGACATGGCTGCTCCTCTCTTGTCGCCCCAGCCTCTCGCTCGAGCACCGCCGCGCAAACGGGCTTGACAGGGCGTGCCCGTGCCTCCCGCCCGGCCGGATGTCGAATATCTCGCGTAGTTTCAAATCATGACCAGAGCGGCCCTCGAACAGCGACTGCGTGAGATCGACGCGCTGCTGGCGCGCCTGGATGCCGACGAGGCATCGCTGCGCACCGACCGCGCCGACGCGACCGCAGACGACGAGCACGATCCCGAAGGCTCGACCCTGTCGGGCGAATGGCAACGGGTCGACGCCCTGCGCCGGGCACGGCTCGACGAGCGCGCGGAGGTCGAGGAGGCGATCCGACGGATGGATGCCGGAACCTACGGCGTCTGCGTGCGCTGCGGCGACCCCATTCCGCCCGCTCGGCTCGAGGCGCGTCCCATGGCGACGATGTGCGTGGCCTGCGCGTCCCAGACCTGATCCATATCGAGACGGATGCCCGCGACGCGGCGAGATGCCGCAGACGGTGGTCGCGCGATGCTCCTAGTCGCGGCTCGCGGTCAGATCGTGTCCCGTGATGGAGCGCAGCAGAGACGCCGGCTCCGCGTCGAGAGCCTCGCCGAACCATGCGATGTGCAGGTCCGGACGCACGAGCACGAACGATGCGCCGTAGACCTCACGGGCCGCGTCGCTGTCGATCTGTTCGACGTGGAGAGGGACTCCCGCTTCGGCGAAGGCCGCGCGGAACGCGTCGGCGACATCGGCGGCCTCACGCAGGCAGAGCAGCGAGAAGGCATTCAGGGGCAGCACGTCCTGAACGGCGACCGCGCCCGCCTCCAGCCACACGTGCGGGAGCCGCACGCCGATGCGCATACCCGGTCGATAGCGGCGATCGACGCCCGACGCGGCATCCGCTTCGTCCGGATGCGAGCCCGGGAGAATGGGGCTGTCGGAGTACCGATATCCCATCTCGACGCCTTCCATGTAGCCGGCCTTCGCTTCGAGACTGTCGATGAGGGCAGCGAGGTCGGCGCGGACTGCGGGGTCCTGCGCCGTCGCGGGGTCGACCTCGCGGCGCCAGCTCTCGCGCGCCTCGAAGCGCGTCACGGAGTAGTCGACGTTGATCGCGGCGATCGGACGGCGTTCGCTGTCGTACGACGGGAGGAGCGCCGGTCCACCCCATCCTTCGAGCACGCCCTGCAGCTTCCAGGCGAGATCGATCGCCTCGCCCACGCCCGTGTTCATCCCCAGTCCGGCCGTCGGCGGCATGAGGTGCGCGGAATCCCCAGCGAGCCACACGCGTCCCGAGCCGTAGGAGTCTGCGACCATGCCGCGCATCGTCCATGGCGCCGAGAAGATCACTTCGTAGTCGATGGGGCGTCCGACGATCGCCTCGAACCGCTCGCCCATCTCGTCGGGAGATTCGAGCATCGTGTGGAGGGTGAAGTGACGAGTCGAGTCCTGCACGATCAGGAACGACGAGTGACCGTCGAGGAAGTGGTAGTGACGCCCCTTGTGCGGCAGCTGCTCATAGAGGTCGTCCGCGCGGATGAGGCCCTGGTGGAGGTCCAGCAGCTGGCTGCGTCCCGTGAGCTTCGCACCCAGAGCCTTGCGCACCAGGCTGCTGGCGCCGTCCGCACCGACCATGTAGTCCGCCGACACCGTCGCGTCCGACCCGTCGGGCATCCGGATCTGGGCCTCGACGTGTGAGTCGTCCTGCGTGAACGAGAGAAGCTCGGCGCCGAACAGGGCGGTCACGGCATCCGCCGACTCGACTTCGGCTCGAAGCAGGGGCTCGATCGTGTACTGCGAGATGACCTGATACGGCTCGACAGGCATGGAGCCGTCGTTGGTCGCGGCCGTGCGCTGCTTGAGTGACGCGACCGACCCCTGCGGGATGTCGACGAGCGGCTCGGAGAACAGCGTGTCCGTCACGAAGACGTTCATGGGCAGATGCTGGGGCAGGCCTGCAGCACGCACCTTCTCGACGATGCCGAGCCGACGGAAGTGCTCCATCGTCCGCGGGTTGACACGCTCCATCTTCGGGAACTGGCCCACGTCGACGCGCTTCTCGACGAGCACGCTCGAGATGCCTCGCTGGGCGAGGTCGAGCGCGAGCGTCAGGCCGACGGGCCCGGCGCCCACGATGAGGACGGGCGTGGTGATGGTGCTGGTCGACATCCGGTGTGTGTCCCTTCGTTCTCGTTCCAGGATGTCGGGCGTCAGGAGCCGGTGGTCGACACGGAGGGAACGGCTTTCTGCTTTTCTGTGAAGTTCGATGCGACCGCGGGTCGCACAGCTTTGGGGGTGACGCCGAAGGCCGACTGGAACGCCCTCGTGAACGCCGCGGCGCTCGCGAAGCCGTGCGCATGCGCGATGGCGGCGATGCTGCACCAGCGCCTGCCCGGGTCCTGCAGAGCGATCCGCGCCTCCTCCAGCCGCCGTTCCCGGAGCAGCTCCGCCACCGTCGCCGGTTCATCCGCGAACACCGCGTGCAGGTGACGTCTCGAGATGTGGAACGCGTCGGCGATCGTCGACGACGTGCACAGCGGGTCTGCGAAGTGCTGATCGATGTACTCGTGCACGAGGAATCGGAGTCGCCGTTTCCGGAACTCCTTCTCCGTCATCTCGACGCCGAGCGCATCGATGATGGTCGCCGCGACGAGATCGATGATCGCCTGCGACACCCGCACGCCCGCATCGTCGTGCACGGCGTCGAGACGCTCCCCGATGTCCGCGAGGAACCGCCCGACGGCCGCGCCGAGCCCGCTGTCGGCGGTCACCTTGCGCGCAGTGATCGCGCGGATCGCTTCGAGCGGCAGGCCCACGCGAGCGCGGGGCAGCATCAGCACGAACGAGCCGTACCGCCCCGGGAAGTCGCGCGTGTACGGCGCCGAGGTGTCGTACAGCACGAAGTCCCCAGGGTGCAGCTCTGCGTGCCGGCCGTGCTGTGAGATCGTGCTCGTGCCGTGCCGCTGCAAGGAGATGTTGAGATACGGCACCTCTCCCTGGGCGGCACGACCTCCCGACCGCCGAAGGAGGTGAGGACCGGCGTCGAGGACCGCGAGCGTGATGTCGCCGAACCGCCGCGACCGGATCCGGCCGTCGAATCCTGGTGCCCCGTCCGGGATCATGTGCAGCGTCAGCAGGTGCGACGCGATCAGTCGCTGCCACTCCTCGAGCGAATCTGTCGTGACGTCGACGAGGGGCGCGCGCGGTGCGCGATCCATGGAACGGCCTACTCCACCGCCTGCGCGCGACCGCGGGGGTTCGATCCGTAGTGCGCGCGGTATGCCCGCGAGAACGACGTGGCGTTCGCATACCCGCACTGGCTGGCCACCTGCGCGACCGTGAGGTGAGCGTTGTTCTCGTCGTTCAGCAGGCGGTACGCCACGCGCAGCCGCTCGAGTCGCAGCAGCTCGGCCACGGTCGTGCCCTCGTCGCGGAACAGGTTGTGCAGATGGCGCGCCGAGACGAAGAAGTTCGCGGCGATCGATTCGGTCGTCAGCAGCGGATCGTGGTACTGCGCCTCGATGTACGCACGGACGGCGCTCCGCAGCCGTCGGCGCTGGAGCTCCCGCGAGTCGACGATGAGATCGAGGTCCTGCATGAGCGTCGCCGCGACGACGTCGACCACCGACTGTGCCGTGCGTGCTCCGGCAGCGCCGCTGAACTCGTGCAGATGACTGGACACCCCTGTGAGGAACTGAGACACGACCGACCCGAAGCCATGGCTTCCATCCACCTTCACCGCACTGAGCTGCGCGGCGCTCGTCGCCGGAATCGCGATCGCCGCCATCGGAATCACGATGAAGAACGTCTCGCTCGGCTCCGGGAACGTCCGTCGGTACGGCGCGAGAAGGTTGAAGATCACGAAGTCGCCGGGGTTGAGCCGCGCCGTCCGCCCGTGCTGTTCCAGGAAGCTGTGCCCTCGGATCTGGAGCGACACGGCGATCTGCGGTGTGGCATCCTCGGACGGCGCGGGGTCGCGGATGACGGTGTGCGGCTGATCCGTGCTCAGATGCACGAGCGCGGTCGAGCCGAACTGCCGCGAGCTGACGATCCCCGTGAAGGTGGCCTCGTCGTCGACCATCGTGAGACTGCCCGCGACGCTCGAGACGAGTCGCTGCCACTCATCAAGAGAAGAGACGTGCGTCTCCACGAGGTTGCTTGCCTGCGGCCGCATCATTGCTCCCGGGGTGAACTCACAGTTCGTACGTCGGCGATTCGTTCAGCCAGGCGTTCATCCGAGCGTAGAACTCCGCCATCAGATCCGGCCGGTCATCGCCCAGCAGGTCGTCGGGAACGTCGTAACCGCGGAGGGTCATCGCCCACGCCCAGATGCGGTACGAGGGGCGCAGGTGCTCCACGTCCTCCCACTTGAGCGGAATCGGCGTGCCCGGGACGACCGGCTGGATCGAATCCTTCTGGTAGATGGCCTCGAACGACAGGAACTTCCACCCCTGGGGAGTGCGCACCGCCTGCGAGAAGAAGCGGCAGTGCTGCGTCATGTCGACCTCGATGCCCTCGATGGTCGAGCGGTTCTGGATCTGCGCGTAGCTCTCCGTGATGGCGCGGTCGCCGTTCACCTTCGCGTAGATGGGCCAGATGGGGTGCTTGCTGTGGCGACCCTTCTCCGCCATGTCCTTCGACATGGCCGAGAACTCGGCGCCAGTGCCACGGAACCACGTCGTGCGCACATACGACTCGGGCAGGTAGTGCTCGGTGAGGCCGTCCCAGTCGCCGCTGTCGCGCGCGAAGCGCTCGCTGCGGATGAGCTCGAACAGTCGGAACTGGTCGATCTCGGCCTGAGTGAGGGTGGTCTCGGCGAGTTCGGTCATGGGGTGTGTCCTTCCTTATTGCTTCTCTTGCTCTTGCCTCTGCTGCTGCGCTTACCGCACAGTCGGCAGCGATCCTGTACGTGCGCCGCGCTTGGCCTGCTGCACGAGTTCGTAGATCCGGGCGCGGTATTCGCCGAACTCGGGAAGCATTCGCGTCTCGAGCTGCGACCGCTGCTCGGGCAGCTCGATGGGAATGTCCGCGAGCACCTCGGTCGGTCGGTCACTGAGCACCAGCACGCGCTGGCTGAGGTAGATCGACGACTCGATGTCGTGCGTCACGAACAGCACCGTCACTCCGAGTCGCTTCCACAGCTCGCGCACGAGGTCTTCGAGGTCAGCGCGGGTCTGGGCGTCGACCGCTGCGAACGGCTCGTCCATGAGGAGCAGGCGCGGCTCGTACGCGACGGCACGAGCGATCGCCACGCGCTGCTGCATGCCGCCCGAGAGCTGCCACGGGTAGGAGTTCGCGTTAGCCGACAGCCCCACGGCCTCGAGGGCATCGGCGACGAGACGCTCGCGCTCGGCCTTCGGCACGCCCTTCTCGATGAGCGGCTGCGCGACGTTCCGTCCGACGGTCATCCACGGGAACAGGCTGCGGCCGTATTCCTGGAACACGACGGCCATGTCGGCCGGCGGCTGCGTGATCACGCGGTCCTCGAAGCGGATCTGGCCCGACGACGGCGGGAGCAGGCCGGCGATCGAGCGCAGCAGCGTTGTCTTGCCGGCGCCGGACGGTCCGACGATGCAGGCGAACTCGCCGGGTGCGAGCTGGAAGTCGAGGTTGTGGATGACCTCCGTGACGCCCTTGGGGGTCGAGTACGCCTTACGCAGGTGCTCGACGCTGAGCAGGATTTCGGACATTGTTTAGCCTCCGAGGTCGGTGTTTGCCTTGAAGCCCTGGTACCAGGCGAGCGCGCGACGTTCGACCAGGATGAAGATGCGGGACAGTGCGAAGCCGAGGACGCCGAGCAGGATCACGCCCGACCACATCTCGGGGATCGAGTACTGGTGCTGGAACTGCACGATCTGGAATCCGATGCCGTTCGACGCGGCGAACATCTCGCTGATGACCATCATGATGATCGCGATCGCGAGGGCCTGTCGGGCTCCCGTGAAGATCTGCGGGCTGGCACCGGGGAGCACGAGATGGAACAGGCGCCCCGTCTTCCGGTACCGGTACGTGCGAGCGGTGTCGCTGAGCACCTCGTCGATGCCGCGCACGCCCTCGATCGTGTTGAGGAGGATCGGCCACACGCAGCCGACGATGATCACGACGACGCGCATCGTGTCGCCGATGCCGAGGAACAGCATGATGACCGGCACCATCGCGGTCGGCGGCGTGGCGCGCATGAACTCGAGGATCGCCTCGGTGAGCCCGCGCGCGATCCGTGACAGTCCGAGCAGGATCCCGAGCAGCACCCCGATCACGACAGCCGCGAAGTAGGCGATCGCCAGACGACCGAGCGACGGGAACACGTGCGCCGAGATCCGCGCGAAGTCCCACGTCACCGGGAACTCGGCGAGGATGTCGGGCAGCGGCGGGAAGAAGAAGGAAGGGTTGAGCGTCGAGGCGATCCACCATGCCGCCAGCAGCAGGGCCGGCAGGACGATCAGATAGGCGAGGCTCTTGAGAGCGCGGATCATGACGCCTCCTTGCGGATCGAGGGATGCCAGAACAGCAGCCCTCGCTCGACCAGTCGCGCGACCAGGTTGACCAGCACACCGAGCGCGCCTGCCACGAAGACGAGCGCGTACATCGACGGGACGGCACCCGAGGTCTGCGCGACCGCCAGCAGGTTGCCGACGCCCGGGGTGCCGATGATCAGCTCACCCGTGATCGTGAGGATGATCGCGATGGACGCCGCGAGCCGGAAGCCCGTCACGGCGTAGGGAAGCACCGTCGGGAAGACGAGACGACCGGCGACGCTGCGGATCCGGAACCGGTAGACACGTGTCGTGTCGCGAGCGACCGGGTCGACGTCGCGCATGCCCTGCACGACCTGGACGAACATCTGCCAGAAGGCCGCGTACACGACCAGCAGCAGGGTCGACGCCATCGTGGTCCCGTACATCAGGACGGCTACGGGGATGAGGGCGACCGAGGGGATGGGGCGGAGGAACTCCACTGTGGAGGATGTCGCCGCACGGAGGAAGCCGCTTGAGCCGATGATGCTCCCGAAGACCAGCGCTGCGATCACCGAGATGGCGATGCCCGTGAACCACGTCGTCAGTGTCTGACCGAGTGCGATCCAGAAGGCCGCATTCTGCAGGTGGATGAAGAGCGCCGCGGCGATCTCAGAGGTGGGTGGCAGGTACTTCGCGTTCGTGACGCCCACACGCGGCAGGATCTCGAGCAGCGCGAGCACAGCCACGACGCCGATGGTCGAGAGTGCCCACGCGGGCATCCTGAAGGGCGTGGCGCCGCGGCGCGGGCGGGGTGCAGTGGGCACCCCACCCGCGGCGGCGCGCGACGCGTCGAGGGTCGCAGTCATGGTCTTGTGGAACTCGTATCAGGGAAGGAGGGCGTTGACGTCGACTGCGGCGTCGACCTGACCGGTCTCGAGCAGGAGGTCGGCGAGCAGCTGAAGCGTCTCGATGTCGACCTCGGTGTCGAACTTGGGCAGCACCGCGTTGGCCTTCACCTCGTCGCTGAGCTCGGTGTATTCGCTCAGGATGGCGCGGACTTCCTCCGGGTTCTCGTTGGCGTAGGCGAAGGCCTTTGCCAGCGCCGCCTGGAGCTTCTCGACGGTCTCGCCGTTCTTCCCGATGTAGTCGGCGGTCGTGAAGTAGGCCGCGACCATGAAGTTGTCCTTCATGTCGGCGAAGTTGGAGAAGATCTCCACCGCGCCGTCCGCCTTGGCCTGGCTGAGGAACGGCTCGCTCATGACGGCGGCGTCGACCTGTCCGGTCTCGAGCGCCGCCGGGGTGTCGGCGGCACCCAGCTCGACGAGGTTGACGGAGATGCCCGCGTGGCTCGACAGGTAGCGAATCGTCAGCGGGAAGATGCCGCCGAGCGATGTCACGGCCACGTTCTTGCCGTCGAGGTCGGCGATCGAAGAGATGTCGCTCCCGTCCGCGGCGACCGTCGCGGCGATGTCGTTGCCCGACTCGCCCGTCGAGTACACGCCGGCTGAGACGGCCTTGAGCGGAAGGCCCTTCTGCGAGGCCGTGAGCAGCGCCGCGACGTTCGAGAAGCCGAAGTCGAGGTCGCCGGAGACGACAGCCGGCACGACCGCGGAGCCGGAGGCCGCCTGGACCAGCTCGAGGTCGATGCCCTCCTCCTCGAAGAAGCCCTTCGACTCACCGAGGTAGATGGCGGCGACGTCGATGTTCGGCAGAACGCCGACCTTAACGTGCTCGAGTTCAGTGGGAGCGCCTGCGTCGCCACTGGTCGAGGGCGTCGAAGCGCCTGAGCAGGCCGTCAACGCGAGCGAAACAGCTGCGAACGCCGCAACGGCAGCCGAGATGCGAGAGAGGTGCAGGGTCATGGTGATCTCTTCCTTGAGGTACATCGAGCGCCGATCCGGGTCGGCGGACACGCTTTCCGTGCTTCATGCTTTCGCATCGACGGCACGCGGAGTCGACTATTTCGGAACAGTCGACCGACCGCGCTGGCACGGTGAAGCCTCTGAGGTCGCGCCGGCAGACCGCTAATCCTGCCCTTCGCGACGACACCAGCGGGGGTTGACAGCGCGGGCTCGACGGCATAACGTACAACCAAATGGTTGTAAATGACGAGCCCCGAGAGCTGACCGACGATGAGATCGACCGCCTGTTCCACGCACTGGCGGCGGCGACCCGTCGCGACATCCTCCGCCGAACCATCGAGGCGGAGCAGTCGGTCTCGGCACTGGCATCGGCCTACGACATGTCGTTCGCCGCAGTCCAGAAGCACGTCGCCGTCCTGGAGGCGGCGCACCTCATCATCAAGCGCGCCGAAGGACGCGAGCGCCTCGTGCGCGCAGATCCGGCGATGATCGCCCGAGCCCGGGCCCTCCTCGCCCGCTACGAAGACCTGTGGCGAGCACGCATCGACCGGCTCGATGCGCTGCTGGCCGACGCGGACGGCTGAACGGTCGCCCGCCCCATCCCCCGGGATCCAGACTCACCGACGAGAGGAACCGCAAATGCCTGTCACCGACATCACCACCGACTCCGAGAACCTCACGATGACGCTCACGGCCGACTTCGCTGCGCCGGTGTCGCGCCTCTGGTCGGCGTTCACCGACCCGCGTCAGCTGGAGCGCTTCTGGGGCCCTCCGGGCTGGCCGGCGACCTTCACGGAGTTCGACCTCACGGTCGGGGGACGCGCCCGCTATCACATGACCAGTCCGCGGGGCGAGGCGTCGCGCGGCTCGTGGGAGTTCCTGAAGATCGACGCTCCGCACTCGTTCGAGGTGATCGACTCGTTCGTCGAGGCCGACGGCGAGCCGCTCGAGGGATTCCCCTCGATGCGCATGATCTTCGCGTTCGAAGAGACGGATGCCGGTTCGCGGCTGACCAACACGACGTTCTTCACGTCGCTCGAGGCACTCGAGCAGGTCGTGGCGATGGGCGCCGTCGAGGGCTCGCGCATGGCGATGGATCAGCTCGACGCCGTGCTGCAGGACCTGCGCGAGTACGCGCTCGGCAAGGGGACCCGCACCGAGCTCCTCGACGACCAGCACGTGCGCATCACGCGTCTCATCGACGGTCCGCGCGACCTCGTGTGGCGGGCTCACCACGATCCGGAGCTGATGAAGCGGTGGCTGCTGGGTCCGGAGGGCTGGCAGATGGTGGAGTGCACCGTCGGCGACACTTACCGCTACGTGTGGCAGCAGGGCGACGACGAGTCGACGCGCTTCGGCTTCGAGGGCGAGACGCTGCTGCGCGAGGAGCCGCAGCGCTCCGTCACCACCGAGAAGATGATCGGCACCGACGGCCCGTCCACGCTGAACGACCTGCAGCTGTATGAAGAGGACGGTGTCACACTCCTCACGCTGCTGATCGAGTACCCCGACAAGGACACGCGCGACGCGATCCTCGCCACCGGCATGACCGAAGGCATGGAGGCGTCCTACGCGCGGCTGGAGCAGACGGTCCTGGTCTGACGCGGCACAGAACGGATGCCGTGCCGGCGGCCGGAGGGGTGGATGCCTCTCCGGCCGCCGTCGTCTCTCCTGGGCGGTCGTTCGCGCAGGTAGGCTCTTCGGGTGCGCCTCGTCATCGCTCGCTGCTCCGTCGATTACACCGGCCGACTGAATGCGCATCTGCCGCTGGCCACCCGCCTGCTCGTCCACAAGGGCGACGGCTCGCTGCTCGTGCACTCCGACGGCGGCTCGTACAAGCCGCTCAACTGGATGAGCCCGCCGTGCACGCTCACGGTCGAGGCGCCCGATGAGGAGTCGGCGTCGGCCGGCGTCGTCGAGCACTGGCGTGTGACGCACGCGAAGACCGGCGATGCCCTCCTCGTGCGCATCTACGAGGTGCTGCACGATTCGACGCACGAGCTCGGGATCGACCCGGGCCTGCAGAAGGACGGTGTCGAGGCCGACCTGCAGCGTCTGCTGGCCGAGCAGGTCGACGTCATCGGCGACGGACTCACGCTCGTGCGCCGCGAGTTCCCCACCGCCATCGGCCCGGTCGATCTTCTCCTTCGCAACCCCGAGGGCGGCACGATCGCCGTCGAAGTCAAGCGCCGCGGCGACATTGACGGCGTCGAGCAGCTCACGCGCTACCTCGAGCTGCTCGGCCGCGATCCGCACCTCGCCCCTGTCACCGGCGTCTTCGCCGCACAGGAGATCAAGCCGCAGGCTCGCGTGCTCGCGACCGACCGCGGCATCCGCTGCGTCACGCTCGACTACGAAGGCATGAAGGGCATCGAGTCGGGTGCACCGCGTCTCTTCTGACTCGGCTGGCGACGTCGGCCGACGTGCCCGCTGACTAGGCTGGCTGCATGACGATCAGATCACCGTGGACGTGCATTCTCTGGGACGTCGACGGTACCGTCGTCGACGCATCGGAGGGCATCCTGCGGCGTCTGACGATCTGCCTGGAGCACTTCGGTCTGCCCGCGCCCAAGCGTGAAGAGCTCGTGCACTGGATCGGCCCGCCCATGTACGAGTCGTTCCAGACGAACGTCGGCATGACGGGCGAGCGTGCGGCCGAAGCCGTGGCCTACTACCGGCAGATCGGCCGCGCCGAGGGCTATGCGAGCGGCGCACGCCTCTATCCCGGCATCGCGGCCGTGATCGGCGATCTCGCCGCGCTCGGGGTTCCGCAGGCGACGGCGAGCTCCAAGCCCGAGAACCAGGTCGAGTTCCTCATGGACCACTTCGACCTCGCCCCGCACCTGCAGGTCATCGTCGGCGCGACGCCCGACGAGAAGACGCGCGCGACCAAGTCGGACGTCATCGCCGAGGCGCTCCGCCAGCTCGAGGAGGGCGGGCACGACACCAGCCGCCCCGTGCTCATCGGCGACCGTCACCATGACATCGACGGTGCCGCCGACTACGGCGTGCCCGTGATCTTCGTGCGCTGGGGATTCAGCTGGCCGCACGAGTCGGAGGGCGCACAGGCCGTCGTCGACGACATCGACCAGCTCCGCAGCCTCCTCTTCATCGAGGACGACGAGTGAACGAGACCCTGGAGGCCATCCTGCGGTGGGGAGTCCCCGCCGCGATCGTCTTCGGGGTCGCCGCGGTCGCCGTCGCCATCGGCGCCTGGATCATCCGGCGCGCCCGGCGCGGACCGCGTGCACGGGCCGCTGCCGAGGCTGAGCGCACGCAGGCGGGTGTCGCGCTCGTCGCGCTCGACGATGCGGTCGCCGAGCTCGAGCTCGAAGTGGGCCTGTCGGGCGCGCTGTACGACGGCACCGCTCCCCCGACCCTGCGGCGAGCGCGCATGACGGCGCAGCATGCGCGGGATGCCGCGTTCGAGCAGCTGCGGGAGCTGACGCCTGACACGCATCCGTCGGTGGTCGCGCGCGTCAGCCGCGGCATCCGCTCTCGCGCCGATGCGGCTGCCGCTGAAATCGCGCGCGCCCGCCGCCAGCACACGGAATGGATGGCGGCGCACCGGTCGGCTCCCGCGCAGGTGGCTGAGGCGAAGGAGCGTGCCGCGGCGCTGCGGGCCGACATGGGCGACGCCGACGCTCTCGTGGCGGAGCTCTCCGCGCGGTTCGACGACGCGGAGGTCGCAGACGCGCGCGACGCCGCGGCGGAGGCGTCGGTCGCGCTGGCCGAAGCCGATGAGCTGCTGGCGGCGGCGGAGACGCTCGCAGCCGACCCGACACGTTCCGCGCTGTCGGCCCTCGCGGAGGCCGAGCGTGCGCTCCGTCGCGGGCAGAGCGCAGCCCGCTCGCTCGAGGAGCAGCACCGCCTGGTCACGGATGCCGCTCGCGCGGTGGCGGATGAGATCGATGCGGCACGCACGGCGCTTCGTCAGGCCGAGGCCCTGCGCGCCGATCTGGAGCCTGCCGACGCGGAGCGGCTGGGCACAGAGGTGCGCGCGCTGCTGGCGACCCTGGAGTCGATCGAGCCGACGGCATCCCGCCGACCGGCCGAGGCTGTCGCCGCCATCGCACGTCTTCGCGACAGACTCGACCTCGCTGTCGGCGACCTCGACCTTCATCCGCTTCGCCTCCTGGAGCATCAGCACGTCGTCGATGAGCTCCTGGGTCGCCGCCTGGGTGGCGTTGGGCTGGCGCGAGGTGAGCTGTAAGAGCTTCGCCCGCTGTGCGATCTCGTAGCTGGTGATCGCCTGGTCGTTGACGACGACCTTGA
>CALANM010000180.1 GCA_937926065.1 uncultured Microbacterium sp.
GGCCGGTCACCTGCCGTCGCTGTCGACCGCACTCACCGGGCGCTCCGGCGCAATCGCCGCCGGAGCCGGGGCGGGCTTCATGCACGTCACCAGCGGGCTTTCGGGCCCGCCGCTGGCCGCCCACGCGGTCGGCGACGACTGGCCGCAGCGCTCGTTCGCGGCATCCGTGCAGCTCATCTTCGCCGCGCTGAGCCTCGTCTCCGTCGCCCTGCGCGGACTGCCGACCCTCCCTCTCGTCGACGTCGGCACGCTCGTCGCCGCCACCGTCGCGGGAATCCTCGCCGGCACCGCGCTCACCCGATTCGTCCCACCGCGAGCCGCCCGCATCGCGATGCTCGCGATCGCCTGGGCAGGCGCGGTCGTCGTGCTCACCCGCGGCATCCTGACACTCATCGGCGTCGCCTGATTCCGCATTCCAGTTAGCAGCCGATAACATCGGCTCACGTCTGCATCCGACACGAAGGAGTGCCTGGGGAATGCACGCTGGGGATACACGCGAGCGCCGTTACGCGATCATCGGCGCCGGCCCGTCCGGGCTCTCCGCCGCCCGCGCGCTGCAGCGCGAAGGTCTCGCGTTCGACGGCTACGAGGCCTCGAGCGGCGTCGGCGGGCTCTGGGACATCGACAACCCCCGCTCGACCATGTACGAGTCCGCGCACCTCATCTCATCGCGCACGACCACCGAGTTCACAGAGTTCCCGATGGACACGACGGTCGACTACCCCAGCCACCGCGAGCTCATCCGCTACTTCCGCGCCTACGCCGACCACTTCGCCCTCACCGAGCGGTTCCGCTTCGACACCGCCGTCACCCGGCTCGAGCCGGGCGAAGGCCGCACATGGGAGCTGACGGCAGCCGGGCCCGACGGAGAGATCCGCGAAGTCTACGACGGCGTCATCATCGCCAACGGCACGCTCGCCGAGCCGAACATCCCCCGCTTCGACGGCGAGTTCACCGGAGAGCTCCTCCACACGAGCGCATACAAAGACGCACGACAGCTCGCCGGACGACGCGTGCTCATCATCGGGGCCGGCAACTCCGGCTGCGACATCGCCGTCGACGCCGTGCACCACGCGGCATCCGTCGACATGAGCGTGCGACGCGGCTACTACTTCGTGCCGCGCTACCTCTTCGGCCGCCCCGCCGACACCCTCAACCAGGGGCGTCCGCTCCCCCCGCGCATCAAGCAGTTCGTCGACACGCGGGTGCTGCGCGCCTTCACCGGAGACCCCGCGCGATTCGGGTTCCCCCAGCCCGACTACCGCATCTACGAGTCGCACCCCATCGTCAACACCCTCATCCTCAACCACCTCGGTCAAGGCGACCTGCGCATCCGCGCCGACGTCGAGCGGTTCGACGGCCCCACGGTCCGGTTCCGCGACGGCAGCGCAGACGACTACGACACCGTGCTGCTCGCCACCGGCTACAGACTCGACTACCCCTTCGTCGACCGCGCCCACCTGCACTGGACCGGCATGGCGCCCCGCCTCTTCCTCAACATCTTCCCGCCGTCGTTCAACGGCCTGTACGTCACCGGAATGGTCGAGGCGTCGGGTCTGGGATGGCAGGGCCGCTACGAGCAGGCGGAGCTCATCGCCGCCTACCTCACCGCCGAACAACGCGCCCCGGAACACGCCTCTCTGTTCCGCCGCCGCGTCAACCGCCCCTGGCCCGACCTCACCGGCGGCTACCGCTACCTGGGGCTCGAGCGCATGTCGTACTACGTCAACAAAGACGCGTACCGCACGACCGTGCGCGACATGATCGCCACCCTGCGCTTCCCCTCCCGAACCCTCACGAAGAAGTGACGACATGAATCCCGACGACGTCCTGCTCAACTTCAATCCCGGCACGCTCCTGATCCTCAACGTCGTGCTCGGGCTCATCATGCTGGGGATCGCCCTCGACACGACCCTCGATGACTTCAAGATCGTCGCGCGAAAGCCCAAGCCGTTCATCATCGGCATCCTCGCCCAGCTGATCGTGCTGCCCGCGGTCACCTTCCTGCTGACGCTCGTGCTGCCCGTCACCCCGTCGATGGCGCTCGGCATGATCCTCGTGGCCTGCTGCCCGCCCGGGAACATCTCCCAGGTGCTCACGCACCGCGCGGGAGGCAACGTTGCGCTGTCCGTCTCGATGACCGCCGTCGCCAACCCGCTCTACATCGTCGCGCTGCCCCTCTCCGTCGCGTTCTGGGGCGCCCTGCACCCCACCGCGCGCGACCTGCTGAAGACCGTCGAGCTCAACCCGTGGCAGATGCTGCTCGACGTCTTCCTCATCATCGGCGTGCCGTTCCTCATCGGCCTCGCGCTCCGATCGCGCCTGCCGCGCTTCGCCCAGCGCGTGCAGCCGTTCGTGAAATGGTTCTCGCTGCTCGCGCTCCTCGGCTTCATCGTCGCCGCCCTCGCCGGCAACTGGGCCACCTTCATCGCGTTCCTCGGCGTGATCCTGCTCGTCGTCACGATCCACGACGCCGTCGCCCTCGCGATCGGCTACGCGACCGCCAGCCTCGGCGGCATGGGCACCCGAGAGCGCAAGGCACTCACCTTCGAGGTGGGCATCCGCAACGCCGGCCTCGGACTCGGGCTCGTGTTCGCCTTCTTCGGCGGGCTCGGCGGCATGGCGATCGTCGCCGGCTGGTGGGGCATCTGGGACATCATCGCCGGCCTCATCGTCGCCGGCCTGTGGTCCCGGCACACGCGCCGCCGCACCGGCTCCCCCAAGGGCGACGCCACCCACCACAGCGCCGCCGAGGCGGTCGCGTGACTGCGCCGTCCGCACGACATCGCGTGTTCATCACGGGCGGCGCCGGGTTCCTCGGCACGCACGTCGCCGCCGCGCTCGCACAGCATCCCCTCGTCGACCTCGTCGTCGCCGGCGACGTGCGCCCGCCCGCGAACCCGCAGCCCGGCGTCAGCTACGAGACCTGCGACGTCACGCAGCCCGGCGCCCTGGAACCGCTCCTGCGCACCCACGGCATCGACGTCGTCGTGCACCTCGCCGCGATCGTCAGCCCCGGGCGCGATCACGACCTCGAATACCGCGTCGACGTCGAAGGGTCACGCCTCGTGCTCGACGCCTGCGTCGCCGCCGGCGTGCGGCGCATCGTCGTGTCGTCGTCCGGAGCCGCCTACGGCTACCACGCCGACAGCCCCGAGTGGCTGCGCGAGAGCGACCCCATCCGAGGCAACGACGAGTTCCCCTACGCCCGGCACAAGCGACTCGTCGAGGAGATGCTCGCCGAGAGCCGCGAACGGCATCCGGAACTCGAGCAGGTCGTCTTCCGCATCGGCACCATCCTGGGTCCGACCGTGCGCAATCAGATCACGGCCCTCTGGGACAGCCGCCGCATCCTCGCCGTGCGCGGCTCCGACTCGCCCTTCGTGTTCATCTGGGTCGACGACGTCGCCGCCGCGATGGCACGCGCGGCCACCGACGGCCCCGCCGGTATCTACAACGTCGCCGGCGACGGCCGCATGCCGGTGCAGGAGATCGCGGCGCGCCTCGGCAAGCGCACCCTCACGGTGCCCGCCGGACTGCTCGCAGCGGCGCTGCGCATCGGGCGGGCGCTGCGTCTCACGGTGCACGGGCCCGAACAGGTCGGCTTCCTCCGCTACCGGCCCGTGCTCGCGAACGACGCCCTCAAGGACGACTTCGGCTACATCCCGGAGAAGAGCACGCGGGAAGCCTTCGAGGCCTACCTCGCGACCCACCCCGGCGTGGCCCGCCGCTGACCTTCCGCTGACCCGTCCGCTCTCGTCGGGCTCGCCCGTCCGACGGCACGTTCACAACTCCGGAGATCTGTCTCCGCGACCGGCGATTCGCGGCGCTCCGCGCCGGTCGCTGCCGACTTCTCCGGAGTTGTGAACGGGCCGCCGCGCGGTTGCCCCGGTCGGCCCCGCCGCCGAACCCCATCTCCGACCGCCAGAGGCCGCCTCCCCTTTCGACCGCCGCCCCTCCTCACGTGCCGCCGCCCCACGTTCACAACTCCGGAGATTCGGCGCCCCCGCGGCTCGTGGGCGCCCTACGCGTCCGGCCCGCAGCGTCTCTCCGGAGTTGTGAACCGCGGCGGCCTCTCCCCACCCGCGACCGCGAAGCGATCTGTCCACGGGACGCCGCCTGGACAGTCAGGCCAGCCGCCGCTGGCGTCAGGCTTCGCGGATGAATCCCCGGTCGCTCAAGTTCCGTCCGTCCCGACCTACACCCGTCCTGCCGGAGAACGTGCCGCCGAGACTGTGGTCGCGGGCGGAGCTTCGGCGTGGCGGAGCGACCCCACGAGACCTCACGACCGCGGTGCGCAGCGGACTCCTGCTGCGGCCGAGGCGAGGCGCCTACCTGCCGAGCGGCACCGACCCGCAGGTCGTCGAAGCCGTGCGCTGCCGCGGCCGCGTCGACTGCGTGACGCTCCTCCGCAGGCTGTCGGTGTTCGTCGTCGACGACCGCCGGCTTCACATGCAGATCGATCCTCATTCCACCCGGGTCGCTGAGCCGGACGCGTCCACGGTGAGGCACTGGCGTTCCACCGGGAGCGCCGATGACGCGACCGTCACCTCCCTCGTCGAGGCGCTCGTGCAGGCGGTCCGCTGTCAGCCGCCGCGGGTCGCGATCGCGACACTCGACAGCGCCTGGAACGTGGGCCTCCTCGACGAGGAGAGTCTCTCCGAGGTCTTCGAGGCGCTTCCGCTGCCATACCGCCGCTTGCGGAACCTGCTCGATCCGCGCGCCGAGTCGGGAATCGAGACGCTTGTCCGCCTCATCCTGCGCAGCCTCGGATGCCACGTCGAGCTGCAGGCCGCGATCCCCGATGTCGGCTTCGTCGACTTGCTCGTCGACGGCTGGCTGATCGTCGAGTGCGACAGCCGTGCCTACCACGGCAGCTGGGATGACCACAGGACCGACCGGCGCCGCGACGCTGCGGCGGTCGCACAGGGATTCACGACCGTGAGGCTCCTCGCGGAGGACGTGCTGCACCGCCCCGAGTGGGTGCGCGAGGCGCTCCGGCGGGCGCTGAGCCACCGCCCGGTTCACAACTCCGGAAAACGGCGCACCCGGCGGTCGTGACCGCGGCGCTCAGCCCCGCCGAGACGAGATCTCCGGAGTTGTGAACGCCAGCGGGCCGCGCGTCAGCGGTCGAAGCCCTCGGCGATCAGCTCGATGAGCTCCTCGCGCTGCTCGATCGACAAGAAGGCCCCGGCGGCCGCGTTGAGCTGGAAGGCCTCGAGGTCATCGAGCGTGTACTCGAACGTCTCGGCCAGCAGCGCCAGTTCGCGTGTCAGCGACGTGCGGCTCATCGTGCGGTTGTCGACGTTCACGGTCACCGAGAATCCGAGCTGGTACAGCAGGTCGAAGGGGTGGTCCTCGAGGGCGGTGCCCCAGCGCGAGATCGCTCCCGTCTGCAGGTTCGACGAGGGCGACAGCTCGAGCGGGATCTCCCGGTCACGCACCCAGTGGGCGAGGTCGCCGAAGGTCACGAAGGTCTCCTCGCCCTTCTGCGACACGACCTCGAGGTCCTCCGCGATGCGCACGCCGTGGCCCAGGCGCAGTGCGCGGCCGTCGATGAGCGCCGACCGGATGGAGTCGATCCCGGCGGCCTCCCCCGCGTGCACGGTGACGGGGAAGAACTCGGATGCCAGGTAGTCGAACGCGGCACGGTGCTTCGACGGCGGGAAGCCGTCTTCGGGGCCGGCGATGTCGAAGCCGACGGCGCCGCGGCCGCGGAACGCGACCGCGAGCTCGGCGATCTCGAGGGAGCGGTCGGTGTGACGCATGGCGGTGATGAGCTGACCGACGCGAATGTCGCGGCCGCGCGCCTCGGCGGCATCCTCGCCCTCCTCGATGCCGTCCTGCACGGCCTCGACGACCTCTTCGAGGCTCAGGCCGCCCGCGAGGTGCTGCTCAGGGGCCCATCGCACCTCGCCGTAGATGACGCCGTCTTCCGCGAGGTCCTCGACGAACTCCCTCGCGACGCGCTGGAGCCCTTCGCGGGTCTGCATGACGGCGGTCGTGAGGTCGAATGTCTTCAGGTACTCGACGAGCGAGCCGGAGTCGCTCTTCTCCTCGAACCAGTCCGCGAGGTCGGCGGGGTCGGTCTCGGGCACTTCGATGCCGGCGGCGTCGGCGAGCTCGATGATCGTCTGGGGGCGGAGGGCGCCGTCGAGGTGATCGTGGAGCGACACCTTCGGCAGCGACCGGATGGAGACCCCTTCGAGCTTCGCGTCGCCGTGCTGGTCGATGGCCATGATTCTCCTGAGTTCGGGATCCGTCGTGCGGATCAGGCGGTGATGCGTTCGAGCACCAGCGGGGTGGCCGCGGGGGCTTCGTCGGAGATCTCCCATGCCCCTTCGAGCGCGTCGAGGGCGCGGGAGAAGCGCTTGTCGTCGTCGGCGAGCAGCGTGAACACCGGCTGACCCGCTGTGACGGCGGCGCCGGGCTTGACGTGCAGGTCGATGCCGGCGGCGTGGATGACGGGGTCCTGCGCGCGGGCGCGGCCGGCGCCGAGGCGCCAGGCGGCGATGCCGAACGGGAGGGCCTCCATGCGCGAGATCACGCCGTCGCGCTCGGCGACGATCGTGTGGGTCTCCCGGGGCTGCGGGAGCGGCGCGTCGGGGTCGCCGTCCTGCGCGCGGATCATGGCGCGCCACGTGTCCATCGCGCGGCCGTCCTTGAGGGCCGCTTCGACGTCGGCGTCGGGCTGACCGGCGAGCGCGAGCATCTCGCGGGCGAGCGCGACGGTGAGCTCGACGATGTCGGCGGGTCCGCCGCCGGCGAGCACCTCCACCGATTCGCGAACTTCGTTGGCGTTTCCGATCGCCAGCCCCAGCGGGGTGTTCATGTCGGTGAGGAGCGCCGTGGTCGCGACGCCTGAGTCGGTGCCCAGGGCGACCATCGTGCGGGCGAGCTCGCGCGCCTTGTCGACGTCGCGCATGAACGCGCCCGAGCCGAACTTGACGTCGAGGACGAGCGAGTCGGTGCCCTCGGCGATCTTCTTCGACATGATGCTCGACGCGATGAGCGGGATCGC
>CALANM010000181.1 GCA_937926065.1 uncultured Microbacterium sp.
GAGGCGGCCCGTGTGCGCCGCGAGGTGCTGTGGGGCGGGACCGAGAACGCGTCTCTCTAGCACTCTGCATGTCGTAAAGAAAGGGGGGCATGCCTGAAACGGAATACGGGGCTACCCTGGACTGACCACCCACGACCGTCACGAGTGTGAGGAGACCCCATGAGGGGCAAGATCGGTATCGTCGTCGGCCTCGCCGCGGGCTATGTGCTCGGGTCACGCGCCGGCCGCGAGCGGTACGAGCAGATCAAGTCGAACTTCCTGCAGGTGTGGAACACCGACCCCGTGCAGAAGCAGGTCGGCAAGCTGAGCGATCTCGGCAAGTCCGCCGCGATGGCGCTGCCGAGCGCCCTGTGGGACGGCGCCGTCAAGGTCACGCGCGCGGCCACCAAGAACGGCAGCGCGGGAGATCGCCTCGACGCCGTCATCAAGGCCGGACGCGACTCCGCCGAAGACGTCGCCGAAGGCGCCGAGACGACGGCTGCCGCCGCGAAGAAGGCCGCCGGGGACGCGAAGAAGACTTCGGAGAACTGAGATGCGGGCACCGCGAGGCTTCCGCGATCGGTCCGACGACAGCCTGCTGACGCTGCTGGGCGAGGTGCCCGAGCTCGTGCGCAACCTCGTCGTCGCGGAGGTCGACTCCGCCAAGAAGTGGCTCGCGAGCGCGGGCAAGGACGCCGGCATGGGCGGCGTGTGGTTCATCGTCGCCCTGTTCTTCCTGTTCTGGTCGCTGCCCGCGCTGGGAGCGTTCGCGATCATCGGGCTGTCGTCGTGGATGCCGGCCTGGCTCGCGAGCCTCATCGTCCTGCTGCTGGCGCTCGTAGGCGTTGTGGTCTTCGCGCTCATGGGAATCGCCCGCATCCGACGGCTCACCCGTCGCTCCGGCAACCCCGTGAAGGCGGCCGCCACCGACGCACGCATCGTGAAGGATGTCATTCGATGAGCTCTGAGACTCCCGTGTCCCCCACCGCTGTGCCGCGCACCGCGGTGCCGCTCGGCATCACCGACCCGGTCGAGAAGGCGCGCGCCGAGCTGAAGGCGGCGCTGGCCGCCATCGAAGAGAAGGCGAACGTGCCCAAGCGTCTCGGTCAGGCGACCGACCGCGGCGTCGCCAAGGCCCGTCGCTTCGCGCGGGAGAACCCGACGGGCGCCATCGTCGGGGTGGCCTCGGCGGCTGCCGCCGTCGGCCTCGCCGTGTGGGGGCTCGTGCGCCTCTACACGCGCTGATCGCCGCCGCTGCAGAACGGAGTCGTTCGGTTCGGGTCGACTTCGTCCCGGTCAGGGGTAGTATCCCTAGACAAGGCAGTGGCAATGAAGCGGATCTGCCGGCGATGCACACCCGATTACGCACGCCTTCCGCGTCGTTCTGGGGTATCGCGTTGTCGGACGCTTCACGTGCGTCCGACCCCAGCACCACGAGAGTCACGATGAACGCACACAGCACGGGCCACGCGCCGCACAAACCACTCAAGGGGTGGCGTGTGCTCGTTCCGCGGGGCGGTCCGTGGGGTGACTCCGTCGCCGCCACGCTCCGCGCCCAGGGGGCGACCCCCGTCATCGCGCCTCTCATCAACTTCGCCCCGTCGATCGACCAGGCCACGCTCGAGACGGCGCTCGCCGACCTCGCCGCTGGGCAGTTCGACTGGGTCACCCTCACGAGCGCCACGACCGTCGACGTGCTGTACGCCTACCGGGCGACCATTCCCGCGAACACGAAGGTCGCCGCCGTGGGTGAGACGACCGCCGCGGCGCTCACGGCCGTCGGCTACCGCGTCGACCTGGTGCCCGACGAAGACAACTCCGCTGCCGGCATGGCGTCGCAGCTGATCGCACTCGAGCCGGAGCCCCGCCGCATCCTGACCCTGCGCAGCGAGATCGCCAAGCCCGTTCTCACCCGTCGTCTCACAGAAGCCGGTCACGACGTGCACAGCGTCGTCGCCTACCGCACGGTGGGCGTTCCGGTGTCCGAGAAGGTCGCCGCCGACGTGAAGTCCGGCCGCATCAACGCGATCCTCGTGACGAGCGGATCGGTTGCCGAGCAGGTCCACGAGCAGTTCCCCGAGATCCCGGCCGAGACGGTCATCGCCGCGATCGGCCCCCGTACGGCGAAAGACGCACGCAAGGCGGGCCTGGGCGTGAGCGTCGTCGCCCGTGAGCAGACCGTCGACGGCCTCATCGCCGCAGTGTCGAGCTTCCCGCTGCCGCACGCGACCGACGAGTTCGCGGTGCGCGACGGCTTCGGCTCCTGATCCGGCGTGTCACGTCGCCGGATTGTTGCCGGTCTGTGAGCAAACGCCCGGGGTGACGCTGGCAGACTGATCACATGGTGACTCTGCTGCTCGACTCCGCGCAGCTCGAGGTCGTGCTCACCCCCTGGGAACGGGCCCTGTCGTTCCACGCGGGCAGTCTTCGCATCGAACGTTCGCACATCGCCAAGGTGCAGCTCACCGAAGACCCGTGGACATGGCTGCGGGGGGTGCCGAGCCCGGGAACGCATGTGCCCGGCGTCGTCGCCATGGGAACGTGGCGTTCCGCGGGCGGCACCGACTTCGTGATCGTGCGCCGCAAGCGCTCCGCCGTCGTCATCGACCTCGAGCCCGAGGCCGTGGAGGGCCAGGAGTATCAGCGCGTCGTGCTGTCGACGCGGCATGGCCTCGCCCTCGTGCAGGCGCTGCAGCTCGAGACCGACGCGCGCCCGGCAGAAGTGTCGGACATCGTCACCGGCGCCGTCCCGGTGCGTCGCCCGGTGCCGCGCCGACGGCCGGCGCCGCGGCCATCGCCCGCCTGAGCGGATGCCGACGGTCGCGCCGGCGGGGTGATCTCGCTCAGGCGACGTCGCGCCGCCAGCTGAGCAGTCCGCCGAGCACGAGGAACACGACCGCGTAGCCGAGGAGGATGAGCCCGCCGGCCCACCAGTCGAGCGGCGCCGCACCGCCCGCCGCCTCAGCGAAGGTCGAGTAGATGCTCGCGCCCACGAGCGCGTCGGAGGCGGCGCCCGGCAGGAAGCGGATGACGTCGCCCACGCCTTCGATGAAGCCCGCGACGGTGCGCACGATGGGCTCGACGAACTGCGTGAACGCGATGACGCCGACGACCGCGCCGATCTGGTTGCGCACGAGTGTGCCGACGCCGATGCCGATGAGCACCCATACGACGAAGGCGACCACGATGCGGCCCAGCAGCGCCCAGGTCTCGGGCTCGTCGAGCGCCGTCGGCTCGCCGAACGCGGCCAGGAGGCCCGCGCCCGGGCCGACGGTGGCGACGAGTGCGAGCACGCCGTAGAGGACGCCCATCACAACACCCGCGAGCGCCTTGCCGGTGAGGGCGATGCCGCGGCGCGGCGTGGCGAGGAAGGTGGGCGTGAGCGTCTTGTGACGGAACTCGCCGGTCACGACGAGCACGCCGATCAGCAGCGGGAAGATGTACCCCACCGATGTCGCGATGCTGTAGATGATCGGCGGGAGCGTCTCGCCCGGCAGTGCGCCGCCCGTCGCGCTGTCGGAGAGCACCCCGGATGCCACGGCGCCGAGCGTCGCGGCGAGCCCGCCGGCCGTGAAGCCGAGGTAGGCGACGAGGACGATCGCGAGCACCCACCACAGGGATGTCGAGAACTGCTTGGTCAGCTCGGAGCGGGTGGCACGGGCGAGGCTCATCGCTGCTCACCGCCTTCGTCGTCGCTGTGGGTATCGGCTTCGGGATCGGATTCGGATTCGGACTCGGGTATGCCGTCCGCAGCGGGAGACCCGTCGGGCGAGTCGTACTGCGAGAAGAACCGGTCGGCCTCGAGGTCGGACTCCGTCGTCGGCTGTCCCGCGTCCCACGTCGGTGCGACATCGAGCGACTCGGGCTCGGCCCCCTCCGCACCGGCTTCTCCCTCGACCTCTTCGTCCGTCGTGGGCTCGACGTCGGCGTCGGCGCGCGGGTCTTCGTCCGCGACTGCAGCGCCGTCGACCTCCGCCTCCGCCTCCCCGTCGGCGCTCGCCTCGGGTGCCGTCTCCGCGTCGGCGACCTCCGTCGAGTCACCCGGCTCGGGGGTCTCGGTCGGCACGGGCTCCGCCTCCGCGGCGGCGACCGGCGCGCCCGCCGACTCGTGCACGCGCACGCCGTTGACGAGATCGAGGAACACCTCTTCGAGCGCCGGGCCGCGACGCTGCAGCGCCGACAGCGCGATGCCGGCGGCCGCCGCGACCGCCCCGACGGTCGCCGGGTCGGCGCCACGCACCGTCAGTCCCGAGCGGAGCACCTCGTGCGAGAGGCCTGCTGCCGTGAGCGCTGCCGCCAGGGCGTCGCGGTCGGGGGAGTCGACGACGGTGGCGTATTCGTCGGCGGCGGTGAGGTCTCCGATCGAGCCCTGGAAGACGAGGCGGCCGCGCGAGATGATCAGCAGCGCCTCGGCGGTCTGCTGCACCTCGGCGAGCAGGTGCGACGAGACGAGCACGGTGCGTCCCTGCCGGGCGAGGTCGCGCAGGAAGCCGCGCAGCCAGCGGATGCCTTCAGGGTCGAGGCCGTTCGCGGGCTCGTCGAGCACGAGAACGCCCGGGTCGCCCAGCAGCGTGTAGGCGAGGCCCAGGCGCTGGCGCATGCCGAGCGAGAAGCCGCCGACCTTGCGTCCGCCGACGTCGGCGAGTCCGACGACGCCGAGCGCCTCGTCGACGCGCGAGACCGGGATGCCGGAGGCCTGCGCATACACCTTCAGGTGGTTCGCGGCGGTGCGTCCGGGGTGGAAGCTCGACGCCTCCAGCGCGGCGCCGACCGTCTGCAGGGGGTGTGAGAGCTGCGCGTAGCGCCTGCCCCCGATGGTCGCCGAGCCGCGGGTCGGAGAGATCAGCCCGAGCAGGAGGCGGAGCGTCGTGGTCTTGCCTGCCCCGTTCGGGCCGAGGAAACCGGTCACGACGCCGGGGTCGACACGGGCGGTGAAGTCGTCGACTGCCGTCACGGCGCCGAATCGCTTCGTCACGCCGGTGAACTCGAGGACGTGTCCTTCGGGCATGGGCGGCCTCTCATCTCGGGGGCAGTCTCTTCAATCTTGGCCGATCGAGGCCGTCATGTGCGGGAAATCGGGCGCCCGGGTGTCGGGGCGGCCCTGATCAGCCGGGGCTCGGGCTGTCGCCGTCGGGTAGCGTGATCGCGTGAATCCTTCCGACGTCCCGCCTGCAGTGCCGCACCCCGTCTCGTCGTCATCCCCGCAGCCGCGACAGCGCGTGCGCGCCGTGCGCGACCACAGCGTCGGGCACCTCACGCTCGACCGCCCTGAGGCGATCAATGCGCTCGACCTCCACATGATCGAGGCGCTTGCTGCGGCTCTCGACGAGTGGGAGCGCGACTCCGACATCCAGATCGTGATGCTCGACGGCGCGGGCGAGCGCGGCCTGTGCGCGGGCGGCGACGTGCGCGGCCTCTACGACCAGATCGTCGGCGGACGACCCGACGACACGGCGGAGTTCTTCCGCACCGAGTACGCCCTCAACGCCCGCATCGCCGAGTACTCCAAGCCGATCGTCGCGCTCGCCGACGGCATCACGATGGGCGGCGGCATCGGCCTCGCCGGGCACGCCGCGGTGCGGGTCGTCACCGAGCGCTCGAAGCTCGCGATGCCCGAGACCCGCATCGGCTTCACCCCCGACGTCGGTGGCACGTGGCTGCTGGCCCACGCGCCGGGCCGCCTGGGCGAGTATCTGGGCCTGACGGGCGCGTCGATGGATGCCGCCGACGCCATCCATGCCGGATTCGCCGATCACTTCGTGCCGTCGGAGCGCCTCGGCGACCTGCACGACGCGCTCATCACGCGCGCCGATCCGCACACGCCCACCGAGCTCGTGCTCCTGTTCGACGAGACCGCTCCGGCATCCCGGCTCGAGCAGGCCCGGGTGTGGATCGACGAGGCGTTCTCCGCCGACACCGTCGCCGAGATCATCGAGCGACTGCGGGACCGCCCGGAGCCCGAGGCGGCCAAGGCAGCCGAGACGCTCGAGCAGCTCTCGCCCACGGGGCTGGCCGTGACGCTCGCCGCGATCCGGAACGCGCGCGAGCTGCCCGACCTGCGGTCGGCGCTCGCGCAGGAGTTCTGCCTCGTCATGTGGTTCGCGCACACGCAGCCCGACCTGGTCGAGGGCATCCGTGCCCAGCTCGTCGACAAGGACCGCTCGCCGCGGTGGAAGCCGGCATCCCTCACCGATCTGCCTGCCGACCTCGGGGCCCAGGCGCTCGCCTACACGCCCGACGTCCCGCTCTGGGGCTGACGTGTTCGACAGTCCCCTCTCGGCCTCGGCCTACGAGGTGCTCGCCGTCGCACCCGACGCCGACGAGGAGACGCTGCGGCGAGCGTACCGGCTGCGGCTGCGGCAGACCCACCCCGACACCGGCGGCGACGCCGCGATGTTCGTGCAGGTGCAGCGCGCATGGGAGCTCGTCGGCACTCCGGAGGCCCGCGCCGCCTACGACCGCGGACACGGCTTCGGCGCACAGGCGACGTCGTATGCTCCTGACGCGCCCGTGTGGCGTCCGGCATCCGCTCCCGCCGACACCCGGCCGCGCGCCCGGTCGTTCGGGCAGCCGGGCGGATGGCGCCGCGAGCGCTACCTCACCCTCATGCGCGAGTGGGTGGGGCGCGGCGTGACGCTCGAAGACCCCTACGACCCCGCGCTCGTGCGCGGCGCGCCCCGCGAGGTGAGGCGACTGCTGGCCGACGCGCTGGCAGAGGAGGCGACGGCGCGCATCGTCGCCGATCTGGGCATGGGCTACACCGTGTGGCACGACGTGGGGGTCGACCCGCGCGACCCCGACGAGAAGCTCGACCACATCGTGCTCGGGCCGAGCGGGCTCTACGCGGTGCTCTCGGAGGACTTCGGCGGCCCCGTGCGCACGCGGCGGGGCGAGCTGATCGGGGATGCCGTGAGCGGTGCGCCCGTCGCGAGCCTCGTCGCCCACGCCCGCTCGATCGCGCGCGCCGCCCGTGTCAAGTTCAGCGGCGCGATCGTCGTGCTGCCCGATGAGGACGTGTCGGCCGCCATCGACGAGCTGGGCCGGGTGCGCGGACTGCACGTCGCGGTCGTCGGCCGGTCGGCCCTCGCCACGGTGCTCCGCCGCGGAGTGACGGGAGCGCGCGAGATCGGCGGCAACGAGCTGTTCGACGTGCGCACCCGGCTGCAGCAGACCGTCCGCTTCGTCTAGCCGCCGGCCGCCGCAGACAGCGCGGGGGGAGCAGGGGAGGCGGGCCGCGCGACGCCCGTAGAGTCAGAGCATGGAACCTGCATCCTGGGTGTTCCTCATCCTCGGCGCGGCCGTCATCGCGTTCGTCAGCTCGCGCATTCCGCTCGCCGTGGTCGCGCTCGGCGTGGCGCTGTCGCTGTGGGCCACCGGCGTGCTCACGCTGCCGGAGGCGCTCGCGGGGCTCGGCGACCCGACTGTCGTGTTCATCGCGTCGCTGTTCGTCGTGAGTGAGGCGCTCGACGCGACGGGCGTCACCGCGTGGCTCGGGCATCAGGTGATCACGCGGGCGGGCACCGGCCGCGGCCGGCTCACGATGATCGTCGCGCTCATGGCCGCCGCGCTCGCCGCGTTCATCAGCATCAACGGGGCGGTCGCGTCATTGCTGCCCGTGGTGGTCGTGGTCGCCGTGCGGGCGGGCATCGTGCCGTCGAAGATGCTCATCCCGCTCGCCTTCGCCGCGAGCGCGGGGTCACTGCTGACCCTGACGGGCACGCCGGTGAACATCATCGTGTCGGATGCCGCGGCATCCGCGGGCGGGCGGTCTTTCGGCTTCTTCGAGTTCGCGCTGGCGGGCGCCCCGCTCGTGCTGCTGACGACGCTGATCGTGGTCGTGCTCGGCGGCCGGGCACTGCCCGACCGGGAGCCGGAGCACTTCTCCGAATCGGCGCCCGATGCCCGCACGCACGCGAAGACGCTGCGCGAGAGCTACCAGGTCGACCTCGACACCTCGACGCTGTTCAGCGCCCGCGAAGGCGCGCTCGAGGTGCTCGTGGCTCCCCGGTCGACGCTCACCGGCAAGACCGTGTCCCCGGGCATGACGACGCGCGACGAGCATCTCGTGATCCTGGGGCTGCGGCGTGGAGAGGACGAGGGGCCGAACTCGTCGCGCGGCACCGCGGTCGCGGGATCCATGACGCTGCGGGCGGGGGACGCCGTCCTCGTGCAGGGCCCGTGGGATGCGCTTGAGCGCTACGCGCGTTCTCCCGACGTCATCGCGGTGACCGCGCCGCAGTCGCTGCAGCGGGCGGTGCCGCTCGGGCGGGGCGCCCGTCGCGCGCTCGTCATCCTCGCCGCGATGATCGTGCTCCTGGCGACGGGTCTCGTTCCGCCCACCGTCGCGGGCCTGCTCGCGGCGGGCGCGCTCATCCTGACGCGCGTGCTGACCATCCCGCAGACGTACCGGGCGATCTCGTGGACCACCGTGATCCTGATCGCCGGCATGGTGCCGCTGTCGACCGCGTTCATCTCGACGGGCGCGGCGGGAATGGTCGCGGATGCCGTGATCGCCGTCATCGGATCGACCTCGCCGCACCTGGCCCTGCTCGTGCTGTGCGTGCTCACGATGGTGCTCGGCCAGTTCATCTCGAACGTCGCGACGGTGCTGGTGGTCGCACCGATCGCGGTCGCCGTGGCGCAGGGACTCGACGTGAGCGTGCTTCCGTTCATGATGGCGCTGACAGTGGCGGGGGCGGCGGCGTTCCTGACGCCGATCGCGACGCCCGTCAACCTCATGGTGATGCAGCCGGGCGGCTACCGGTTCGGCGACTACTGGCGGCTCGGACTGCCGCTCACTCTCGTGTTCCTCGCGGTGGCGGTGATGTACGTCCCGCTCGTCTGGCCGTTCTGACCCAGGGTGTCAGTCTGACCAGGGCGTCAGTCGACGAAGCCCCACAGCTCGAGCGGATGCGTGAAGCGCCACCACATGTCGGGCTCGCCGAGGTCGGCCGACAGCACCAGTTCGGTCTGGGAGGAGTCGAGGGGGCCCTCGAGGCGCAGTTCGCCGACGGTGTCGCCCTTGTCGCGGGCTCCGCCGAGCTCGATGACCGTGTCAGCCTCGACCCGCGCCTCGTTCCACAGGATCACGGGCGCGTCGCCGGCCGTGAGGATCTCGGCATCCGTGCCCCACGCCGTCGAGACGCTGCCGATCGACGTGCCGGCAGCGAGGGTCGTGGGTGTCGACAGCTCGTCGGCCACCTGGTCGAGGAGCTTCGCCGCCTCCGTGCCGCGCAGGCCTTCGGTGGGCTGGTCGAGCACAGCGGCGATCGCGTACGCCGTCGTCTCGCCGACCGTCACCTCGCGCGCCGCGAGCAGGTTGTAGCTGCCGATGAGCCCGCCCGTCTTGATGCCGACGATGCCGTCGTCGCCGAGGATCGGGTTGGTGTTCTCGATCTCGCCGATACCGGGGATCTCGGCGCGTTCGGTCGCGACGATCTCCGCGACGACGGGGTCGGCGAGCGCGAGAGAGGCGAGACGGATGAGGGATGCGGCATCCGCCGTGTTGCCCCGGTCGATGCCCGTGGGCTCGACGACGGTGAGCCCGTCGAGCCTGTTCTCGGCGAGCCATTCGGCCGCGGCGGCCGCGAACTCCTCGTCGGTCGCCCAGTGCTGCTGCGTCAGCATCTTGGTGTAGTTCCCGGCCGACGCGATGAGGGCGCCCTGCATGAGCTGGTACTGCGAAAGGGTCACGCCGACGGGCACGTCGAGTGCCGATTCGCCGCGATTGATGAAGCCCCAGTAGTCGACGCGGTCGTCGTAGACGATCTCACGCGCGGGCCCCTGCTCGCCCGGCTCGAGCGGCGACTGGTCGAGCACCATGAGCACGCTCACGAGCTTGGTGATGCTGGCCATGGTGGTCGCATCGGCGGTCGACGCCAGGGTGTGCCCCATGCCGCGCACACCGACGGCCGCGACGCCGTCGTCGGGCCATGACACCTGCGAGGCGGGCGCGGCGACTGCTACGACGTCGTCGGCCTGCGTGACGACGGGCGTCACGCTGTCGAGCGTCCAGAGCTGGGTCGCGGCCGTATAGCCGCCGGCGAGCGCCACGACGACGGCGAGCGAGGCGAGCGCGCCCTTCGCCGACCGGCGCGGGGAGATGATCTCGGGGAGCACGGGCACGAAGCCGCTCGACGCAGCCGCGAGGTCGGCGGGC
>CALANM010000182.1 GCA_937926065.1 uncultured Microbacterium sp.
GACGGGCCGATGAAGCCGGTGACCGCCTTTTCGGGAATGTCGATCGACACGTCGAACAGCGCCTGCTTGGGACCGTAGAACACGCTGACGTCGCGGGCTTTGACGCGCACCGGGCGCGGGTCGCGGGCCGCTCATGACGGCGACCGCCGACGCGCCGCTCGTGCCGACCCACGATCCCGAGGCGACTCCACGAAAGGAACTCCACACATGACGGCCACAGGACCGCTGCAGGGCATCCGCATCCTCGACTTCACCGAGCGGATGCAGGGGCCCTACGCGACGCAGATGCTTTCCGACATGGGCGCGGACGTCATCAAGGTCGAGCGGCGACAGTCGCTCACGCCCGACGGGCGCCCCGACGACCGGTACGGCGAACGCGGCCTCTACGGCAAGGACCACGAGGACTCCAAGTCGTACTCGGCCGGGTTCCTGGCCTCCAACCGCAACAAGCGCAGCATCACGGTCGACCTCAAGCACCCCGACGGGATCGCGCTCATCGAGCGCATGATCCCGCACGTCGACGTCGTGTACGAGAACTTCCGGCCCGGCGTGATGGACAGGCTCGGAGTGGGCTACGAGCGCTGCGCCGAGCTCAATCCGTCGGTCGTGTACGCATCGGCGACCGGATACGGTCCTGACGGGCCGTACGCCAGGCGCCCGGGCCAGGACGTTCTCGTCGAGGCGCTCACCGGGTGGGGGCGCATCAACGGCGACGCCGACGGGCGACCCGTGCCAGTCGGCACCGCCATCGCCGACACGCTGGGCGCGATGAACGGCGCGTTCGCCGTCGCCGCGGCCCTCTATCACCGGGCTCGCACGGGGGAGGGGCAGCATGTGCGCGTGTGTCTGTTCGACAGCGCACTGGCGGCCCTGGCCGAGTGGGGCCTGCACTTCATGAACACGCAGGAGGGCGAGCCGCAGCGCCGGCCGGCGACGCACGCGAGCCCCTACACGCCGCCGCCGTACGGCTTCTACCGCACGAAGGACGGATACATCGCCCTGTCGAGCGGGCGTCAGATCTCCCAGCTGTGCCGCATCCTCGGGATCGACGACCTCAGCAAGGACCCGCGCTTCAGCGCGCACTGGCCGCGATTCGACAACCGGGAGCTCTTCAGCCGCATCATCGAGGACGCGCTGTCGGCGAAGACGACCGCCGAGTGGATGGAGCTCATGGAGCCCGAGGACCTCTTCGCGGCCCCCGTGAACACCTTCGAGGAGGCGTTCCGCGACCCCCAGGCGCTGCACAACGAGATGATCGTCGAGCTCGAGACGCCGATCGGTCCGATGAAGTTCTTCGGCGTCCCCTACAAGCTCGACAAGACCCCGGCGACCGTGCGCACTCCGCCGCCCCTGCACGGGCAGCACACGGAGGAGGTGCTCCACGAGTTCGGCCTCACCGACGAGGAGATCACCGACCTCCGGGCGCGTGAAGCCATCTGACCCCGCCCGCGCGGCGTGAAACGAGAAGAGAGAGACACATGGCAAAGATCGCGATGCTGCACACCAGCTTCGTCTTCCTCAACGTCGACACCCAGGTCCAGGAGCTCATCTCCGACCTGATGCCCGGCGACGAGGTCATCCACTTCGTGGACTCGGAGGTGCTCGCCGACGTCGTGCGCGACGGGGAGATCACCGAGTCGAGTCGGGACCGCATGATCCACCTCGCGCAGGCCGCCGAGCGGGCCGGCGCCGATGTCATCTTCTCGGCCTGCTCGTCGCTCGGTCCTGCCATCGACGCGGCGAAGGACAAGGTGAGCGTGCCGATCGTGAAGATCGACGACGCGATGACCCGCGATGCGGCCCTCGCCGGCGGGAAGATCGGCGTGCTGGCCACCGTGCCGACCACGCTCGGGCCGACGGCGGACCTCATCCGTGCGCACGCCGAGGCAGAGGGCATCGAGGTCGAGGTCATCGAGCGTCTGGCCGAGGGCGCCTTCGAGGTGCTCATGAGCGGAGACCGCGCCCGCCACGACGAGATGGTCAAGGCCGCCGCACAGGCCGCCGTCGCCGAGGGGGTCGACCGCCTCGTGCTCGCACAGGCGTCGATGGCGCGGATGGCGGAGCCGCTGCAGGAGCTCACCGGCATCCCGGTGCATTCGAGCCCGCGTCGCGGCGTCGAGAACCTGTCGGCCCACGTCCATCACGAGGACTGAGCCACGACGGAGAGAGGGGGTGGGTCACGCGACCCACCCCCTCTCCCCTGCTTCTGCCTCAGTCGTGCAGGCCCCGCAGAAGGCGGTAGAACTCCGCCTTCCCCTCCAGCCCGATGCCGGGACGCTCACCCGGCGCGACGCGGCTGCCCGAGACGACTGAGTCGTCCGCGAACCCGCCCGTCGGCTGGAACTCGCCGGGGTAGGACTCATTGCCGCCCAGCTTGAGGGCGGCGGCGATGTGGAGGGAGAACTGGTGGCCGCCGTGCGGCACGCAGCGCCGGGGCGACCAGCCGTGACGCACCATCTCGTCGAGCACGCGGCGGTACTCCGTGAGGCCGTAGGCGAGCGTCGGGTCGACCTGGATGTAGTCGCGGTCGGGCCGCATCCCGCCGTAGCGGAGCAGGTTGCGCGCGTCGTGCACGGAGAACAGGTTCTCGCCGGTCGCGACGGGCGGTGCGTAGTGCTCGCACAGGGTGGCGTTGAGGGCGTAGTCGAGGGGGTCGCCGACCTCCTCGTACCAGAACAGCCCGTAGGGCTCGATGGCCTTCCCGTAGGCGAGGGCGGTCGACAGGTCGAACTTGCCGTTGACGTCGACGGCGAGGCGCGAGCCGTCGCCGCCGAGCACGTCGATGACTGCTTCGATCCGCTCGAGGTCCTCGGCGAGGTCGGCGCCGCCGATCTTCATCTTCACGACCTCATAGCCGGCGTCGAGGAATCCCCTCATCTCGTCCTGCAGGTCGCGGATGGTCTTGCCGGGGGCGTAGTAGCCGCCGGCGGCGTAGACGAACACGTCCTCGTCGGGCTCGCCGTCGCCGTACGTGTCGGAGAGCCACCGGTACAGGGGGACGCCCGCGATCTTGGCAGCGAGGTCGTGCAGCGCCATGTCGATGACCCCGACCGCGACGGAGCGCTCGCCGTGACCGCCCGGCTTCTCGTTGGTCATCACGATGTCCCACGCCTTGGCCGGCGAGAACTGCCCGTCGTCGGCGAGGAGGCGATCGGGGTCGGCGGCGAGCAGGCGGGGCAGGAAGCGCTCGCGCAGCAGTCCCGTCGCGTTGTAGCGCCCGTTGGAGTTGAAGCCGTACCCGACGACGGGCCTGCCGTCGACGATGACGTCGCTGACGAGGGCGATGATCGTGCAGTCCATCTTCGTGAAGTCGATGAATGCGTTGCGTATGGACGAGCTGATGGGGATGGTGTCGACGTGGGCGGAGACGATCCTCACTGATCGGGTCCTCTCTTATAAGTTATGAGATACATCACAGCGTAGGATGGCGAGGCATCGACGTCAATGCCCGAGTCAGTCAGCGAGGTCCCGTGACGAACCCGATCGTCTTCTCGAGCAAGGGCGCGCACGCATACGCGCAGCTTCGCCGCAGCATCCTCATGGGCGAGCTGGAGCCCGGCGCCAGAGTGGCCCAGTACGAGCTGGCGGAGAAGATGGGGATGAGCATCACGCCGCTGCGCGAGGCCATCCGCCAGCTGGCGGCGGAGGGACTCGTCGACGTCATGGCCCACCGCGACGTGCGGGTGTCCGAGGTGAGCGCTCAGGAGGCGCGCCAGCTTCTGGAGGCGCGCCTCGCGCTCGAGCCGGTCGCCACCAGGCTCGCCGCCCAGCGACGGAGCGATGCCGAGATGGCTGCGATCGATGAGGCCGCGGCCCGCCTGGTGCCCGTCACCCGCCGCAACGGCGAGGCGGCGCTCGAGGCGCACCGCGCGTTCCACCGCGCCGTCTATGCGGCCTCGGGCAACGATGTCGTCACGCGCATGCTGGACGAACTGTGGGACAAGTCCGATCGCTACCGACGGCTGGGGATGTCGCTGCCGGCGGGAGAGGCGGCGCGTACCGAGGACTTCCAGCAGCATCACGACCTTGCGCGCCTCGTGCGCGAGGGGGCGGGCGACGCGGCCGAGGCGCTCGCCCGGGCGCACATCAGGGAGAGCCTCTCGGCGACGCTCCTCGATGCGCTCGAGGGCGGCGGTCGCTGACGGATTCCTGCGCGTTTGCCCGTACTCGCCCAGAGCGCGTATCATTGATCGGGTGTGCGCTCTCGCGCGCCATGCGTCGTGCCTCGGTGCGGCCTGGTGGCACAAGCGTCGCACATCAGGGATCGGTCTGCGAACAGGCCGCCCCCACGGCATATCCACCAACCGAAACGTCCGGCGCACCTCGCGCCGTGCCGGTGGATCTGTGGTGAAACCACGACCGCTGTCACCGTGCAGCACTACAAGGAGAGAACGTGCCAACCATTCAGCAGTTGGTTCGCAAGGGACGCACGCCCAAGGTCTCGAAGACCAAGGCGCCCGCCCTGAAGTCGAACCCGCAGCAGGCGGGCGTCTGCACCCGCGTCTACACGACCACGCCCAAGAAGCCGAACTCGGCCATGCGCAAGGTCGCCCGTGTCAAGCTCCGCAACGGCACCGAGGTCACCGCCTACATCCCCGGCGAGGGCCACAACCTGCAGGAGCACTCGCTCGTGCTCGTCCGCGGTGGTCGTGTGAAGGACCTCCCGGGTGTGCGCTACAAGATCGTCCGCGGCGCCCTGGACACCCAGGCCGTCAAGAACCGTAAGCAGGCTCGCAGCCGCTACGGCGCGAAGAAGGGCTGAGTCAGATGCCTCGCAAGGGACCCGCACCTCGCCGTGCCGTCGTCAACGACCCGGTCTACGGTGCTCCGATCGTCACCCAGCTGGTGAACAAGATCCTGGTCGACGGCAAGAAGTCGCTCGCCGAGTCGATCGTCTACAACGCCCTCAAGGGCGTCGAGGCCAAGACCGGCCAGGATGCCGTCGCGACGCTCAAGAAGGCTCTCGACAACGTCCGCCCCACCCTCGAGGTCAAGAGCCGCCGCGTCGGCGGCTCGACCTACCAGGTTCCGGTCGAGGTCAAGCCGCACCGTGCGAACACGCTCGCGCTGCGCTGGCTCGTCAGCTACGCCAAGGGCCGTCGTGAGAAGACGATGACCGAGCGTCTGCAGAACGAGATCCTCGACGCCTCGAACGGCCTGGGTGCCGCGGTCAAGCGCCGTGAAGACACCCACAAGATGGCCGAGTCGAACCGCGCCTTCGCGCACTACCGCTGGTAACAGCCTTCGTGATGCGGGGGCCGGGCTCCGGTCCCCGCATCCACCCCTGATCTCGATCCGGCGTCACCGCGCCGATTCGAACTCCCGAGAGGAAAAGACCCCGTGGCACAAGAAGTGCTCACCGACCTCAACAAGGTCCGCAACATCGGCATCATGGCGCACATCGATGCCGGCAAGACGACGACGACCGAGCGCATCCTGTTCTACACGGGCGTCAACCACAAGCTCGGCGAGACCCACGACGGCGCTTCGACGACCGACTGGATGGAGCAGGAGAAGGAGCGCGGCATCACCATCACGTCCGCGGCCGTGACCTGCTTCTGGAACAAGAACCAGATCAACATCATCGACACCCCCGGCCACGTGGACTTCACGGTCGAGGTGGAGCGCTCGCTCCGCGTGCTCGACGGTGCCGTCGCCGTCTTCGACGGCAAGGAGGGCGTCGAGCCCCAGTCCGAGACCGTGTGGCGTCAGGC
>CALANM010000183.1 GCA_937926065.1 uncultured Microbacterium sp.
GCGCCGTGTCCGGCGAGGGTCTGTCGACTGCTCATTCCGATTCGGGCATGGATGCCGGTGACCTGCGCGCGCTGCTCGCCTCGCTCGGCGGCGGACCGTCGGACGAGGTGCTCCGGGAAGCGGGCGTGGGCGGCGCCTCTCCCGATCCGTCCGACGACCGTCCGTCGCGGGCACACCAGGCGCGGTTCCTTCCGGGCGGCGTCGTCGTCACGACCGACATGGGCCGCGACGAGATCCGCATCTGGCGCGCGACCACCGCCGGGCTGCGGGAGGTCGAGCGCGTGACGCTGCCGCGTGGCACGGGTCCGCGGCATACCGTGTGGCATCCGAGCGGCCACCTGTTCGTCGTCACGGAGCTGTCGCTCGAGCTGTTCGTGCTGGCGCCTCCCCTTTCCGGAGATCGCGGCTGGAGGATCGTCGGCGGCGTGCCGCTCTCGCCCGCCGCCGAGGCGGGGCGCGACTTCGCGTCCGAGATCGCCCTCTCCCGTGAAGCCGAGTTCGTCTACGTCGGCATCCGCGGCGCGAACACGATCGCGACGCTGCGCGTGCGCGGGACGGGATCCGAGCTCGCGCCGGTGGCTCTCGTCGATGCGGGCGTCGACTGGCCGCGACACCACGTCGTCGTGCGAGACACCCTCCTCGTGGCGGGGCAGAAGTCCGACGACGCGGCATCCCTCACGCTCGATCTGCGCACGGGTGTGCCGGGTCGCGTGCGGCAGCGCGTCGACCTGCCGTCGCCCACGGTGCTCCTGCCTGATCGCGCCGCCCGCGCGTGACACGCAGGCCGCACCGACGCCGGAGCCGTCAGACCTTGGCGTCCTGCTTCGGGATCACGACCTTCTTGACGATGAGGAGGATCGACGCGGTCACGGGGATCGCGACGAGCGCGCCGAGGAGCCCCATGAGCGTTCCGCCGACCAGGGCGCCGATGACGACGAGCGAGCCCGGCACCGAGATCGTCTTGTTCATGACGCGCGGCGTGAGCACGTATGCCTCGAGCTGCATGTAGACCAGATAGACGGCCGCGAAGATGAGCGCGCTCACCGGGTGGGCGATCAGCGCGACGAAGGATCCGATGCCCCAGAACAGGACGGTGCCGACGAGGGGGATGATGGTGATCACGAACGAGACCACGGCCAGCAGCAGGGGGAACGGGAGCCCGAGCAGGCTGTAGAGCACGAATGTGAACACGGCGTTGAAGAACGCGAGGATGACCATGCCCCCCAGGTAGCCGCCGACGGATGCCGTGATCTCCTCGGTCAGCTCGGCGGCGAGCGGCCGGTTGCGGGCGGGCATCAGACGGTACAGCGCCTGCTTGATCTGCGGGAGCGTCGCCAGGAAATACAGGCTCAGCACGATGATGATGACGATCCCCGAGAGCGTCGTGCCGACGGAGATCCCGATCTGCAGCACTCCTCCGCCGATGGCGGCGATGTTCGCCGGCTCGCTCAGGAATCGCTGCACCTCTTCGAGCAGCGACGGCACGGGGTCGCCGAACTGGGCACGCAGCCAGTCGTAGACCTCCGTCTGCTGGAAGCTCTGGATGGTCGCGGGGAGGCCGCGGATGAACTGGGCGATCTGCGTGACGACGGTGGGGATGATCAGCCACAGCACGCCGATCATGACGAGCGCGAACACGAAGTAGACGATGAGGATCGACCAGGCCCGGCCGACGCCGCCCGACTCCAGCCGCCGCACGAGCGGGTCGAGGCCGAGTGCCGCGAACACCGCGAATGCGATGTAGATCCAGATCGTCGCGAGGTCGGCGAAGGCCATGCCCAGCGCGTAGGCGAGCAGGGCGCCGAGGGTCAGGAAGAACCCGAACGCGAAGGGCCGGTTGAGGTCGGTGCGCATCGCGTGAGGCCGCGGCTCAGGCTCGGCGGGCGGAGCGATCGGCATGACGGGCACTGCGGCGTCGCGTCCTTCGCGCCGCCGTCGCAGGAGCCCTCGCCGCCGGTCGTCGGTCATGGTGCTCACTCTAGGGGTGGGAGTGGCCGCCCGGGAGGGGTCGCACCGGGCGCTCGGGGTACCGTGGAACGAGGAGGAATTCATGACAGACGCCACGGATGCCGCTCGCGACGCCGTCACCGGTGACTACGAGGAGGCGGTCGCCCAGCTGCACCGCCTTCGCGCCAGCATCGACAACATCGACGCCGCTCTGATCTTCATGCTCGCCGAGCGCTTCCGCTGCACGAAGCAGGTGGGCGTGCTCAAGGCTGAGCACGGCATGCCGGCATCCGATCCGTCACGCGAGGAGCAGCAGATCGCGCGCCTGCGCCAGCTCGCGCTCGACGCCGACCTCGACCCCGAGTTCGCGCAGAAGTGGTTCTCGTTCGTGGTGGCCGAGGTCATCCGTCACCACACGGAGGCGGCCGAAGCCGACTGACTCTGCCCGGTGCACAGTCACGACGAAGCCGCCCGGTCGACGAGGGTCGATCCGGGCGGCTTCTCGTGTGGAGGGGGTCAGGGAGTCGCGCGGCGCAGCGTGAGGTAGCTGGTGCCGGCGAGCACCGCGATCAGCAGCACGCCCCAGAGGGCGAGGCCCAGCGCGCCCTGTGCGGCGAGCCAGGCTCCGATCTGGCCCCAGGCATCGAGACGTCCGGCCAGCCACATCAGGCCCACCAGGATGAGAGCGATCGCCAGGATCGTGCCGGTGAGCACGACGTTCCCGAAGCGCTTGTAGATCGTGGCAGCCCAGAACCCGACGGTGAAGAACAGCATCGCGATCACGAAGAACACGACACCGGCGCCGACAGGTCCGGTCTCCCACACCCACGGCAGATAGAAGAAGTAGCCGTTGAGGCCCCAGCCGTCGGTCGCCTGCTCGACGAATCCGCCGAGCACGAAGATCACGGCCAGGATGGCTGACGTGATCGCCGCCGTGAGCAGCGTGCCGATGTAGAACTCGCGGCGCGTCACGCTCATCGCCTGCGAGAACGGGAACGTCAGGGCCAGGGCCTGCGCCCCCACCACGGCGAAGTACCACAGGGGAGCCTGGGCGCCACCGCCATACAGGGGACCTTCGACGCCCGCGCTGGCGAGGATGCCCCAGATGGCGAGCGTGACGACGAGCGACCCGCCGAGCACGAGGATGGGCACCCACAGGTATGTCGCCCGGTTCACCATCTGCATCCTGATGACGCTGAGGGTGCGGTTCTTGGGCCTGCTGTTCATCGTCTGAGTGCTCATCGCTGGGCCTCCTTGTCGAGGGTGGCGGATTCGATGTCGAGTGAGGGCTCGCGGGATGCCGTGGCATTCTCCGCGATGGCGCCGCCGGCCGCCTGCGTGAGGCGCACGATCAGCTGCTGGAGCGACACCGGGCCCACGTCGAGACCGGCGTCGGTGAGACGAGCGAGGTCGTCGGCCGTGAGCTCGCCGAGCACCGTGACGGATGCCACGCGGCCGAGCGCCTCGCGGTGGATGACTTCACGGCCGGCGGTGAACGCGTCGACCGCCGCCGCGTCGCCCACGATGGTCGCCGCAGCCCCGCGCAGGGCCTCCGTCGAGTCATCGATGAGGATGCGGCCCCGGTCGATCACGATGACGTGCTCCAGCAGGTTCGACACCTCGTCGATCAGGTGGCTGGAGAGGATGATCGTGCGAGGGTGCCGGGCGTAGTCCTCGAGGAGGCGGTCGTAGAAGATCTGGCGCGCGACGGCATCCAGGCCCAGGTACGGCTCGTCGAAGAATGTGATCTCGGCGCGGCTGGCGAGGCCGATGATCACGCCGACGGCGCTCAGCTGTCCGCGCGAGAGCTTCTTGATGCGCGTCTTCAGCGGCAGCTGGAAGTCGTCGATCAGGCGCTCGGCGAAGTCCTGGTCCCAGTTGGGGTAGAAGAGGCGCGCGATGCGGAACGCGTGGGCCGGCGTCGCGTCATCGGGGTACTTCTGGCTCTCACGCACGAAGCACAGGCGGCTGAGCACCTTGCTGTTCTCGTAAGGGTGCTCCCCGAACACGCGCACGTCGCCGCTCGTGGCGAAGTTCTGCGCCGTGAGGATCGACATGACGGTGGTCTTGCCGGCGCCGTTGCGTCCGAGGAGGCCGTAGATCGTGTCCTTCTCGATCGTGAAGCTGACATTGTCGGCGGCGATCGTGTCGCGGTAGCGCTTGGTGAGGCTGTTCACCTCGATGACGGCGGTCATCGTGCGGTTCCTTCCGTGAGGGTTGCGGCATCCGTTGCGGAGCCGTCGAGTCGGGACGCTCGCTCGGCGAGCAGCCGGCCGAGGTCATCGGCATCGAGGCCGATCTTGCGGGCTTCGGCCAGGAGCGGATCGAGGTAGCGGGCGGCGAACGCCGTGCGGCGCTCGGTGAGCAGCAGCTCGCGTGCGCCGGCTGCGACGAACATGCCGATGCCGCGGCGTTTGTAAAGCACGCCCTTGTCGGTGAGCATGGCGATTCCCTTCGCTGCCGTGGCGGGGTTGATGCGATAGAAGGCGGCGAGCTCATTGGTCGACGGTGCCTTCGCCTCTTCAGGCAGGCTCCCGTCGACGATCGAGTCCTCGACGCTCTCTGCGATCTGCAGGAAGAGCGCCCGGCCCTCTTCGATCATCCCGACCTCCGCTTGGTGGGTTACTTACTTGACTAACTAACCATGCAACAGACGCGGCCTGTGTGTCAAGCGGATGCCGTGAAGTACGTCCGCGCGCGGCAGTGCGCGCTGCGACGAACGAGCGGTGTCGCCGCGGCGCGAGGGGTGCCCGCGCTCAGCGCGGGTCGGCCTCGGCTTGGCGCTGCGGACCTTCAAGCTCGAGGGCGACCTTCTTCTCGAGCACGACGATCGCCTCATCAGACACGGCGATGAGTCCGTCGAGCTCCCGTCGGGCCCTCTTGGACGCCGACTGCCCCTCCGCCGGCGTCGCGGCCGTGTCGACAGCGACGGTGAGCAGCTGCTTCGCCTTCTGCAGCCGCTTGCGCTCGGCATCCGTGAACCCGGAGTCGGACTGGCGGCGCGCGTCGCGTTCGGCGAGGTCGAAGGCCACCTCGTAGTCGGTGACGGCCGAGCGATACTCCGCGACCTGCTCGGCGGTGACCTTGGCGGTGGCGGACGTCGGGCGCAGACCGTCGGCGATGCGCTTCGCCTTCAGGAACGCGGCAGTGAGCGGCTGACGGCCGTCGCTCATAGCCGGGAAGTCGATGATCTTGGCGACGTCGAGTTCGTACTCCAGCCACCGGTGAGTGACCGCGTCGTGCGCGGCGAAGAGCTTCTCGAGCTGGTCGGGCAGCGGCTGGGGCCGTGTGATGGGCTTCGGTTCCGACACCGTCGCCACGGGGGCGGTGCGGGCGAGGGCCTCGGCCGCCTTCAGCTCGCTCTTGGCGCGCAGCACCTCAAGCCGACGCTCGTGGCGGCGGCGAGCGCTGCGTTCGATGGCGCTTCCGATGCCGCCGATCGCAGGGATGAGCGGGAAGACGATCCACCAGTAGTGGCCGAGGAACTCGAAGAAGTTCACCGTGCCCATGGTAGTGCGGCCACCGACCGCCAGCGGGGACGCCGCGTGCAGGCTTCAGCCGCGGCGCGGGACCGGCCACGCCGGCGGTGTGTCTCCGCCGCGCGGGGGCGACTCCGGGGCGGGCGCCTCGGACGCGCGTCGCGGATCCGATGGCTCCGTTTTGCGCGACGTGTCGGTCGAGAAGGATGTCGCGGCGCTGCGCGCCTGCTCGAAAGCCGCTGCGGCCGCTTCGGTGGCGCGGCTGAGCGACTCCGCTGATCGTGCGATGACGTTCTGCGCCACGACCGTCCAGGGGGCGGATGCCGTGGACGCCGGCGCCGGTCCGGGCAGGTCGCGCGGTGCAGTGCCGGCGGCACGCGCGATGCGCCAGGCATCCGCTTCGGCGTCGTCGAACGCACGCTCCACACGGTCGACGGCCGCGCGGTAGGCGGCGAACTCCGCGGCTGTCACACGCGGACCCTTCGGGCGAAGCCGAAGCGCCTCAGACTGCAGTGTCAGGTAGGCGGCGGTCGACGGGTGGCTGCCGTCGCTCAGGGTCGGGAAGGCGATCGCCTTCGCGGCATCCGTCTCATACGACATCCACCGCGCCGTGACCGCTTCGTGCTGCGCGATGAGCTTCGCGAGGGGCAGCTGCTCGGGCGGGGTCGAGGAGGCAGGGAGCGCGGCTCGCGTCGCCGACACGCGTGCGCGGGCTGCCCGGAGCGACGCGGACGCCGCCTTGACGTCATGCTGAGCCTGCTGCACGCGCTGACGCGCATTGGTTACGTC
>CALANM010000184.1 GCA_937926065.1 uncultured Microbacterium sp.
CTGGCCGGCGCCGACGGCCGCCTCTGCGGTGGCGAGCTGCTCCTCGGCGAACGCGAGACGCTGCTGGGCCTGGGGAACGTTGTCGGCGATCGTGGCGAGCTCCTCGCCGGCATACGACGCCTGGAGGTCCGAGAGCTTCGAGGCCGCGGCATCGACGACGGGCACGACGGCGGTCCGCTCCGCCTGCACACGGGTGAGGGCTTCGGGGGCGTTCTGTTCGAGCTGGCGAAGCTCATCGAAGGCTTCGGCCTTGGCGTCGAGCTCGCTGTTCGCGTGCTCGCACAGCTCGATGATCTCGGCGTTCCACGCGCGCTTCTCCTGCTCGGTGTCGGGCGTGGAGTCGTCGAGCTGCTGCTTGAGCGCGAACGCCTGGTCGAGGTCGGTCTTGGCCTGCGCGAGCGCGTTCTCGAACTCGACGGTCGCGGCATCCCCGAACTGCGCCCGAGCGAACCCGAGCTCCTGCTCACTCGTCTTGATCGCGTCGTCGGTCTGCACGAGCGCGGACGCGGCTCGGCGCGACAGCTCTTCGAGCGACAGCTGCGCGGTGTCGCCGGGGCCCGCGTCCGCCGATGCGCGGCCTTTGCGGCGAGCCCGGATGACGAGCCACACGATCGCGCCGGCGACCACGATGAGCAGGACGACGAACAGGATGCCGCCGATGCCGCCCCCGCCGCCCGTCGCGTCGGCGGGGCCGTCGGCGGCGGCGATCGCGGCGGCGGCCCAGTCGCCGTCACGCAGCTCGGGGAGGACGCGATCGTTCTCGATGTCCAGCAGCTGCTGCTCGGACACGGGGCCCTGGGAGTCGCCGGAGAGGTAGTAGGCGCGGCCTTCGGTCGCGACGGCGAGGAGGTACTGCTGGGGGCCGAGGTTGTTGAGCTCGGCGGTGTCGTTGGCCCACTCCTCAGCGCTTGCGGGGTCGGAGAATTCATCGACGAACACGACCCACAGGTCGACGCCGGACGACTCCGCGAGCTGCTCGGAGCGCTCCTGGATCGCCCGCTCGTCGGCGGCGCTCAGCACGCCGGCCTCGTCGAGCACGCGTCCGCTGCCCAGCGACACGGGATCGGTCGCCGACGCGGAGACAGCACCTCCGATCACGATCGAGAAGGCTGCCGTGAGCGCCAGCGCCCAGCGCGATCGCATCGATGGTCCTCCTCGTCCGGGTGCAGCGGCCCGCCCCCTCCGCGAGTCTATTCCCCGGCGCGCATGCCCGGTAGCGAGCGCGTCGCAGCGGCGCGGCCGGCGGGAAGCGGACGGCGATGCGCGTCGCTCCCTCGGCATGGGCCGGGCGGCGATTAGGCTCGCGCCTTCGGAGGCACAGATGGACGACAGGTACGGAAGCGACGTGCTCGCGCCCGGGTGGCGAGACGTCGGACGCAAGGCGGTGCCGAAGGTGGAGGCCGAGCGCGACATCGTCGTCGAGGTCGCCGCCGACGGCTTCTGCGGCGCTGTCGTAGGGCTGCAGCCGGGCCTCGTCGAGCTCGAGGACCGTCATGGGCGCCGTCGGCTGTTTCCGCTCGGCGGGGGGTTCCTGGTCGACGGCGCCGCGGTCGAACTCGTCGTGCCGAAGCCCAAGGCCCCCGCGGGGCGGGTGCGCACGGCATCCGGTTCTTTCGCCGCACCGGAGACTCGCGCGCGCGTCGCCCGTGCGTCGCGCATCCTCGTCGAGGGCAAGCACGACGCGGAGCTGGTCGAGAAGGTGTGGGGCGACGACCTGCGCGCAGAGGGCGTCGTGGTCGAGTTCCTGCAGGGCGTCGACCTGCTCGACGCGGTGCTGCGCGAAGACCCGCCCTCGGCCCAGCGACGCTACGGCGTGCTCGTCGACCATCTCGTGCCCGGCTCTAAGGAGACCCGGATCGCGGATGCCGTGTCGCGCGGACCGCACGGCCGCTTCGTCCGGATCGTGGGGCACCCGCACGTCGATGTGTGGCAGTGCGTCACGCCGCGGGCACTCGGCATCGCCGCATGGCCCGACGTGCCGCGCGGCGTCGAGTGGAAGGTCGGGGTGAGCCGCGCACTCGGCTGGCCCGCGGAGACGCCTGCCGACCTGGCGCGCAACTGGCAGCGCATCCTGGGCGCCGTGCGCAGCTATCGCGACCTCGACCCCGCGCTGCTCGGCCGCGTCGAGGAGCTGATCGACTTCGTCACCGTCGGCTGATGCGCCATCGGCACCGACAGCCGCCGCATCCCGCTCGGACGCCATGATCGTGACGGTTCCGGCGACGGGGGATCGGTAGCCTGGAAGGGTGACTGACGCCCCGCCCCCTGTCGAGCGCCGATTCCGCGAGAAGCCCGTCTCGTTCGTGCGTCGCAGCGGGCGCATGAGTGAGGCGCAGGAACGCGGGTGGGAGGAGCTCGCGCCCCGTTACCTGCTGCCGGTGAAGCGAGACGCGGCCGCCACGAGCGTGCTGCCGGGGTCGGAGATCTCGCCCGCTGAGGTGTACGGCCGCACAGCGCCCCTCACGGTCGAGATCGGCTCGGGCCAGGGACATGCGATCGTGCACGCCGCGGCGGAGCATCCCGAGCGCGACTTCCTCGCCGTCGAGGTGTTCCGCGCCGGTCTTGCTCGCACGATGCTGGATGCCGATCGTGCCGGTGCGACCAACCTGCGCCTCGTCGAGGCGAACGCGCCGGAGGTCCTCGAGCACCTGCTCCCCGAGGCATCCGTCGATGAGCTGTGGATCTTCTTCCCCGACCCGTGGCACAAGAAGAAGCACACCAAGCGCCGCCTGGTCGCCCCGGCGTTTCCGCCGATCGCCGCCCGCGCGCTGCGTGACGGGGGACTGCTGCGCCTGGCCACCGACTGGGAGGACTACGCGCTGCAGATGCGCGAGGTCATGGCGGATGCCGCTGATTTCGACGCCCACTTCGAGGGCGAGTGGGCGCCGCGCTACGAGGGACGGGTCATGACCGCGTTCGAGCGCAAGGGCATCGCGAAGGGCCGCGAGATCCGCGATCTCGTCTACCGTCGCCGGCCCCGCTCATGACCGCTGTGACGGAGCGCGACCGCTGGCGGGCCGTGCGCCCGCTCGCCCATCGCGATTTCCGGCTGCTGTTCTCGGCGGTCGTGCTGTCGGTGTTCGCGGCCGGAATGTGGGCCGTGGTCATGGTCTACGCCGTCATCGAGACCGGCGGCGATCCGGTCGCCCTGTCGCTCGTGGCCTCGGCGAACGCCGTCGGGCTCCTCGCCTGTGCGATCCCCGGGGGAATCGCCGCCGACAGAGTGTCGCGCCGCGCCATCCTGCGGGCGGTCGAGACGATCAACGTCCTCGCGATCGGGTCAGTCGTGGTGGCAGGGTGGTTCGACGCGCTGACCCTCCCGCAGCTGACGATCGTGTCGCTGCTGCTGGGCGCGGGCGCCGGCTTCTTCTTCCCCGCCTACAGCGCCATCCTTCCCCGGATCCTCCCGGCGGAGCAGCTGCTGGCCGCGAACGGCCTCGAAAGCGCCATCCGGCCGGCCCTTCAGCAGGCGGCGGGGCCTGCGGCCGCGGGTCTGCTGCTGGCCGCCCTCATTCCCGCCCAGGCGGCCGTCGCTGTGCTCGTGGCACACTCCCTGGCTCTCATCGTGCTGCTGGTCCTGCGCCGGGAGCCCGGAGCCGCCGCCGACGACTCCGGGTCCGCCGAAGCGGGGGCTCGCGGCGTGGTGCGCGACCTCTTCGAAGCCGTCTCCTTCACGGTTCGCACCCCGTGGCTGCTGTGGACGCTGCTCTTCGCCACCCTGTGGGTGCTGTTCACGGTCGGACCTGAGACGGTCCTCCTGCCCTTCCTCACCGCGGAGCGCTTCGGCGACGATCCGAGGCTGTTCGGATTCCTGCTCGCGTTCTTCGGCGGGGGCGGGGTCGTCGGGTCGCTGTTCGTCTCGTCCTTCCCGCTGCCGCGGCGCTACCTCACCGCCATGACCCTCGTGTGGGGTTTCAGCACGCTCCCATACATCGCGGTCGGCCTGACCGACTCGTACATCGTGATGGCGGTGTCGTGCGCCCTCGCAGGATTCGGCTTCAGCTACGGCAACGTGATCTGGGGCACGCTCTTGCAGCGGCGGGTGCCGCGCCACATGCTCGGCCGCATCTCGAGTCTCGACTTCTTCGTGTCGCTCGCACTCATGCCGGTGTCGATGGCGCTCGCCGGTCCCGTCGCGCAGGTCGTCTCGCTCACGGCCATCTTCATCGTCGCCGGCGTCGTGCCGTTCGTCGTGTCATTCGCCGTGCTCGCGATCGCCCGCATGCCTCGCGACGAGATCGACAACCCGCTGGCGGACGGCTGACGCATGCACAGCGACGTCGCGCCCCGCCCCCTCCTCAGCACGAGCATCGTGCCGGCACTGCTGGTGTGCCTGGCGGCTCCCGCCTTCTTCGTCGTGCAGCAGCAGTGGCTCGGGTGGGCACTCCTCGCCGCGGGACTCGCACTCGCGCTGGCGAGCGAACGCCGGCAGGTCACGGCATCCGGACCCTCCCTCACGCGCGACCTGTCGCTCATCGCGATCGGGCTCCTCATCGTCAGTTCCATCGCGCTCAAGGCCGAGCTCGACGACCTCGCGATGGTGCGCTTCGCTCTCGCTCTCGGCGGAGCGGTGGTCGTGCCGTACGTCGTGTCGCGCTGGGTCTATCGCGACCGCGCGATCTCCTTCCCCTGGCGCGGCGGCACGCGCTGGAAGCCGTGGCAGTGGGCGTGGCTGGCAGCGGTCCTCGTGCTCGGCTGGCTGATCCTGCCGTTCTACTTCATCACCTCGGGCGTCTACCTCAACTGGCCCGTCGTCGACACCCCTGACCTCATCGCGCGACTGTTCGTGGGCGTCGGCGCCGTGGGCATCTGGGACGAGCTGTTCTTCATCTGCACGTGCTTCGCACTGCTGCGCCGCCACTTCGCAGATGTCACGGCAAACCTGCTGCAGGCCATCGTGTTCGTGTCGTTCCTGTGGGAGCTCGGCTACCAGGCATGGGGGCCCGTGCTGACGATCCCGTTCGCGCTTCTGCAGGCGGTCATCTTCATCCGCACGCACTCGCTCGGCTATGTCGTGACGGTGCACCTGCTGTTCGACGCCGTCGTGTTCGGCGTGCTCGTGCACGCGCACAACCCCGGCCTGCTCGACGGACTCTTCCTCGTCACTCCCTGACCCGACGTCGCGTCGACTGCCCAGGGCCTGCCCAGCCGCCGACGGTAGAGTGGGAACCGGATCCCGACAGGGTCTCCGGACGACGGTTCAGTACCCGGTGAGCGACAAGACTGGCCAAGGAGCAGATCGTGTCGTGGGTCATCCTCATCCTCTCCGGCGTGCTCGAAGCCGTGTGGGCGACAGCGCTCGGCAAGTCCGAGGGCTTCACGAAGCTGTGGCCGACTGTCGTGTTCGGCGTCGCGCTCGTCGCCAGCATGGGCGGGCTCGCCTGGGCCATGCGTGACATCTCCACGGGCACCGCGTATGCCGTGTGGGTCGGCATCGGCGCATCGATCACCGTCGCGTGGGCGATGGCCACCGGCGACGAGGACTTCTCCCTCGTCAAGACGCTGCTCATCCTGGGGCTCGTCGGCTGCGTCGTCGGCCTCAAACTCGTGGGCGGTGAGCACTGAGGTCGCGTCTGTGCGGCGTGCGGGTCAGAGCAGCTCGAGCAGCGTCGGCCCGAACACGATGACGGCCGCGAGCGGCACGACCAGCAGGGCGAGCGCCGCGAGCCCGATCGCGACGATGCTGCCGAGGATCGACAGCACGGCGGCGGTCGCGGCCGATGGCGCCGAGGCAGGGCGCGACGTCGCGGCGCGAGCCACGCGGGGCGGGCGAGACGGACGGGCACGGCCCTTCGAGGGGGCCGGGAGAGACACTCGGGGCAGGCTCGCTGTGGTCATGCTTCGAAGCTACGAAGGCGGTGCCGGATGCCGCGTCGGCCGCTGGAGTGATCGCGGCGGATGGGCGTACGTCTCAAGGATGATCCGGCTCCCGCGGAGCACGCTGCGGCATCCGACATTCACCTTCAATGTGAACCAGAGGTGACTTTCGGTGGACATCTTGACGCCCGATCCGCGATGAGTATTTTAGGTCGTGCGAAGGAAAACGGAGACGAAGGAACTCGAAAGAGGATCCGGAGACAGAGACCGAATCCGCATGAACGATCGCCCCGAGGCTTCGGCCCCGGGGCGATCTTCGTTGTGCCGGCCGTTCAGGCGATGAGCATGCCCTGCGAGGCGAGGACGACGCCGACCGCGACGGCAGCCGCAAGCGCGCCGACTGTCGACCACGCGATGATGCGCGCCCAGTCGATGTAGCGGCCCGAGCGCTTGCCGACGCTGAACCCGGCGGCGTCGGTGAACGCGACGAACTCGTCGAATCGCATGGTCACGCGCTCCGGCGGCGGGGGAGGAGCGGTGGTGCGCGTCTCGCTCGTGCGGGGCCGGGCCCGCGGACGCGGCTCCGGTTCGGGTTCCGGATGCCGGGTGTCCGACGGCGGTGCCGCGGCGGGTCCCGGAGCGTCCTCGGGCTGCGGCGGTGCGGTGGTGGGTGTCGTCGAGGAGCCGGCCGCGTGCGTCGCCCACTGGACAAGGGCGTCCCGTGCGCGACGGGCGCGGTCGAACTCCACCGCCATGGCGTGGCGTTCGCTCTCGGTCGCGTGGGGGTGCCGGTCGGGGTGCACCTGCCGCGCGCGCACGCGGAATGCCTCCTGGATCTGCTCCACGGTCGCTCCCCGGGTGAGTCCGAGGCATCCGCGAGCTTCGTCGAGCGTCATTGGATGTCCAGGAGGTAGCGCTGGTATTCGCGGGTCAGGCGCTGCGTGCGGCCTTCCGCGGCAGCCACGGCGTGCTGGGCGAGCGCGCGCTGCGTGAGCCGGCGGTGGCCGGCGGCGTAGCCGATGAGGCTCGTCGCCAGCAGTGCGAACGTCACGAGCCCTGCCGCTGTGAGCATCTCGCGGGGCGGATCTCCAGCGAATGCCCACACGCGGGTGAGCACACCGAGGACGAAGCCCGCGACCCCCACCCACGTCCACACGCGGAGCGAGCTGTAGAGATGGGCGCGCGTCGTGCTCCACAGCGGGTTGGGCGTCCAGAAGGTCCACCGGTGCGGGGCCGGGGGCACCTCGGGAAGCGGGGTCCAGTCGACCGGCGGCACCCAGAACGCGTTCGCGCGGATCCATCGGTCGGTGGGCGTCGGCCACCCTCTGGGCACTCGGAAATCCGCCGGCACGCCGGCGACTCGGATGCGACGTGCCAAGGGCGCGGCCTCCTGTCTCGCTCGTCCATGAGAGATTCCTCATGAACTCTAGAGGCGGGGCAGCGCGTCGCGGAAGACCGCGATCCCCGTGGCATCACGGGCGGCGCCCGGGGCGCCTCAGCGAATCGCGGAGCGCTCCGGCAGGTAGCCGAATCCGATGAACTGCGCCATGAAGCGGCGGATGCGGGGTGAGAAGCGGTGCAGCAGCCACGTCACGGGGCGGGGCACGGCCCGAGCGCCCTTCGCTGTCGCGGCGCGGATGACACCACGGTGCGAGATCCGCTGCAGGCGCTGCATCTTCTTCACGGGACGCTGCCGGCGCTCCTGCACTGTCGCGAGCACGTCATCGGGTGCTTCGCCGCGCGCCAGCGGGGCGTGGATCGCGTTGGCGAGGGCAACGGCATCCTGGATCGCGTAGTTCACGCCGACGCCGAACATGGGCGACATCGCGTGGGCCGCGTCGCCGATCGCGATGAAGCCGGGACGATGCCACGTGTCGAGCCGGTTGAGCTGCACCGACAGCAGCTTGACCTGGTCCCAGCTCTGGATCGACTCCGCAGCCTCGACGACGTGAGAGGCCGACCCGGCGATACGGGCTCGGAACGCGGGAAGCCCCGCCTGCTGCAGCTGGTCGAACGAGGCCTTCGGGATGATCATGCCCGCCTGATAGTAGGTGCCGCGCTCGAG
>CALANM010000185.1 GCA_937926065.1 uncultured Microbacterium sp.
GTGAAGTTCTGTTTGATTGTTTCCCAGCGCACCGCGTTCTCGGCGGAGCACCCTCCGGGGCGAACTACGCTGGATGGGTGAACTCCCGCGCGCTCCGCCTCGCCGGGCCCGCGATTCTCATCGGGGCCGCTCTGGTCGCCGTCCTGCTCGGCCTCGCCTTCGGCGGAGGCGCGGCGCCCCTGGTCGTCGGAGATCCCGGGCCCGTCGTGCGCTGGGGTCTCCCGGTCGTCAAGCTGCTCGTCAACCTCACGGCTGCGGGCATGATCGGCTCTCTCGTGCTGGCTCTCTTCGGGCTGCGGTCGGGGGAGCGTCCTTTCGACGTCGCGCTCGACACCGCATCCGTCTCGGCCGCGCTCTTCACGATCGCCTCGGCGCTGACGGCGTATTTCACGTTCCTCAGCATCTTCAACGCGACGCCCAGCGCCGATGCCGAATTCGGTCAGCAGCTCGGGCGGTACCTCGTCGACACGGAGGTGGGCCGCGCCTGGCTCATGACGGTCGTCGCGGGCGCCGTGCTCACGGTCCTCACCTTCGCCGTGCGCGGCTGGACCGCCACGGCCATCGTCGCCGCCCTCGCCGCCGCGAGTCTGGTCCCCATGGCCACCGTGGGCCATTCGGGGGAGGAGGCGAACCACAACACCGCCGTGATGGCGCTCGCGCTGCACATCGTCGCGGCGGCGGTGTGGCTCGGGGGTGCGCTCCTGCTCGTGGTCATCCGTCCCGCGCTCGACCGGCGGGAGCTCGGGCCGCTGCTGCGCCGCTACTCGAGCCTCGCGCTCGTCGCCTTCCTCGTTGTGGGGCTGTCCGGCCTCGCCCGGGCGCTCGCCGGCGGCATCGGACTCGCGGAGCTCGCCACCCCCTACGGCACCCTGCTGCTGGTCAAGATCGTCGCGCTCGTCATCATGGGGCTCCTCGGAGCGCAGTACCGGCTGCGGCTGATCGGCCGTGTCGAAAGGGCAGCAGCGCAGGCGGATGCCGCGACCGACCGCTCGCCGGCCGCGCGCGCGTTCTGGGGGCTCATCGCGCTCGAGCTCGCGTTCATGGGCATCGCGAGCGGCGCCGCGGCCGCCCTCGCGCGCACGCCTCCCGCCGTCGACACGAGCCTGCCTGCGACGCCGACGCCGGCCCAGCTGCTGACGGGCGCGCCGCTGCCGCCCGAGCTGACGATCGGGCAGTGGCTGACCGCGTGGGACATCGACCCGCTGTGGGCCTTCGCGGTGGGCTTCGGGCTCTTCTTCTATCTCGCCGGAGTGTGGCGCCTCCATCGCCGCGGCGACGGATGGCCGATCTATCGCACGGCCCTGTGGGTGCTCGGCATGCTTCTGCTGCTGTGGGTGACGTGCGGGCCGATCAACGCCTACCAGGACTACCTGTTCAGCGTGCACATGGTCGGACACATGCTGCTGACGATGGCGATTCCGCTGTGCCTCGTGTTCGGCGCCCCCGTCACGCTCGCGGCTCGTGCGGTGCGCAAGCGCGACGACGGCACACGGGGCGGACGGGAGTGGATCCTGTGGGCGGTGCACACTCCGTTCGCGAAGGTCGTGACGCATCCGCTGTTTGCTGCCGCGATGTTCATCGGGTCGCTGTGGGCCTTCTACTACAGCGAGCTGTTCCGGTGGTCTCTGTACGACCACATCGGCCACGAGTGGATGATCGTCCATTTCCTCCTGTCGGGCTACCTGTTCGTGCAGTCGCTCGTCGGCATCGATCCGGTGCCGCTGCGCCTGCCCTATGCGTTCCGGCTCGTGACGCTCATCGGGGTGATGGCGATGCACGCGTTCTTCGGCATCGCGATCATGATGTCGTCGGGGCTGTTCGTCGCGGAGTGGTTCGGCAGCATGGGGCGCACGTGGGGCGCGACGCCCCTGGAGGACCAGTACGTGGGCGGCGGCATCGCCTGGTCGATCGGCGAGATCCCGACGCTGATCCTCGCGATCGTCGTCGCGATCCAGTGGAGCCGCTCGGACGAGCGCGCCCAGCGCCGCGCCGATCGCCACGCCGACCGCACGGGCGATCAGGAGCTCGAGGACTACAACGCCCGTCTCGCCGCTCTCGCCGCGCGCGACGCCCGTCGCGGCTGACCCCGCTGCCTCCCCGGGTCAGTCGGCGGAGGAGACGCGGATGGATGCCGTGCCGTCGGGGAGCACGGTGATGTCTCCGTCGAGGAAGAACGGGACGTCTTCGTCGACGTGACGGATCGATCCGTCGAAGATCGACTGGATGTCGACCTGGATGTGGGCGACGGCCTGGGTGCGGCGGATGCGCCAGTCGGCGCCGTCGGGCTCCAGCGCGACGACGGGCTGCTCCGCGATCGACCAGACGGGCGCGTCGATGATGCGGTTGCGCACGGTGAAGCCGAAGGGACAGCCGGTCGGCTGAAGCACGCGCTGCGTGGCGCACTCGTCGAGGAAGTCCTCGACCTTGTCCTGCACGACCTCGACGAATTTGTCGGTCGCCTGGGTCTGCACCTGCACGTCGATCTCCGCGTGCGGCGTGTCCGAGAGCACCGCGACCCCGGGGCTGGCCGACAGCGGCGTGTCGACCGAGATCGAGTACAGGCCGGGTGAGAACACGAGGAGCGGAACGGGGTCGAGCGGGTCGGCATCCGAGCCCTGCGGCGACACCTGCCGCTTGTCGACTTCGAACCCGTTCACCTGGAACTGCATGGCGCCGCGCACGGCGAGCTCGATCACCGCGAGGGGGCTCTTCGCGAAGCGCCAGGCGGGGGCGATGCCGATGCTGCCGTCACGGGCGACCTGGAAGGTCGAGCGTCCGTCGTAGGGGCCCGCCTCGTACTCGACCGTCACCGCGGACACGCCGTCGGCCTCGTGCGTCTCGACGACGTGGATGTCGCTGAGGGGAGCGAGGGCGGCCTGTCGGAGCAGCGCGTCGCTCGCGTCCGACGGGAGCCCGGCGTCGTCGAGCTCGGCCGAGTCGACGCGGACGCCCGGGACGAGGAGGGCGTCGGAGGCGCGGCCCTGCGACAGCAGCTCGAGGTAGCGGAGGACGAACGCGGAGGGGCTGTACAGCTTGTCGTAGGCGTAGGCGCCCGCGGCGAACAGGGCTCCGCCGAGCAGGATGCCGACGACCGCGAGCGCGGTCAGGTCGAAGGCGAGCGTGCGACGGCGGCGACGCGCGTCGGCCGTGACGACGGGCTCGGCCGCGGCGGCATCTTCGAGTCGCGAGGGCGGCCGCGCGTCGGCGGGCGCCGTGGCATCCCGCTGCGCGTCGCGCTGCTCGGGGCGCTCGTCGAGGTCCATCGCTTCAGTCTAGGAAACCCCCGCTGACAACTAGCATGGATCCGGTGAGCATCCCCGCCCTGTCTGCCGAGCAGGAGGAGCTGTTCCGGCTCATCGAGGACACTCGCGAGCACGTCTTCGTCACGGGACGCGCCGGCACGGGCAAGTCGACCCTGCTGCAGCACCTCGCGTGGAACACGGACAAGCAGATCGCGGTGTGCGCGCCCACGGGCGTCGCGGCGCTCAATGTCGAGGGTCAGACGATCCACTCCCTGTTCCGGCTTCCGATCGGGCTCATCGCCGACAGCGAGCTCGATCAGTCGGAGCCTGCCCGCCGGATCATGAACGCGATCGACACGCTCGTGATCGACGAGGTCTCGATGGTCAACGCCGACCTGATGGATGCCATCGACCGCTCGCTGCGGCAGGCGCGGCGTCGTCGCTCGGAGCCGTTCGGCGGGGTGCAGGTCGTGATGTTCGGCGACCCGTATCAGCTGTCGCCGGTGCCGCCGCGCGGCGATGAGCTGCGCTACATCCAGGACCACTACCGGTCGTTCTGGTTCTTCGACGCGCAGGTGTGGGCGGGGCCCCGGGCCGACAGCGGTGCGATCCGCTCGGACGGGCTGCTCGACCTCGGCCGCGTGGGGGCGCCGCTGCACATCAAGGAGCTCCGGGAGATCCACCGCCAATCCGACCCGGCGTTCAAGGCGATGCTCAACGCGGTGCGCTACGGCGTGGTCACGGCCGACATCGCGGAGGTGCTCAACACGACCGGCGCGCGCCCCGTGCCCGAGCCGGTCGACGGCGAGCCGCCGATCATCACCCTCGCGACGCGCAACGACATCGTCAACCGCATCAACCAGCGGCATCTGGATGCGCTGCCCGGTCCGGTGCAGACGGCCCGCGCCGACATCAACGGCGATTTCGGTCGGGGTGAGGCGTATCCGGCCGACGTCGAGCTGCAGCTCAAGGTGGGCGCGCAGGTGATGTTCCTGCGCAACGACATCGGCGGCAAGGGCGAGGGTCCGCGCTGGGTCAACGGCTCGATCGGAACCGTGACGCGCATTGCGGGCGGCTCTGTGCGTGTGGAGCTCGAGGGTCGCGAGCACGACGTGGAGCCGGTCGTGTGGGAGAGGTTCCGTTACGCGTACGACCCGGGCAGTCGCAAGCTGACGCGCGACATCGTCGCCGAGTTCACGCAGTTCCCGCTGCGGCTGGCGTGGGCCGTGACGATTCACAAGTCGCAGGGCAAGACGTACGACCGCGCGATCATCGACCTCGGCTCGGGGGCCTTCGCTCCGGGGCAGACGTATGTGGCCCTGTCGCGCCTGACGAGCCTCGACGGGCTGTACCTGTCGCGGCCGCTGCGACCCAGCGACATCCTGGTCGATCCTGACGTGCGCCGGTTCATGGCGGCGGTCCGTGCCGCCGGCGGCTGAGCCGCGTGATCGGGATGCCGGAAGCCGCGCGAGGCGGATGCCGGCTCAGGCGGTCTGCTCGGCCGAGAGGGCGCCGGACTTGGCGGCGGCGAGGTCTTCGAACAGCTCGGTGTTGAATCGGTAGGCCACGAGCACCTCTTCGATCACGCGCTCGCGCTCTTCGTCGTCCCACGGGACGGCGTCGAGCTGCTCGCGGTACACGTCCTTGAACGCCTGCGGGTCGGCGATGTCGGCGAAGACGTAGAAGCCGATGCCGTTCGTCTCGAAGCCGAACTGGCGGGCCATGAGCCTGCCGATGAACTGGCCGCCTGAGAGGTCGCCGAGGTAGCGCGTGTAGTGGTGCGCGACGAAGCCGCCTGCCCACGTGGCGGCGACCTGTCGGATGCGGTCGACGTAGCGGCGGGTGGCCGGCAGCGGCTCGATGCGGTCGCGCCAGTCGGGGCCGATGAGGAACTCGAGGTCGGCCTCGAGCGCGGGGAGGCGCGTGAGCCTGTCGCTGATGAACGGGGCGGCGACCGGGTCGGCCTTCATCCGCTGGGCGGCGGACTCGAGGGCCTCGTAAATGAACCAGTGCTGAGCGACGAGCGCGACGTAGTCGTCGCGGGTGCCCTTGCCGTGCAGGAGGTCGGACATGAAGCCGGCGTGCTCGCTGCCGGAGTGGGCGGCGGAGGTGCGATCGCGGATCGCGGTGGAGAACGGGGTCAGAGCGGGCATGCCCCGAGCATATAGGTAAGGGTCAGCTAACCTGAAGGTCGATCTCGGGCGGTGACGCCGCTCATTCGTGCGGTCGAGGGCCCACCCCGAGGCGCTCACACGCGCCGTCGTAGAGGGCGACGACCTCGCGACGCACCTCGCGACGCTCGGTGATGGGGCCGCCGGGCCACGCGATCCGCACACTCTGCTCGTCGCCGGCGGCGGTCGTCACACGCCATTCGCCGCCGTCGCCGTCGAAGCCGGTCATCTCGGCGGACACGACGTCGTCGACCCCTGAGAACGCCCGCGTGATGAGGACGTTGTCGTCGGCGTGATCGTTGTTCATGTGGCCGAGCACGCCCGCGATCGTGGCGTCGTCGAAGAGGTGAGGCATGTCTCCAGCGTATTCGCGCGGCGCAGGTGCGCCGGGAGGAGGCGCGGATGCCATGACGTACCCTGGTAGTCGATATATCAGGGGGTGGACATGCCGCGAAGCCGCAGACGTCGGGGTCTGGTCGCCGTGCTGACCGCCGCGATGCTCGGCCTCACCGCGTGCGCCCCTGGGACGAGTGTCGATCACGAGCCGACGTCGCAGGCCGACGCGCCGCTTCCGGCCGAGATCTCCGACCGCCTGCAAGCCGCCGTCGAGACCGCGATGGCGGCGACCGGCTCCACGGGGGCGATCGTCGAGGTCCGCGCACCCTGGTCGGGCGTCTGGAGCGCGACTTTCGGCACGAGCGGGCCGGAGGGCGCGGAGGTCACGTCCGACATGCGCTTCAAGGCCGGCCCCATCACGCGCATGATGGCCTGCGATGTGCTCTACGGCATGGCGCATCGCGGCATCGTCTCGGTCGACGACAAGCTCGCCACCTGGCTTGCCGGCTACCCGTCGGCGGCCGACGTCACGCTCGGTCAGCTGTGCGACAGCACGAGCGGTCTGGGCTCCTACGCGCCCGAGCTGACCTCACGCTGGTATGCCGTTCCGAAGCGCGAATGGGCGCCGAAGGAGCTCATCGCCTACGGCTTCGCCAAGGGCTTCACGTCCGACCCGGGGGCCGCCTACCGCGACTCCGACACCGGCTACCTGCTGCTCGGCCTCGCGCTGCAGCGGGCGGCCGACCGCACGCCGGCGCAGCTCCTGTCGGAGTACGTGTTCGAGCCGATGGGGATGGAGTCGTCGTCGCTCCCGACTGCCGTGACCGGGTCGGGATGGCTGGCGGGCCTGCGTTCGGCCGGCAAGAAGCCGAACTGCACGGAGCCGGTCGACCTCACGTCTCTGTCTCCGACTACCGGCGGGATGGCCGCCGGTGTCGTCTCGACGGTCGACGACCTGAGCGACTACATCCAGTCGGTCGCGCTGGCGACGAGGTCGTATGACGCGGAGTCGCGGTTCGCCGACGGCCTGCCCGCGGGGTCGAAGGCACCGTCGTGGTTCACCGCCGCCGGCGGCGCCCTTCAGGCCGGCTCGCTCGTCGGCCAGGCCGGCGCGGTGCCGGGCTACCTGACGGCGGCCTTCGCTGACCGTGAGACCGGACTGTCGGTCGTCCTCGTGCTGAACAACTCGCGCGCGGATGCCACGGTGCCGCGTCACCTCGCGTGGCAGCTCGCCGCGATCGCGTCGAAGGCTCCCGCGGCGCCCGGCGAATCGACCCCCGAAGCGGGTCTGCCGTGGAAGTCGCAGACGTACGCGCAGAAGGTCGTCGACTCCGCGATCTGCCCGCTTACGTGAACACGCGCGCGACGTCGGCCGCGGGGCTCGTCGTGGTCGGCCTCGCGTGTCAGGAAGTGGGGGCGGCGTTCGCTGTCGGGCTGTTCCCGCATCTCGGTCCGCTCAGCGTCGTCATGCTGCGGCTCGTGTTCTCCGCGCTCGTCCTCCTGGCGATCGCGCGCCCGAGGGTGCGCGGGCACAGTCGGAGCGCGTGGGCGGCGGTGGTCCGCTTCGGTGTCGTGCTCGCGCTCATGAACGCCCTCTTCTATCTCGCGCTCGAACGCCTGCCGCTGGGCGTGACGGTGACGATCGAGGTGCTCGGCCCCCTCGCCCTGTCTGTCATCACGAGTCGGCGCTCCGTCGCCTGGCTGTGGGCGGCGATCGCGCTCGCGGGGGTCGTGGCGCTCGGGGGTGGGGGATGGGATCGGCTCGATGCGCTCGGCGTCATGTTCGCGCTGGGCGCGGCGGCGAGCTGGGCGGGCTACATCCTGGCGTCCGCCCGTGTGGGCGCGGAGTTCCCCAGGCTCGACGGTCTCGCGCTCGGGATGAGCGTCGGCGCCGTGCTCGCGCTGCCGTTCGGCGTCGTCGCGGCCGGCGGTGCGCTGATGCGGGCAGACCTCCTCGCGGTCGGAGCCGCCGTCGCCGTGCTCAGCTCGACGATCCCCTACGCGATGGAGCTGGTCGCGCTGCGGCGGCTCACGGCATCCGCGTTCTCGATCCTCATGAGCCTGGCGCCCGCTGTCGCGGCGCTCGCCGGGTTCGTGCTGCTCGGTCAGCACCTCGCGTGGCTTGAGCTCATCGGCATCGCGCTCGTGATCGCCGCCTCGATCGGCGCCGTGCGCACCGCCGGACGTCGCGCTGTCGAACCGGCTGAGCCGCTCGCCTGAGTCGTCCGGCTCGACGGGTCGGAGGCGGGCATCCTCTTGCCCGCGCCAGGGGTCCGACCTACAATTACTGAACGGTCGTTCTGAAATTCAGGATGACGCATTCCCGGTCGAAGGTCGAAGATGTCCGACACCGCAGTCCACGAAGACGCCGTCACCGCCGACGACGCCGCAGGCCAGGCCGCGTTCGACGCGATCATCGCCGCAGACTCGCGCGTCGAGCCCCGGGACTGGATGCCCGACGCCTACCGGCGCACGCTCATCCGGCAGATCTCGCAGCACGCGCACTCCGAGATCATCGGCATGCAGCCGGAGGGGAACTGGATCACACGCGCCCCCAGCCTCAAGCGCAAGGCGATCCTCATGGCGAAGGTGCAGGATGAGGCCGGCCACGGCCTGTACCTGTACTCGGCCGCGCAGACCCTCGGGATCACACGCGACGAGATGACGCAGCAGCTCATCGACGGGAAGGCCAGATACTCGTCGATCTTCAACTACCCGACGCCGACATGGGCCGACATGGGCGCGATCGGCTGGCTCGTCGACGGCGCCGCCATCTGCAACCAGGTGCCGCTGTGCCGCGCGTCGTACGGGCCGTACGCCCGCGCCATGATCCGCATCTGCAAAGAGGAGTCGTTCCACCAGCGGCAGGGCTTCGAGATCCTCCTCGCCCTCATGCAGGGGACTCCGGAGCAGCGTGAGATGGCACAGGATGCCGTCGACCGCTGGTACTGGCCGAGCCTCATGATGTTCGGCCCGCCCGACGACGCCTCGCCCAACTCCGCGCAGTCGATGGCGTGGAACATCAAGCGGTTCTCCAACGACGAGCTGCGGCAGCGGTTCGTGGGGATGCTCGTGCCGCAGGCCGAGGCGCTCGGCGTCACTCTGCCCGATCCGAACCTGCGATGGAACGAGGCCGAGCAGCGCTGGGACATGAGCGAGATCGACTGGACCGAGTTCCATGAGGTTCTCAAGGGCAATGGCCCGTGCAACGCGGAGCGGATCCGCGTGCGCCGCGACGCGCACGCCGAAGGCGCATGGGTGCGGGAGGCCGCGGCCGCCTACGCCCGCAGGCAGCGACAGCGCACGCAGGAGGTGGCCTGATGACGACGCCCGGTGCGGCCGACCGCGAGGTCTGGCCCCTGTGGGAGGTGTTCGTGCGTGCGTCGCGCGGGCTGAGCCACGTGCACGCCGGGTCGCTGCACGCGCCCGACGCCGAGCTCGCCCTGCGCAACGCCCGCGACCTTTACACGCGGCGCGGCGAGGGGACGTCGATCTGGGTCGTGCCCGCCGACGCGATCACGACGAGCGACCCCGACGCGAAGGGCGCGTTCTTCGAGAGCCCCGCCGGGAAGAACTACCGGCACGCCGTGTACTACACGGCATCCGAGGGGGTGCCGCACCTGTGACGCCGCGAGGGATCGATCTGCACGGCGACGTCACGGTCGACCGGCTGCAGCTGGCCGACGAATACGTCGCGGAGGGCGCGCGCGCCGCGAAGGACGTCGCCGAGTACGCGCTGTGGCTGGGCGACGACGCCCTGATCCTCGCGCAGCAGCTCGGTTACTGGGTCGCACACGGGCCGGAGCTGGAGGAGGATCTCGCCCTCACCAACATCGCCCTCGACCTCCTCGGCCACGCGCGCTCCCTGCTGCGCTACGCCGGCACGGCAGACGGGCGCACCGAGGACGACCTCGCCTACTTCCGCGACGAGTACGAGTTCCGGTGCGCATGGCTGTTCGAGCAGCCCAACGGCGACTACGCGCAGACGATGGCGCGACAGCTGTTCGCGTCGACCTACTGGTTCGAGCTGTACTCCGGCCTCGGGCGGTCGGCCGACCCCGCGCTCGCCGCCATCGCTGCGAAGGCCGTCAAGGAGGTCGAGTACCACCGCGACCACGCCGTGCAGTGGACCCTGCGGTTCGCGGGCGGCACCGACGAGTCGCGGACGCGCATCATCCGCGCGATCGGCGACCTGTGGCCCTGCATCGACGAGCTCTTCCGCGACGAGCCGCTCACCGACGCGCTCGCCGCCCGAGGCGTCGCGGTGCGTCCCTCGGCGCTGCGCCCGGCGTTCGACGCCGTGATCGACGCCGTGTTCGCCGAGGCGGAGCTCGAGCGGCCGGCCGTGCCGTGGTCGGCGGCCGGCGGCCGGCACGGACGGCACGACACGCCGCTCGGGCATCTGCTCGCCGAGATGCAGGTGCTCGCCCGCCGCTTCCCGGGGGCGACATGGTGACCGCGACGCGCACCGCATATGAGGTCGCGGCATCCGTGTGCGATCCGGAGGTCCCCGTGCTGACGATCGAGGACCTCGGCGTCCTGCGTGCCGTCGACGCCGACGACGACCGCGTGACGGTGACGATCACGCCGACCTACTCGGGCTGCCCCGCGATGGAGACGATCCGCGACGACCTCGTGCTCGCCCTCACGCACGCCGGCTTCGCGCACGTCGACGTGCGTCTCGCGCTGACCCCCGCATGGACGACCGACTGGATGACGGATGCCGGAAAGGAGAAGCTCCGGCGGTTCGGCATCGCGCCGCCGACGGGGAAGGCCGCCCACCCGCGCGGGCCGATCCCGCTGAGCCTCGCCGTGCGGTGCCCGCGCTGCGGCTCGCTCGCGACGCGCGAGGTGTCGCGATTCGGATCGACGTCGTGCAAGGCGCACTACGAGTGCACGGCATGCCTCGAGCCCTTCGATCACTTCAAGGTGCACTGATGGCGACGCGGCCCGACTCCCTCGACGCGCGCGCCCGTGAGACGACGGACGCCGAGGCCGAGCGTGTCGCCGAGCAGCTGCTCGCGGGCTCGGTCGGGGGTCCGCCCGGGCGCCGACGGACGCGGTTCCACACCCTGACCGTCGCCGACGTGCGACCTCTGACGAAGGATGCCGTGGAGGTGACGTTCGCGGTGCCCGCCGAACTGCGGGCCGAGTACGACTTCCTGGCCGGTCAGCACGTGGCGCTGCGGGCGGTGGTCGACGGGCAGGAGCTGCGACGCTCCTACTCCCTGTGCCGGCCGCCCCAGCCGGGGCGCATCAGCGTCGGCATCAAGCGCGACCACGGCGGCCGCTTCTCCACGTGGGCGCAGACCGAGCTGCACCCCGGTGACACGCTCGACGTCATGAGCCCGCAGGGGTCGTTCACGTCGACGCTCGCCGACTTCGACGGGGCGCACGTGGCGGGCATCGCCGCAGGGTCGGGGGTGACACCGCTCATGGCGCTCGCGACGGCCGTGCTCTCACGCTCCGACACGAGCCGGTTCACACTGCTCTACACGAACCGGGCGACGGCAGACGTCATGTTCCTCGACGACCTGGCCGATCTGAAAGACCGCTACCCCACTCGCCTCGCCCTTCACCATGTGCTCTCGCGCGAGCAGCGCACGGCGCCCGTGCTGTCGGGCCGCCTCGACGAGGCGCGGCTTCGCCTCATCTTCGACCGGCTCATCCCGCCCGCGACGGTCGACGAGTGGTTCCTGTGCGGGCCGATGGAGCTCGTGCAGACATGCCGCGATGTGCTGCACGACTGCGGCGTCGATCGTGCGCACATCCGGTCGGAGCTGTTCACGACCGGAGAGCCCGGCGAGGTTCCGCGTGCGCGACCGATCGCCGTGAAGGAGGACGAGCAGACCGTGCGCATCGACTTCACCCTCGACGGCACGTCATCGAGCGTGCAGAGCCCCGTGAGCGCGAACGAATCGGTCCTCAACGCGGCGCTGCGAGTGCGCGGCGACGTGCCGTTCGCGTGCGCGGGCGGCGTGTGCGGAACCTGCCGGGCGCGGCTGGTCGAGGGAGCCGTGCACATGACCGAGAACTACGCGCTCGAACCCGACGAGCTCGAGCGCGGCTACGTGCTGACCTGCCAGTCCCACCCCACGACGCCGCGCATCGTGGTCGACTACGACGTCTGAGGAGCCCCGAACATGATCGATCTGCGCATCGCGCCGGCCGGCGACAGCAGCGTGGCGCACGTCGTGCTCGACAACCCTGGCAGGCTGAACGCGCTCGACGAGACCGCCCTGCAGGAGCTGTCCGACGCGTACGCCGAGGCCGAAGCGGCGGGAGTGCGGGCGCTCGTGCTGCGCGGCGAAGGACGGGCG
>CALANM010000186.1 GCA_937926065.1 uncultured Microbacterium sp.
TTTCGGGATAACCCGAACAGAACCGTCCGGACATCTCGGCGGCGCCGCGAAGGGCCCGGTCCTACCGTGGAGTCATGACCACAGCAGCACTTCCCCGACGGCGCGTCCGCGTCGTGACCCACCTGGGCGCGATCGCCCAGCTGGCGGCGCTCGGCATCATCGGCGCCGTCGTGTTCACCATTCTCATCACGCTTCTCAGCGTCGGCGTCAGCCTCGTCCCGGTGCTCGGCATCGGCCTGCTCTTCCTCGTCGCGTTCGTGTACGCCCTGTGGGCCACCTCGTGGCTCGAATACGAGCGCGTCGAAGGCCTCTACGGCTACGGCCTCCCGATGCTGCGCACCCGCTCGAGCGGCCAGCCCGGATTCGGCGGCTGGCTCCGCACCCTCTGGCGCCAGTTCGTGGACGGGTCGATGTGGCGCGGCGTCGCGAGCGCCGTCATCGCCACGATCCTCGGCCTCCTCGTGCTCCCCGCCATCGCCTGGCTCGTCGCCGGCTTCGGCCTCCTGCTGTCGCCGTTCACCGAATACACGCGCGTCCCCTGGGGCGTCGTCGACATCGAGCCGGCATGGGGCGTCGCCCTCGGCATCCTCAGCATCCTCGCCAGCGCCGCGCTGCTGTTCGGCATCGCGCTGCTGCACGCCACCCTCACCCGCGCGATCCTCGTGCCCTCACGCGAAGCGGCCCTCGCCGCCGAAGCGCGCGCGGCCGGAGAGCAGCGCGCCGGCGCGGTCCGTGCCAGCGAAGTGGAGCGCACGCGCCTTGAACGCGATCTGCACGACGGCGTCCAGCCGCGACTCGTCTCCGTCGGCATGACCCTCGGCCTCGCCCAGCAGAAGATCGACTCTGACCCCGAGGCCGCCAAGGCGCTCATCGACGAGGCGCACACCTCGACCAAGGCCGCGATCACCGAGCTGCGGCAGCTTGCCCGCGGCATCCACGCCTCCGTGCTCGACGACCGCGGACTCGACGCCGCCCTGTCGGCCCTTGCCGCCCGCTCGCCCGTGCCCGTCACGCTCGACGTGCGCATCGACGGACGCTGCAGCCGCACGGCCGAGGCCGCCCTCTACTTCGCGATCGCCGAGTCGATCACCAACGCCGCCAAGCACTCCCGCGGAAGCGAATGCCGCGTGACCGTGCGCAGCCGCACCGACGAGCAGACGGGCGCCCCGCAGCTGTGGGCGCGCGTCGAGGACAACGGCGTCGGCGGAGCCCGCGTGCTCCCCGGCGGCGGGCTCGACGGCATCGTCAACCGCATCGTCGCCGCCGGCGGCTCCAGCCGGCTCGACAGCCCCGTCGGGGGCCCGACCGCCCTGGAGGTGACCGTCCCGTGCGCATCCTGATCTGCGAAGACTCCGCCCTTCTGCGCGAAGGACTCGTCCGCGTGCTCGAAGACGCCGGCCACGACGTGGTCGCCGCCCTCCCCGATGTGAGCGACCTGCCCGCCGTGACAGCCGAGACCTCGCCCGACCTGTGCATCCTCGACGTGCGGCTGCCGCCCACGTTCACCGACGAGGGCATCCGCGCCGCACTCGCGCTGCGGACGGCGAACCCCGACCTCCCCGTGCTGGTGCTCAGCCAGTACGTCGAGGAGCGGTACGCGAGCGACCTCATCACGTCGCACGGCGCCGCCCTCGGCTACCTGCTGAAAGACCGCGTCGCCGACGTGCGCGACTTCCTGGCCTCGATCGAGCGGATCGGCGCCGGAGCGACCGTCCTCGACCCGGAGGTGGTGGCCCAGCTGCTCACCCGCCGCGCCCGCGACGAGCGCATGGCCCGGCTCACCGAGCGCGAGCGCACGGTGCTCGCCCTGATCGCCGAGGGCAAGAGCAACCAGGCGATCGCACAGACGCTGTTCCTGAGCGAGGCCAGCGTCGAGAAGCACATCACGTCGCTCTTCCAGAAACTCGACCTCGAACCCGATGAGCACGGCAACCGCCGCGTGCTCGCCGCCCTCGTGCACATCGAGCACGGCGGCGGCCCCCAGAACGGAGCACTCCGATGACCACCACCACCCTCACTCCTCCTCCCCTGCCGCCCCAGTCCGGGCAGCCGGCACAGCCCGGCCACACCCCGCCGTCGGAGCGACGCTCCTCCTCCCGCGTCGTCGCGATCATCGCGATCTGCCTCGGCGCCGTCCTCGTGCTCGGCACCGTCATCACCGGAGTCATCTCGATCATCCGCACCGCCGCAGTCCACACGACGACGCTCACCGCCTCGATCGACGGCATCCGCGCCCTCGACATCGACGCCCGCGCGGCCGATGTCGACATCGTGTACGGCGACGTCGCCGAGGCGACCCTGCGGGTCGTCGGCAGCCAGGGCGACTGGGTGTTCGAGCGTCAGGGCGACACCCTGGTGGTCTCGTCGGATCGCCAGTGGTGGGGCCGCTGGGGCTGGTTCCGCGAGGGAGACGACGTCACCCTCACCCTCCCCACGGGAACCCGCGGCCTCGACGCCGACTTCGACGTCGACGGCGGGTCGCTCACCGCCACCGGCGACTACGGCGACCTCGCGCTCACCCTCGACGCAGGCTCGCTCCGCATCGAAGGCAGCGCCGAGAGCCTGACGACCGACGTCAGCGCCGGCTCCGCCCGCCTCGAACTCTCGGGC
>CALANM010000187.1 GCA_937926065.1 uncultured Microbacterium sp.
ACGAGCTCGCCGACCTCATGATGGTCGCGCCGCGCGACGTCGAGGACTCGATCGTCCGCATCACGCAGCTTGCGCGCGCGAGCGGCATCCACCTGGTGCTCGCTACGCAGCGGCCGTCGGTCGACGTCGTCACGGGCCTCATCAAGGCGAACGTGCCGTCGCGTCTCGCGTTCGCGGTCACGAGCGTCACCGACTCTCGCGTCATCCTCGACCAGCCGGGCGCCGACCGGCTCATCGGCCAGGGCGACGGGCTGTTCCTCCCGATGGGGACGTCGAAGGCCATACGCGTGCAAGGCGCGTGGGTCGCCGAGAGTGAGATCGAGAAGGTCGTCGCGCACGTCAAGCGACAGGCGCAGCCGGAGTACCGTGCCGACGTGCAGGCCGTCACGGAGAAGAAGGAGATCGACGCCGACATCGGAGACGATCTCGAGCTGCTGCTGGCGGCAGCCGAGCAGATCATCTCGACTCAGTTCGGGTCGACCTCGATGCTCCAGCGCAAGCTCCGCGTCGGGTTCGCGAAGGCCGGACGCCTCATGGACCTCCTTGAGTCGCGCGAGATCGTCGGCCCCTCCGAGGGCTCGAAGGCCCGCGACGTGCTCGTGACGCCCGACCAGCTCCCGGTGGTGCTGGCGCGCCTGCGCGGTGAGGAGCCGCCTGCCCCGGCGCCGGCCCCCGCTGCCTCGAGCGATCCCGTCGAGGCTCAGTTCGAGGGCTACCCGGTGGTCGATGGCGATGGGGGCGACGAAGACGCCTGGAGCCTCACCGGCCGCGACTGAGATAGGTAGGCTCGCACCGTGGCGATTCCCCGGCAGCTGCCCAACACCATCACGATCGTGCGCATCCTGTGCGCACCCGTCTTCCTCTGGATGCTGCTGGCGGACGGCGGAGTCGACGGGGCCCTGCGCTGGTGGGCGGCAGTGCTGTTCATCGTGGCGATCGCGACGGACGGCGTCGATGGGTACCTTGCGCGTCGGCACGAGATCGTCACCGACCTCGGCAAGCTGCTCGACCCGATAGCCGACAAGGCTCTCACCGGCTGCGCGTTCGTCGGGCTCTCGATCCTGGGTGAGCTGCCGTGGTGGATCACGATCCTGGTGCTCGTGCGCGAGGTGGGCATCACCGTGCACCGGCTGATGGTCGCGAGCGACCACGTCGTCGCCGCTGCGTGGATGGGCAAGCTCAAGACCGTCGTGCAGGCCGTCGCCCTGTCGCTGGCTCTGCTGCCGCTGTGGGCGAGCTTCGGCGAGTGGATGCACGTCGTCAACGGCGTCGCCATGACGATCGCCGTGGTCCTGACGGTCGCGAGCGGCCTCGACTATGTCGCGACCGAGATCCGGGGAGCGAGGGCCTCACGCGGTGCGCGCGCGGGCCGTGGTGCTGCGACGGAGGACACAAGATGACGACTCGGCGCGAAGCGCGTGCGGCGCGGATGGCGGCGGAGGTCGACGACCTCGACAGCACGCTCGTCTCGCACGGACGTCTCAGCGAGCCCGAACGCCTGATCGCCCGGCTCAAGGAGCTGAACTGGACGGTCGCGGTGGCTGAGTCGCTGACGGGCGGGCTGGTGTCGGCGTCGCTCGTGTCGGTGCCGGGCGCGTCCGCCGTGGTACGGGGCGCGATCGTCGCGTATGCCACCGACGTCAAACAGTCCCTGCTGGGGGTGGAGGCCACGCTGCTGGCGGCGCATGGGCCGGTGCACCCCCGTGTCGCGCGTCAGATGGCCGAGGGCGCCCGGCGTGCACTCGGCGCAGCGGGGGAGTCGGCCGATGTCGGCATCGCTACGACGGGGATCGCGGGGCCGGTCTCGCCCGACGGCCAGCCGGTGGGCACGGTGCACGTCGCGGTGTCGACGCCGCTGGGCTCGCGCGTCGAGTCGGTCGTGCTCACGGGGACCCGCGACGAGATCCGGGCGGAAGCGGCGGCTCTGGCCGTGCGACTGGCGTTCGACGCGCTGTGACCGCCGTCGTCGGGGCCGGGAATACAGGGTGTTTCGACTCCGTTACACCTGAGCGATTCCCATCCATTCCTCAGCAGTCGGGGTTTAGGGTGAAGCCAAGTGCTGTACTGTTGTCCACCCGTGCAGACGGAATCGTGTGAAGGAGGCTCGACATGATCCTGGTTCGTCAAGAGATCGGCGATGTCCTTCGTGACCTGCGTCTGCAGAAGGGGAAGACCCTTCGCCAGGTGGCCGGTCGCGCGAGTGTGGCCCTCGGTTACCTCAGCGAAGTCGAGCGTGGTCAGAAGGAGGCGTCGAGCGAGATCCTCGCTGCCGTCGCCGAGGCGCTCGATGTGCCCATCTCCTCGATCATGCGCGAGGTGGGCGACCGCATCTCGGTGCTGGAGGGTCTGCAGACCTTCCCCGATGTCGTCCCCGACGACCTTGCGTCGCTCAGCGACGACTTCGCCCAGCCCGAGCTCTCGCTCCACTGAGCGAGCGTCGGCGTCGATGAGGCGGAGCGAATTCACCCGAGCCGTCCAGGCCGAGTTCGGCGCGCGCGGCGACGCGCTCGTGGTCGATCTGGCGCTGTCGGGCATGTCGTATCGAACGGCTGCGCAGGCGCTGGATGACGGCGCCGATGTGCGAGAGGTATGGCTCGCGCTGTGCGAGGAGACCGACGTGCCGATGTCGCGCCGTCACGGCGTCGGCCGGCTCGAGCGTCGGCGCTGACCACGCCCGGGCGTTCGAATCCTCCGCGTGTCGTATCGAACATCCGTTCTATGGCGCGTAGGCTCCTGCACAACAGGTATCGCTGAGCTCGTCGTACTCGTCGCGGGATCGGAATCCGGCCGATGTCGGAAGCCCTCCGTAGCGTGAACGGCGTCATCACGACACCTACGCCTTGTCGCAGCATCCCGCCCGCCGGGCAGGAGCGCGACAGCCTACAGGCGACGGAAACGCGAGCATAAGGAGCACGTCATGCCATCACCCGCTGACCGCGAGAAGGCCCTCGAATCGGCCCTCGCCCAGATCGACCGGCAGTTCGGAAAGGGCTCGGTCATGCGACTGGGCAGCGACGAGCGCGCACCGGTCGAGGTCATCCCGACGGGCTCCATCGCCCTTGACGTCGCCCTCGGCGTCGGAGGCCTGCCGCGGGGCCGCATCATCGAGATCTACGGACCGGAGTCGTCGGGTAAGACGACCCTGACGCTCCACGCCATCGCCAATGTGCAGCGTGCAGGCGGCATCGCTGCCTTCATCGACGCCGAGCATGCGCTCGACCCCGACTATGCGCAGAAGCTGGGCGTCGACATCGACCAGCTCCTCGTCTCCCAGCCCGACACAGGGGAGCAGGCGCTGGAGATCGCCGACATGCTCGTCCGCTCCGGTGCGATCGACCTCGTCGTCATCGACTCCGTCGCCGCCCTCGTGCCCAAGGCCGAGATCGAGGGCGAGATGGGCGACTCCCACGTGGGTCTCCAGGCTCGCCTGATGTCGCAGGCGCTCCGGAAGCTCACGGGTGGTCTCAACCAGACCAACACGACGATGATCTTCATCAACCAGCTGCGCGAGAAGATCGGCGTCTTCTTCGGCTCGCCTGAGACGACCGCCGGTGGGAAGGCGCTCAAGTTCTATGCGTCCGTCCGTCTCGACATCCGTCGCATCGAGACGCTGAAAGACGGCACCGAGGCGGTCGGCAACCGCACGCGCGTCAAGATCGTCAAGAACAAGATGGCGCCGCCGTTCAAGCAGGCCGAGTTCGACATCCTCTACGGTGTCGGCATCTCCCGCGAGGGCAGCCTGATCGACTTCGGCGTTGAGCATGCCATCGTCAAGAAATCTGGAGCCTGGTACACGTACGACGGAGAGCAGCTCGGGCAGGGCAAGGAGAACGCCCGCAACTTCCTGCTCAAGAACACCGACGTGGCGGCCGAGATCGAGACGAAGATCAAGCAGAAGCTCGGCATCGGCCAGCCCAAGCAGACCGAGAAGGCCGACGAGCTGGCGGCGCGCCGCCCGGCCTGACCCTCTGCCCGGTTGAACCGCGTTTCGGCGAGGGGTTCGCCGGTCACAGGATGAGCATTCCGAACGGAGCAGCGCGATGGATGACGGGAACCAGCACACGCCGGACTCGGTGGGGGAGCTGGCTCCCGTCATCCCGCTGTTCGGACGCGGCGTCCCACGCAGCGAGCGGCGCATTGCCGCGTCAGATCCGGAGTCCGGGGGAGCGGTCGATGGAGCCGCCGCCGTGCGACCGCTTCGGAGCGCACGGCGACGGGGAGACGACCGCGACGTCAATGGCGGTGAAGGCCAGTGGCACGTCACATGGACAGATGACGTCCCCGACGAGGGCGTGACTGACGAGGCCGAAGCCGAAGCACGGGAGCGCGCCGAGAAGGCGCTGCTGAAGAAGCTGCGCTCACGCTCCCTGTCGGAGCGTGAGGCGCGCGGAGTCCTGACGGAGCACGGGCTCGACGCCCACACGGTCGAGGCGGTCGTGGAGTCGTTCCTGCGTCATGGCTACCTCGACGATCTGCGGCTGGCCGAGCACCTCGCCTACGTCGGCGCCGACCGCAAGAAGCAGGGGCGTCAGGCCATCGCTCAGACGCTGTCATCGCGCGGGATCCCACGCGAGGTGGTCGACGCCGTCCTCGCCGAAACGGAAGACGACGACGCGGAACGCGCACTCGAGTTCGCCCGCCACAAGGCGCGATCGCTGCGCTCCCTCGACCACGAAGTCGCTCTGCGGCGGCTCGTCGGGCAGCTCGCCCGCCGTGGTTACGCCGGCCCCATCGCCATGAATGCCGCGCGCGCGGCGCTCCAAGAGACCGACCGCGGTCCGGTGCGGTTCGAGTGACCGAGTCCGAGCGTGACCGAGCACCGGATCGGCCGTGATTGCCGGCCGCCGCTCGTAGAATTGGTGACCATGACTTCCCCGTCCTCCACGCCGACCGTCATCGCGCCCTCCGCGGCCGCCCTGACCGCCGACGGCCGCGCCCGCACCTACGAGGTGCGCACCTTCGGGTGCCAGATGAACGTCCACGACTCCGAGCGGCTCTCGGGATCCCTCGAGAGCGCCGGTTATGTGCGGGCCGAGGCGGGAAGCGAGGCCGACGTCGTCGTCATCAACACGTGCGCCGTGCGCGACAACGCCGCCGGCAAGCTCTACGGCACGCTCGGTCACCTCAAGAGCCGCAAAGACCGCCACGAGGGCATGCAGATCGCCGTCGGCGGGTGCCTCGCCCAGATGGACAAAGACGCCGTGCTGCAGAAGGCCCCGTGGGTCGACGTGGTGTTCGGCACCCACAACATGGGCTCACTGCCCGGGATGCTCGAGCGCGCCCGCCACAACGGCGAAGCCGAGCTCGAGATCCTCGAGTCGCTCGAGATCTTCCCCTCGACGCTTCCCACCAAGCGCGACTCCATCTACAGCGGCTGGGTGTCGATCTCCGTCGGCTGCAACAACACCTGCACCTTCTGCATCGTGCCGAGCCTCCGGGGCAAGGAGAAAGACCGCCGGCCCGGCGACATCCTCAGCGAGATCAAGCTCCTCGTCGACGACGGCGCGATCGAAGTCACCCTCCTCGGCCAGAACGTCAACAGCTACGGCGTCGAGTTCGGCGACCGTCAGGCCTTCGGCAAGCTGCTGCGCGCCGCCGGCGAGATCCCTGGTCTCGAGCGCATCCGCTTCACCAGCCCGCACCCCGCCGCCTTCACCGACGACGTGATCGACGCGATGGCGGAGACCCCGGCCGTCATGCCCCAGCTGCACATGCCGTTGCAGTCCGGCTCCGACCGCATCCTCCGTGCCATGCGTCGTTCGTACCGGAGCGAGCGCTTCCTCGGCATCCTCGACCGCGTGCGCGAGCGCATTCCGCACGCCGCCATCTCGACAGACATCATCGTCGGCTTCCCGGGCGAGACCGACGAGGACTTCGAAGACACCCTGCGCGTCGTCGAGCAGGCCCGCTTCGCGAGCGCCTTCACGTTCCAGTACTCGATCCGGGAAGGCACGCCGGCGGCCACGATGCCCGATCAGGTGCCGAAGGCCGTCGTCCAGGAGCGCTACGACCGGCTCGTCGCCCTGCAGGAGCGCATCTCTCTGGAAGAGAACCAGCGCCAGCTCGGCCGCGAGCTCCAGGTGCTCGTGTCGACGGGCGAAGGCAAGAAGGATGCCGAGACCCACCGGCTCACCGGCCGCGCCGAAGACAACCGGCTCGTGCACTTCGAAGTGCCGGACGGCTCGCCCGTCCCGCGCCCCGGTGACGTGGTGTCGGTCACCGTCACCCACGCGGCGCCGTTCCACCTCCTTGCCGACAGCGTCGACGGAGCTCCCTTGCGCATCCGCCGCACACGAGCGGGCGATGCGTGGGATCGCGCGCAGGCGGAGTCCTGCGGCGTGCCTGCGCCGGCGGCGGCGGGCGCGCCCCGTGCGGTCTCCCTCGGTCTGCCCACCCTGCGCCCCAGCGGGCAGTGACCGTCGCAGGCCGCCTCTGGGCCGTCACGGGCGCCACCGGCACCGGCAAGACCGATCTGTCACTCCGCCTCGTCGAAGCTCTCGCCCGCCGTGGACGCTCGGCGGAGGTCGTCAATGCCGACGCCATGCAGCTGTACCGCGGCATGGACATCGGCACTGCGAAGCTCACGGTCGAAGAACGCCGCGGCATCCCGCACCACCTGTTCGACGTCCTCGACGTCACCGACGAAGCGGCCGTCGCCTGGTATCAGGATGCCGCGCGCACCGCGATCACCGGCATCTTCGACCGCGGAGGCGACGCCATCCTCGTGGGCGGCTCCGGCCTGTACGTCTCGAGCGTGATCTACGACTTCCAGTTCCCCCCGCACGACGACGCACTCCGCGCGGAACTCGAAAGCGAACTCGACGCGCACGGGCCCGGGATGCTCTACGCGCGGCTCCAGAAGCTCGACCCTGCCACGGCGGCGCGGATCGACCCCCGCAACGGCCGGCGCGTCGTCCGTGCGCTCGAGGTCATCGCACAAGGGGAGCAGACCCACGGTGCGGCCCTCCCCGATGCGCCGCGGCTGTGGCACACGCCGACGACGATCCTCGGCGTGCACGTCGACCGCCCCGAGCTCGTGGCGGTGCTCGACGCACGGGTCGAGCGCATGTGGGAGGCCGGTCTCCTCGATGAAGTCGCACGGCTGAGGGAGGCAGGACTGGAAGACGGGGTCACCGCACGCCGGGCGATCGGCTACGCGCAGGCGCTGGACCAGCTCGAAGGCCGACTCACTCAGGCCGAGGCGATCGAGCAGACGCAGGCGCTCACCCGACGCTACGCACGACGGCAGGTGTCGTGGTTCCGTCGCTACGCCGACATGACGTGGGTCTCGCCCGATGTCGACGCCGACGTGCTCGTCGCCGCGGTCATGGAGGCCGACCGTAGACTGTAGCGGTGTCCACCATCGCGTTCACCAAGGGCCACGGCACCGGCAACGACTTCGTCATCATCCCCGACGTCGACGGCGCTCTCGACTTGAGCGACGACCAGGTGGCGGCCCTCTGCGACCGCCGCTTCGGCATCGGCGGCGACGGCATCCTGCGGGTGGTGCGCTCCGCCGCTCTGCCCGAAGGACAGACGACGCCCGACGCTGAATGGTTCATGGACTACCGAAACGCCGACGGCTCTGCGGCTGAGATGTGCGGCAACGGCATCCGCGTGTACACGAAGTACCTCGTCGAGAGCGGTCTCGTCGACCTGCCCGACGGAACGTCGCTTGCAGTCGGCACGCGTGCCGGCACGAAGACCCTCACGCGGGGGGCCAACGGCTTCGAGGTCGACCTCGGCGTGTGGCGCGCGGAACCGGGCGACGTGACCGTCCGTGCGCGCGGCATCGATGTCGCCCGGCCCGGCCAGGGCATCGACGTCGGCAATCCGCACGTCGTCGTGGCCCTGTCCAGCATCGCCGAGCTGGAGTCCCTCGACCTCACCGTGCAGCCGCTCCTGAACCCGGAGCCTCCCGCCGGCGCGAACGTCGAGTTCGTGGTCCCCGCCGACCCGCTCGTGACCGACGGCGTCGGTGCCATCCGTATGCGCGTGTTCGAGCGCGGTGTCGGGGAGACGCTGTCCTGTGGCACCGGCGTGGCGGCATCCGCCCTTGCCGTGCGCTACTGGGCGGGCGCCGCCGCACCCGACCGCTGGCAGGTGGACGTTCCCGGCGGTCGACTCGGGGTGCGCGTCGAGCAGCATGCCGACGGCGAGCACGTGCTCCTCTCGGGACCGGCGACGCTCGTGTTCTCCGGCGAGGTCACCCTCGCCTGAATCGTCCCGGCACGGATGCCGCGTCCGGCAGGCGTCCCCTCGCGGGGCGTTCCTCAGGGCAGGGCGATGGTCCCGGTCGGAGGCGTGCCATGACGACGCACCTTGAGAACGCGGAACCCTCGGCCCGTCGCGGCGCGGGTCACCGAGTAGCCCCGGTCGAACGTCGCCGCGAGCCAGCGCTGCAGCGAGTCCGACCCGAGGTTGCGCTGAACGACCAGCCAGGCGTCGCTGCGCTCGTCGAGGCGCGGGATCCAGCGCTCGAGCAGCCCGTGCAGCTCGTGCTTGCCGACGCGGATGGGCGGATTCGACCGGATCGTGCGGAAGGAGATGTCATCGGGAACATCGTCGGGCAGCACGGCGTTGACATTGTCGAGCCCGAGGTCTGCCGCGTTCCGGCGCACCAGATCCAGGGCACGCTCATTGACATCCACGGCCCACACGGTCGCCCTGGGCGACTCCAGGGCCAGGCTGAGCGCGATGGGACCCCAACCGCATCCCAGGTCGAGAAGGTTGCCGCCGGGAGGCGGCGGAGGCGTGTTCGCGAGGAGCACGCCGGTGCCCGAATCGACGTGCTCGGGGCTGAAGACGCCACCCGCAGTGGTGACCTCGAGCTGTCGATCCGCAAGAGTGACACGGATGCGGCGGAGGTTCTCAGCGCTTGCGGGTGTCGCACTGAAGTAATGATCGCTCGCCATGGATTTCGAGCGTACCGGAGGAGCTCCCCGCCGCGGGAGGTAGCATTCACGGATGGCCCGCGGGGCCGCCCCGAAAGGACGATATGACCGACACCACCACCCCTCAGAGCGCCGACGAGACGTCGGTGGACCCTGTCGACCGTGTGCTGGCGCACGCGGACGAACGGTCCGGGGTGCGCGTGTTCGGTGCGGCCCAGGCCCTGCAGGACGAATCGACCGTCGCCTACTCTGACACAGACGGCGAGCAGTGGGATCGTGAGGAGCGCGCGGCGCTCCGGCGGGTCTCCGGACTCTCGACCGAGCTCGAAGACGTCACCGAGGTCGAGTACCGGCAGCTGCGGCTCGAGAACGTCGTGCTCGTCGGTGTGTATGCCCAGGGCTCTCACGAGGATGCCGAGAACTCGCTGCGCGAACTGGCCGCGCTCGCCGAGACAGCCGGCGCCGTCGTGCTCGACGGCGTGCTGCAGCGTCGTCCGCATCCCGACCCGGCCACCTACATCGGGCGCGGCAAGGCCGCAGAGCTGCGCGACCTGGTCGCCGCTGTCGGCGCCGACACCGTCATCGCCGATACCGAGCTCGCCCCCAGTCAGCGGCGTGCGCTCGAGGACGTCGTGAAGGTCAAGGTCATCGACCGCACGACCGTCATCCTCGACATCTTCAGCCAGCACGCCAAGAGCCGCGAGGGCAAGGCGCAGGTCGAGCTCGCTCAGCTGGAGTACCTGCTCCCGCGCCTGCGCGGCTGGGGTGACTCGATGTCGCGTCAGGCCGGTGGCCAGGTGGGCGCAGGCGGAGCGGGCATGGGCTCGCGTGGCCCGGGTGAGACGAAGATCGAACTCGATCGTCGCCGCATCCGCACCCGTATGGCGCAGCTGCGTCGCCAGATCCGCGACTTCGGTCCCGCCCGCGCAGCCAAGCGGGCGGAGCGAAAGCGGAACACGGTGCCCTCGGTTGCGATCGCCGGCTACACGAACGCCGGAAAGTCAAGCCTCCTGAACCGTCTGACGAGCGCCGGCGTGCTGGTCGAGAACGCGCTGTTCGCGACGCTGGATGCCACGGTGCGGCGCGCCCAGGCCGCCGACGGCCGCGTGTACACGCTCACCGACACGGTCGGCTTCGTCCGAAACCTGCCGCACCAGCTGGTCGAGGCGTTCAGGTCGACGCTGGAGGAGGTGGCCGACGCCGACGTCATCGTGCACGTCGTGGACGGGTCGCACCCCGACCCGGCGGCGCAGCTCGCGACTGTCCGCGACGTCATGGCTGATGTGGGTGCTCGTTCGACGCACGAGCTGATCGTCTTCAACAAGGCCGATCTCATCGATCCCGACGCCCGCCTCGTGCTGCGGGGTCTCGAGCCGTCGGCGCTGTTCGTCTCCTCTCGCACGGGTGAGGGCGTCGACGAGCTGCGGGCGGCGATCGAGGATGCGCTGCCGCTTCCGGCTGTCGAGGTGCACGCACTCGTGCCCTACGATCGGGGCGATCTCATCAACGCCGTGCATGAGACGGGCCACATCGTGTCGACCGCTCACGAGGAGGGCGGCACCGCCGTCCATGCGCATGTCGATGCGCGCCTGGCCGCCGAGCTGGCGCCGTTCGCGCGCGACAGCGCGTCGCACTGACGCGGCTCAGCTGAGCTCGAGCCGCGGGACTCCTGGGGTCTCGAAGCCGAACACCTGACCGAGGAACGCGAGCTCCGACTCGAGCGCGTGCACGATCGTGTCCGCCTTGCGGAAGCCGTGCCCCTCGCCCTCGTACAGCACCTAGGCGTGGGGCACGCCGCGCGCGGACAGCGCGTCGCGGATCGCCTCGGACTGCGCCGGCGGCACCACGGTGTCTTCTGCGCCCTGCAGCAGCAGCAGCGGCACGCGGAATCGGTCGGCGCGGGTCAGCGGCGATCTCTCGATGTAGAGCTCTTCGGCCTCGGGGAGCGGCCCGATGAGACCGTCGAGGTACCGCGCCTCGAAGTCGTGCGTGTCGGCGGCGAGGGCTCGCGCATCTCCCACGCCGAAGCGCGAGATGCCGGCGCTGAACGCGTCGGACCCCACGAGCGCCGCCAGGACCGTCCATCCGCCCGCGGAGCCGCCCTCGACAGCGAGGCGTCGCGCGTCGGCGCGTCCTTCGGCAGCGAGTCCGGTCGCCGCCGCGACGACGTCATCGACGTCGACGACGCCCCATTGTCCGCGCAGCCGCTCACGGTAGTCGCGGCCGTAACCGGTGGAGCCGCCGTAGTCGACGTCGAGGACGCCGATGCCGCGGCTCGTGAAATAGGCCACCTTGCTGTCGGCGACGCCCGCGGCCTGCGCGGTGGGTCCCCCGTGCACCCACACGAGGTAGGGCGGCAGCTCACCCTCCGGTGCGGTGACGCTCGGGTTGGTGGGCGGGAAGTCATATGCGTGCACGGGGCCGTGCGGGCCCTGGAAGACGACCGGCCGGGCCCGCGGCAGCCATTCGACGCCGCCGTCGAATCCGCCGCCGCAGACGAGCTCGGCCTCGCCGTCGACGTCTGCGAGCCAGATGCCCGTGACGCCGTCGCCGGCACCCGAGATGAGCAGGCGTGTGCCGTCGACGGCTTCGATGCCGATGCGCGCCCGTGCCGGCGTGTCGAGCGTGGTCACTGAGCCGTCGGGCGCGATGACGGCCAGCTCGTCGCGGCCGTGGGTGCGCACGGCCACGATCCGGCCGTCGTCCAGGGGCGCGAACCAGCGCGCGCCGAGGTTCCAGAGGGGACCGCCGGTGTCGGCGTCGGCGGGTGCGATCGGCGCCGACGTGAAGAGGCGCTCGGCATCCGCGCCCGCGGCATCCGTGGCCGTGTGCGCGTGGCGCTGCGCGCGCCAGAGATTCCAGCGTCCGTCAGGGTCGTCGACGTACAGCAGCGTGCCGGATGCCGTCCAGACCGGCTGCAGCGGCGCGGTCCCGCGCACAGGCAGGGTGATCACAGCGTCCGCGCCGTCGGCAGCGAGGTCGGTCAGCCGGATCCGGGTTCGGTCCCAGGGCATGTCGGGGTGGTTCCACGAGACCCACGCGAGCGTGCCATCGGCGGACAGCGACGGCTGCGCGACGAAGTCGCTGCCGGCGGCGAGGACCGTGACGCCGGTCCCGTCGGGAGAGATCGACACGATCGCCCGCTGCGGAACGCCGTCGCCGATGTGGGCTTCGCGCACCGCGAGCAGGACGTCGTGCTGCCAGGTCAGCGATCCGTACCGCACATCGCCCTCGTCGTCCGTGAGCGCGACGGGCTCGTCGCCGGGCCGCAGCGTCCACACCCGCTGGTCGGTCTTCTCGACGAAGAACAGTCGTCCGTCGGGTGTCACGGTCCAGGATCCGCCGCCGTACTCGTGCACGCGGGAACGCGCGTTCCACGGGGCGGGAAGCACCGTCTCGATGGCGCCGGATGCCGTGCGCCGCCGCACGGCCGTGCGCGCTCCCTCGGTCGGGACCCCTTCGCCCCACCAGATCTCGTCGCCGACGAAGGCCGCGCCTTCGAGGCGCGGAGCGGAGGCGGCCGCGTCGGCCGCGCTCAGGGGAGACGGCCAGGATCCGTAGGGAAGCGTGTCGACCATGCGTCCACGTTACGCGGGCTGAAACAGCACGTCACACTGGGCGGTCGCGGCTCGCGCACGGTTCTAGAGTGGATGAGCGACACCCGCCCCGCGGGTGGTCCGGTGGGCAGCACGCCTGTCCTCCTCCGGACGTGAGCGACAGCCGAGCCCGGCACCCGCCCGCGACGACCGCACGACAGACCGACGTGCGGCCGCGGCCACTCCGGTCCCGACCCGCCCTGCACGACGCACCCGCGTCGCTGCCTGATCGAGAGCTGTCATGTCGAACGAAGCACCTGCGGCATCCGTGCCGTTCTCCTTCGAGGTGTACCCGCCCCGCAAGCCGGAGGGGATGCCGGCGCTGCACGAGACGATCCGGCGGCTCGCGGAGCCGGGGCCGGAGTTCATCTCAGTGACGTTCGGCGCAGGCGGCTCGACGGGCGGCCGCTCGCTGGAGGTGCTCACGCACATCCTGCGCGAGACGGCTGTGCAGCCGGTCGCGCACCTCACCTGCGTCGGAAGCACTTACGCCGACGCGACCGCTCTCATCCGCGAGTTCCTCGACGCGGGCATCACGCGCTTCCTCGCGCTTCGGGGCGATCCGCCCGCCGGCGCCACGGAGGACGACCACTTCCTCGGCGACCTGGAGACGGCGGCGCAGCTCGTGCAGCTGATCGACCGCGTGCAGGCGGAGCGCGCGCCCTACACCGAGCGAGACGTGCCCGGGGTCCCAGGGGCGGCGCGCGTCGCCGAGCGGGAGCGTGTGCAGATATCGGTGGCGGCGTTTCCCAATGGGCACCCGCGTTCACGCCACCGCGACGAGGACATCGACGCGCTGCTGGCCAAGCAGGCGGCCGGTGCGACGATGGCGATCACGCAGCTGTTCTTCCAGGCGGACGACTACCTGGGCTTCGTCGCGCGGGCGCGCGAGGCCGGTGTGCGGATTCCGATCCTTCCGGGGCTCATGCCGATCACGTCGCCCGGACGCCTCGCGCGGGTGCTGGAGCTCACGGGGGAGCGGCGTCCGGTGACCCTCGCGTCGCAGCTCGCCGCGGCGGAGACACCCGAGGAGCACCAC
>CALANM010000188.1 GCA_937926065.1 uncultured Microbacterium sp.
TCAGCCGAGCGCGTCGGCGAGAGCGCGGATGTTCTCCCACATCCACGACTGGTAGGTCTCGCCGTCGGGCAGCAGCTCGGTGAACTCCACGACGGGGATGCCGGCGGCCTCCGCCCACTCGATCACTTCGGTGGTCTCGGCGCCGCCGGTCTGCGCGTTGGCGATCACGACGGAGATGTCGCCGCTCTGGATCAGGCGCGAGGCCTCGAGCAGCACGGCGGGCGGGACGTCCTGCCCTTCCTCGACGGCCTCGCTGAACTCCGCCGGGGTGACGTTCACGAGGTCGGCTGCGTCGGTGAGCGCCAGCGGCACCGGCTCCGTCACGAACACCTTCGCGCCTGAGTGATCGAACACGATCTCGGCGAGCGCGCCGTCGAGGTCGGACATGCCGCCGGCGAACTCGGCGGCGTTCGCCTCGTAGGTCTCGGCCCCCTCGGGATCGAGCTCGGCGAGGTGCTCCGCCAGGTCCGCGGCCAGGTAGGAGACCGTCGTCAGGTCGTACCAGACGTGCTCGTTCACGCCGTCCAGGTGCTCGTGCTCGTGCCCGTGGTCGTCCTCGGGGTGCTCGTCGTCGTCATCGTGGTGGTCCGGCGCGTCGACGATTCCGGCTTCCTGGGCGTACTCGACGGCGGTCAGCACGACGGCATCCGTCCCGGTCGACTCGATGAGCCCGTCGATGAAGGAGTCGTATCCCCCGCCATTCTCGACGATGAGGTCGGCGCGCGAGATCGTGAGCTGGTCACGGGCCGATGCCTCGTATGCGTGCGGGTCCTGGCTCAGCGAGGCGATGATCGGCGTCACCTCGACGCGGTCGCCGCCGATCGCCTCGGCGAGCGACGCGTACACCGAGGTCGACGCGACGATTCGCACCGCGCCGGAGTCGGAGCCGGAGTCTGCACCCGCATTCGTCGACGTGCAGCCGGCCAGCACGAGGCCGGCGACGGCGAGCGGGACGGCGAGCGCATGGGGGCGTCGAACGGTCATGACTCCAGCATACCAGTTACTGATAATCATTCTCAACGCTGCGCACGCCGCAGGCGCATCGCCCCGCGGGGGACTGCTCCTGAGACAGCGCCACTGGACCTCCGAGCTGCCGTGAGGAGAGTGCCGGCGGCGGCGACCGACACGGCGGCCAGGGTGATTCTGCGAGTGCGAAAATTCATGTCTCCCGCCTCGCGGGCAGGAACGATCGCCGCGTCGTCCACGGGAGGAATCCATACACACCGCTGTGCGCATCTCCACGGGCGGTTCCGCGTCACTCCATCGAGCCCCGAGCGGCGTCGCCCTCCTCCGCTTCGCGCGCATTGCGGCGGCGGATCTCCCGGCCCTCCGCGACATCCTTCTGCTCCTTCGCGGCAGCCTTGTCACTCTTCTTCGTGTCGCGCGGAGGGAGCTGGATGTCGACCTCGGCCGCGATGCCTGCCTGCAGCTGGCGACCCCGCTCCAGTTCGGCGTCGAACTCCGCGCCGAACAGCAGGGCGAGGTTCGCGATCCACAGCCACAGGAGGAAGACGATGACACCCGCGAACGATCCATAGGTGCGGTCGTAGTTCGAGAAGTTCGCGACATAGATTCCGAATCCGACCGTCGCGAGCACGAGGACGACGATGGCGATGACGGCGCCGACGCTGATCCAACGGAACTTCGGCTGCTTCGCGTTGGGGGTCCAGTAGTAGAGGATCGCGACGATCAGCACGACGATGAACGCGAGCACCGGCCACTTCGCGATCGACCAGATCAGGAGCGGAGCCTTCCCGATGCCGAGGGCGTTTCCGATCGCCTCCGCCACCGGCCCGGAGACGACGAGGATGATCGCCGCCACCACGAGCAAAATGATCGTGACCACCGTGATGAGCAGCTGAGTGGGCTTGAGCTTCCAGAAGGGCCGTCCCTCTTCCATCTCGTAGATGCGATTCATGGCCCGGCTGAACGCGCCGACGTAGCCGGAAGCCGACCACACCGCCAGCACGATTCCGGTGACGAGCGCGAAGCCCGCCGCGGGCGAGCTGGCCATCTGCTCGACGGGGCCGCGCAGCGTGTCGGCGGTGTCGCCGGGCGCCACCTGCTCGACGATGCCCAGCACGGCGTCGCTCGCCGCCTGGCCCTGACCGAACACTCCGAGGAGCGAGAAGATCGCGAGGAGACCCGGGAAGATCGACAGCACCGCGAAGTACGTGAGTGCCGCCGCGATGTCGATGCACTGGTCGCTCGTGAACTCGCGGACAGTCTTTCGCAGCACGTACAGCCACGACCGCTTATGAAGATCGTTCGGCGACTCCGGCTTCTGCAGCGCCTCGGCGTCGGGCACCGTGCGATCCTCGGACGCGGTGCGGGCATGGGACGTGGTGCTCTTCGCCATGTGTCCCCTGTGTAGTCGCTCGGGCGTGCCCGACAAGCACCCTTGACCTCGGCACCCCTCCGGTGTAACCGCCCCGCTGCGGCGACTTTCGCGACCCGGCCCTCTGGGCCGGCGCTCTGGCTGACCTTCCCGACGTCAAACGCCTCGGAGCCGCATGCGCGAACGCTCAACGCGCCGTGCCCCAGAGCCACTGACCTCGGCCGACGGAGCAGGCGTCCGGCGATCACGCGTCGGGCGCCTGCGCCGCCTCGTCGGGGTGGCTGGGCGTCGGTGTCAGCGTCGGAACGTCCAGGCTCCGTCGGCGATGATCTCCATGACGCCCGGGCCGGCCTTGATGGTCTTCGTCCCGGAGTAGTTGCCGATCTCGTTCACCAGCAGGTCCCAGCTGTTCGCGCGGTGGTACACCATGATGAAGTTCGACGAGCCCTTGTGGGTGATCTTCGCCTTCTTCAGCGAGGTCGTGTTGTAAACAAAGATGCTGTCACCAGTGCCGCTCGACTTGATCGACGGAGCGTCTGCAATCGGGGAGATGACGAGCTTCCACCGCCCGTCAGCGACGATCTCGAGGTATCGCGTTTCTCCGCGCTCGTAGTCCGTGAGGCCGATCGCGGTGGTACCGCTGTAGTCGCCGATTTCGTTCACGGGGAGCGCTGAGAAGTCGCCGGCCGAGTCGAGACCCTGGATGATGAAGTTGCTGTCGCCGGTGTGAGACGCCTTGATGATCGCCGCTTTCGCACCCCGGGGCAGCTTGATCACATCATCGCCGACACCCGAGCGGGTGATGGGTGTGAACCGGCCGTACTCCCGCTGCGCCCACGAGGAAGCGACCGTCGCGGTCTTCGCCGACGTGCGGGTGAGGGTCGTGTAGCCGGCCTTCCTGCCGGTGACTTTCACCACGATGCGCTTGCCGTACTGGGCAGCCTTCAACGTGTGCGAAGAACTCGTCGCTCCGACGATCTTCTCCCCCGACGCGTACCACTGGTACGTGAGAGTGGTCCCAGACGTCCACCTCCCCGCTGACGCCCGCAGTTTGCTTCCGACCTTCGCGGTACCGGTGATCTTCGGCGTGGCAGCGGTCAGCGTCTTCGCGCCCGTAGGTTGTGCGGCCTGTGAGATGACAGCGGGAGCCGCAACCGGGGCATCTCCGTGGGCGGCACCACCCCCGAAGGTAAGACCTGCAGCCAACAGGATCGCTGTCCCTGCTTTCGTGAAAACGCGCATGATGATTCTCCCCAGAGTCCGGCTCCCCCTCCAGTACGCCGTCCACAGCGCGCGGGAGCATCCCCGCAGACGATATCGGCGACAGGCGACATTGGCCAGCCTTCAAATCCGCCTCACATCAGTCGAGCAGGAGGGCGGGCTCCTCGAGGATCGAGGCGACGTCGGCGATGAAGCGGCTCATGCCGTCGCCGTCGATGACACGGTGGTCGAACGATCCCGACACCGTCGTCACGAAGCGCGGGCGCACCTCGCCGTCGACGACCCACGGCTTCTGCCGGATCGTGCCCATCGCGACGATGCCCGACTCGCCGGGGTTGATGATCGGCGTGCCCGCATCCATGCCGAACACGCCGATGTTCGTGATCGTGATCGTGCCGCCCTGCTGGTCGGCGGGCGACGTGCGACCCTCGCGAGCGGTCAGCGTCAGCTTCTCGAGCGCCTTCGCCAGCTCGCGCATGCTGAGGCTCTGCGCGTCCTTGATGTTCGGCACGAGCAGACCCCGCGGCGTCGCGGCTGCGATGCCGAGGTTGACGTAGTTGCGCACGCGGATCTCTGCCGAGCCGTCTTCACGGTCGATCCATGCGCTGTTGACCATCGGCGTGCGCCGCACCGCCCAGATCACGGCGCGCGCCATGATCAGCAGCGGCGACACCTTGATGTCGGCGAAGTCGGGAGAGGTCTTGAGCCTCTTCACGAGCTCCATCGTGCGCGTGGCGTCGACATCGGTCCACACCGACACGTGCGGGGCCGTGTAGGCCGAGCGCACCATGCCGGATGCCGTGGCCTTGCGCACGCCCTTGACGGGAATCGCCTCTTCACGGCTCTCGTCGAGTGCCGGCGCCGGACCGGACCCGTTGCCGCCCGCGGCGACGGGGATCGTCTGCTCGCGCTCGGCGGGAAGGTCAGGGGTGGCGATGTTGCGGAACACCGACGCCTGTTCGGCGTGACGCACGACGTCGTCGCGGGTCACCTCGCCCGCAGGGCCGGTGGGTGTGACCTGTGCGAGGTCGACGTCGAGATCGCGGGCGAGCTTGCGCACGGGCGGCTTCGCGACGACGCCGGCCGACTGGCGCACGGCCTCCGCACGAGGCGCCGGCCTGCTGCGACGCGACTTGACGGCGCCGCCCGTGCCGTAGCCGACGAGCACGGCGCCCGCGGCATCCGGCTCCGCGTGCTTCTCGCCGTGCTCGCTCTGGCCTGCCGACGCGTCGGGCGTCCCGGCGGCCCCGACGATCGTGATGATCGGCGCGCCGACGGTCACGGTGTCCCCCTCCGCGGCCAGCAGCTCGCCGATCGTGCCGGCGAACGGCGACGGCAGCTCGACGAGCGATTTGGCGGTCTCGATCTCGACGATGACGTCGTTGACGGCGATCGTGTCGCCGGGCGCGACGCGCCACTGCACGATCTCGGCCTCCGTGAGGCCTTCACCGACGTCCGGGAGGTGGAAGGTCTGGGTGCTCATCGTGAATCCTCTCGATGTCCGCGAGACGGGGCGATCACAGGGCGCGATCAGTAGGCGAGGGCGCGGTCGACGGCCTCGAGGATGCGGTCGGCGTCGGGGAGGAACTGCCCCTCGAGCTTGGCGGGCGGGAAGGGAGTGTCGAATCCCGACACGCGCAGCACGGGGGCCTCGAGCGCGAAGAACGCCTTCTCCATGACGGTCGCGGCGACTTCGGAGCCGAGCGACGTGAAGCCCGACGCCTCCTGCGCGTAGACCATCCGGCCCGTGCGGCGCACCGAGTCGAGGATCGGACCGTAGTCGATCGGCGACAGCGACCGCAGGTCGATGACCTCGCACGAGGTGCCTTCGCCCTCGGCGAGCGCCGCCGCCTGAAGGAGCGTCGTGACCATGGCGCCGTGGCCGACGAGGGTCACGTCGGTGCCGCGGCGCACGACGCGCGAGGCGTGAAGCGGAAGCGCGGGAGCCGACATGTCGACCTCGCCCTTGAGCCAGTACTTCGACTTCGGCTCCATGAAGATCACGGGATCGTTGGACGCGATGGCGTGCTGGATCATCCAGTAGGCGTCGTTCGGCGTCGAGGGCGACACCACGCGCAGGCCCGGCGTGTGCGTGAAGTACGCCTCGGGGCTCTCCTGGTGGTGCTCCACGGCGCCGATGTGCCCGCCGTAGGGGATGCGGATGACCACGGGGAACGACATCGCGCCCTCGTGACGGTTGGTCATCTTGGCGAGCTGGGTCGTGATCTGATCGAACGCGGGGAAGACGAATCCGTCGAACTGGATCTCGCACACGGGGCGGAACCCCGCCATCGCGAGACCGATCGCGGAGCCGACGATGCCCGATTCTGCCAGCGGCGTGTCGAGCACCCGCCGTTCGCCGAACTCGGCCCGCAGTCCTTCCGTCACGCGGAAGACGCCGCCGAGGCGTCCGATGTCCTCGCCCATGAGCAGCACATGGTCGTCGGCGGCGAGCGCGGCGCGGAGTCCGGCGTTGAGGGCCTTGGCGAACGGGAGGGTCTCGACCTGCGGCGGGGCCTGCGTCTCTGTCGTCATCGTCACGCCTCCTCGAAGGATGCTTCGTAGTCGGCGAGCCAGCGGCGCTGCTCGTCGATCAGCGGATGCGGTTCGCTGTACACATGCGCGAAGATCGTCTCACGGTCGAGGTCGCCGAGCTCGTTGGTGCGCACGCGGACATCGTCGGCATAGGCGGCGGCATCGGCGTCGACCTCGGCGAAGAACGCGTCCGACGCTCCGCGCCCCTGAAGGTAGGCGCGCATGCGGGCGATCGGATCGCGCTGCGCCCACGCCTGCTCCTCTTCGGAGGTGCGGTACTTCGAAGGGTCGTCGCTGGTGGTGTGGGCGCCCATCCGGTAGGTGAGCGCTTCGATCGCACGGGGGCCTTCGCCGGCGCGAGCCTCGTCGAGCGCCGTCTTGCTGACGGCGTAGCTGGCGAGCACGTCGTTGCCGTCGACCTGGATCGAAGGGATGCCGTACCCGGCGGCGCGGCGTACGAGCGGCACGGCTGACTGCGTGGCGACGGGCACGGAGATCGCCCACTGGTTGTTCTGCAGGAAGAAGACCTGCGGGGTGCGGTAGCTGGCGGCGAACACCATCGCCTCGTGCACGTCGCCCTGGCTCGACGATCCGTCCCCGTAGTACACGAGCACCGCTTCGTCGCGCTCGGGATCACCGGTGCCGCAGCGCCCGTCGAAGACGAGGCCCATGCCGAAGCCGGCCGCGTGCAGCGTCTGC
>CALANM010000189.1 GCA_937926065.1 uncultured Microbacterium sp.
GCCGGCCGCCATGATGGGCGCCGGCGTCGTCGATTCGCCTGTGGTGGCGGCAGTCACGACTGCCGCCGGCGGCGTCGGGCGACCAGCCACAGCCACTGTCCGGTGAGGAGGAGCGCTCCGGCCGCGAACAGAGGCCACGGGAGAAGAGAGCTTCCGGTGGAGGCGAGCGATCCCGATCCCTGGGATGCCTCGCCCGCGATGGTGCCATCAGGCGCTCCGGCTCCGGGCGTCGTTCCTGCGCCCTGGTCGGGGTTCGCTCCGCCGCCGAGGCCCGTTTCACCGTCAGGGTCCGTTCCGGTGTTGCCGCCGTCGGGGTCAGGATCAGGGTCGGGGTTCCCGGTGGAGCCATCCTCGCCGCGGAGCGTCACGGTTGCCTGCAGATCGGAGTAGAGCGCGGCCCGCGGGTTCACGCCCCCGGTGGGCAGAGAGAGCTCCATGTCGAGTCGGACGACCTGTCCGGGCGCAACCTGCACCACCTCGGACTGAGGCCCGTCTTTCCAACCCCCGCCGTCGACGCGCAGTCGTGTGTGAAGCAGGTCGTTGGCGGCGCCTTCCAGGGCGAGCGTGCCGAAGCCTTCGGCTGTCTCGCCGGAGTCGTTGCGGAACATCACCGTATAGGTCATCGAGTCGCCGGGCACCCAGACGTGGGCGGGTTCGAATACGGGGGTGGTGATGTCCTGCACCCACACTTCCCCGTCGACGGACAGGTTCAGCCTCGGCCCTTCGGCCGTCGCGTTCGAGGCATGGGCGGGCGCCGGGACGGCGAGCAGCGCTACGGCGACAGCGGCCACCCCCATTCGGCGAATGCGGTTCATCGTGTTGTTTCCTCTCGGGTGGTCACGGATCGGGCGGCAAGCGGCGCGGATTCAGGCATGATGGTTTGCTCCCCGGACAGCCCCTGGCAATACTCGTGGTGCCGGTCCCCTCGTCCCACCGGTCGACGAGACCAGTGACGAGGCGTCTGCCCCGATTGGATAGGAGCCGATGCGGGGGATCTCACGACGCACGGTCACCGTCCACGTCCTCCCCAGGTCGCTCGCGCAGATCGGCGCATCTTCGTTCGTGCCGCCAACACGTCGTCCTCTTTATATGGGTGCCGGCGTGCGGCTCTATGACGAGCCGCCGCGCCGGCACCGTTGCCAGCCCTAGGTCAGAGCTGCTGCAGTCGAAGAACGAGCCCGTCGATGTCGACGGCTGCGGGCAGGTTCATGCCACCGGTCATCGCCTCATCGAACGCGACCGTCACTGTGACCTCGTGGGAGAACTGGTTGCCGGCGTCGGTTCCGACGATTTCGATGGGAGCGCCGCCCGCACCCGTGGCCGTGATCGTCACATCGCCGGACTCCAAGGCCGGGTCGAGCTGGACGTCACCGAGATCCACGTCGAGCGACGCAGTGATGTCGGTTCCGGTCACGGTGCCCGTGGCGGTGACCGTGTAGGAGATCACGTCGCCGGGCGAAGCCTTGAACGTGGAGAGGTCGATCGGGGCCGGCGCTCCGCTCTGCGGGTTGTCGAGCTGCCACTGCACAGGCGCGGTGATCGGGTCGAGCTTCAGCACACCCGTCTGGATCTGACCCGCGGCACCGGCGTTCTGCGTGTCGGACCAGAGCGCGAATGCACCGAAGCCTCCGAGCAGGATCGCCGTCGCCGCACCTGCGGCCACGGCACCCTTGAGTGCCGAGCCCCCGCGCGTGGTCTTGGTCGTCGTCGTCATGTCTTTCCTTCCCCGCCGCGCACACACGCCGGCAGTGGTCTTGTATCGGGATTGGCCCGCCGCAACGACGAGCACATCAAGCTTGGAAGCTCCGTTGCCTGGCTGAGTGGCACTCACAGGCCCCCGAGGCCGCCAAGTGCGGGGACCCCGCAGCGGTGTGAAGACTCAGCCGAGGAGTGAGTAACGCCGGAGGCGGGCATGTGCCGCCCGAACCGACACCCGCGGCCGCTCGCGCACACCTCACGTCATACCACTGAGCCGCCTAACACAGTGCCCGTTCGTCCACCCCATCGATCGACCCAGATCAGCGAAGACCGGGAACGCGAGCCGGGCGCGGGGAACGAGATGGTCAGAATCTTGCCATCGAGCCGAATGCAGCGTGGACCACCGCCCCGGTGGCTGGAGGCTGCTCACGGCGCACCCTAGGACCACGAATGCACAACACTCTCGTATCGGGTTGCAGGAGACGGTGATTGCGATCACTGCCAGCGGGTGAGGACGCGCGTCGCATGGGGAGGCCGCCAGCCGGCGGCAGGCCCGCGGCCCCTCCATGGTGCCCGCACGCGTCGAGTGCGGAGCGCACGTTAGTCCCCTCACGCCACCGCGTGGAGACGGCGTGAGCATCGGCTATCTACGATGCGGGCTGCTGCTCACTCCGTCCGAGCGGCGCATCGAGTTCGTCAGCATCGTGGGCGCGCGGTATGAGCGGATCAGGAGGCCCCTGACCTACCGCGTCCGCATCCGCCGCCCGGGCCGTGAGCACGTCGACGTCGGCATCGGCGGAATGGCCGCCCGGCGTACCCCAGACCGGCGGGATCAGCTCGGGGTGGGCATCGGTCCGGAAGCGGGCGGGCTCGGCAGGGATGTTCACCACGTTCCAGGAACGCAGGTCGCCCTTGAACGCGAGAGCAGTGTCGAACATGGAGTCCATATTCGTGACACGCGAGGTGTCCCAGCCGGAAAGATCAGAGTTGAACGACCGGGTATTGCGGAACATCGCGCGCATGTTGACAGCCGTGGACGTATCCCATCGGGACAGATCTCCGGAGAATCGCAGCGCTCCATCGAATGCGGACTCCATGTTGGTCACAGCCGAGGTGTCCCACTCCGCCACGTCGCCCTCGAAGGAGAACGCGTCGCGGAACATGAAGCTCATCCCGGTCAGACTCGAGACATCCCATCCGGAGAGATCGGCGCTGAAGCTCGCCGCCCCGTCGAACATGTGGGACATGCTTCGCACCGAGCTGACGTCCCACTCGGAGAGCCCGCGGCCCCCGAACAGCACTGCGCCTCGGAACATGGAAGACATATCCACGACGAGTGAGGTGTCCCAGCCGCTCAGATCGCGGTCGAAGCCCACCGCCCTCTCGAACATGCCCTGCATGCTCGTGACATTGCTGGTGTCCCAGTCATCCAGCACAGGGTTCGCCGTCATGCTCTCGAACGCACCGCGCATGCTGACGACGGTGCGGGGCGGGCTGGTGACGTACTCCAGGCTGCCTGCACTCGCGAACGTCCGGTTCAGCGAAGTCGTTCCGGTCGCCTCATCCCACCGATCGACGGAGATCAGCGAGTCTGACCCACCGAACTGGATCAAGGGAACCACGCCGCGGAACGTCACGGCGTACTCGCCCCTCACGGCATAGTCGCGGGTGTACGTGCCTGGCCCGACCGCCTCGGGCGCACTGCCGTCGCCCCAGTCGACCGTGCCGGAGGCGCCCGCCCCGAAGACCAGCGTGACCGGGTCGGCGCTGCGAGCGGTGTCCCAGGTGGTGACGAGCCGGCTGCCGCACTCTTCGAACGACAGCACAAGGTCGAGTCTCACCGTGGACGACCACGGTCCGCCAGCACGATCAGTGAGCGTGAAGTCTTCGATCACATGGGTCTTGCCGACACCCGTGCCCGTCACGTCGAGGTAGACAACGTGGTCCTGTCGGTCAGCGGACGCTACGAGCGCCTCACTGACCTCCGGCAGATTGACGTCGTCGATGACAACTGTCGCCGTCGTTGAGCTGACACGAGTGAGCTCGGGAGCCATAGTCGTCCCGCTTGCGAGCGCGCGTATAGGGACAGCCACGCGGGCGACATCTCCTACGCAGAGCGATCCCACGGACGGGTCGAACACCGCCCCCGCTACCTCGACCGTCGGGGTTCCCACGATGCGCAGGTCGACTTCGCCGGTGCCCGCCACGCCGCCCGCGGCGGCAGCGGAGTGGGCCCACTGAGCATGCGCACTGCCGACTGCCGCGAGCGCCGACGCGACGAGAGCAGCGACCAGGCCCGCGCCCGCAAGCATCCACACCGTGGAACCCTTTGGCCTCGCTCGTCCACCCATATCCACCTTCTCCACAAAACTGCGCGGCCGCCCGCCCGCGTCGCCGCCACGCGTGTGGGAGCCGCAGTACACCCTGCACCGATGCATCACGACATAAGAGGCACTCATGCAGACGCATTGCTTATCTGAGTGCCCGTCCGCAGTCATTGCAGAACAGGGCACGTCGTCACCTTCACCCTCATGTGGAGCGCTACGGCCCCGGGGTAGGGTGAAGGCCCGTGCAGGATCAAAGGAGGTGGCACCCATGAACGAATCGACGTCGGTGCTCCTCTGGGGAGGCACGGGCGGGCGATAGGTCGTCCGGGAGCGCCGCGCACCGCAGCGCTTCCGAAAGGCACGACCATGCACTTCACATCTCAGACCACTCTGGACGCCGGCGTGCGGCCACCATCGAGCTGCCCGGCGCGGGCGACCGGGCACCGCTTCCCGGTGCACAGCAGGCTCGCGCAGACCTCATGCGTGCGATCGCCGCCGGACAGAAGCCGGCACCGGACGTCATCGACCGGCTGATCCTCCCCCTCGTGGAGCGTGCGGTGCCCGAGTGGCAGCTCACGCTTGACGAGGTGCTCGCCCTTCCCGAGATCGGTGACAAGGTCGGCTTCTCGGGAGGGGTGATCTCGATCGCCACACGTCTGGCGGCCGTCGACACCCGCATCGCGGCAGCCGGCCTGTTCGCCGGGAGCTATGTGCCCTCAGCGATCATGGAGGACGCACGCCGGGTCACGATCCCGCTGCACGTCCTCCTGCAATGGGACGACGAAGGAAACGACCGCGCGATGGCCCTCGAGCTCTTCGACGCCTTCGCATCGACGGAGAAGACCCTCTACGCCAACATGGGCGGTCATACCGGCGTGCCGCAGTTCGCCGGCGAAGCGGCAGCGCGATTCTTCGTTCGCCATCTCGGTCAGGCGGCCCCCATAGTCCCTGCGCCTGAACGACGTTCCCACTGAGCGCGACTAGGCTGGAGGTTTCCCCAAACCGTTAATTGAGAAGGTGTTTGTCATGCGTTCGCGCACTGCCATCCTGTCCATCGTCGCCGCATCGGCTCTGCTCCTGGCCGGCTGCGCCGCCGAATCGCCCAGCTCGTCGACGCCCGCCGACAAGGGCACCGAGATCGTCGCATCGTCGGTCACGGAGCCCGCCGCCGTCGGAGAGCGCGTCGGCGCCGAAGACCGCACGCTCGAGGTCTGGAGCGGGATCATCCCGAACGAGACCCTCGGCGAGGCAGAAGCCGGCCACCAGTGGGTGACGGCGAACGTCGGCCAGTGGGTGAGCGAGGAGGTCGGCGCCGCCGATGTCGCCCCGGTGCTGCGCTCGACCGCCGACGAGACGTTCTCGGCCGAAGGCGTCGCCAATCAGTACATGGACTTCGAGCTCGCGCCCGGCAAGTCCTACACGTTCGTGTGGAACTACCAGGTGCCCGACGAGCTCGTCGACCCCGCCACGCTCGTGCTCTGCGTGGGCGAGGGCGACGAAGGCTGCAGCCTGCTCGCCGAGTGACCCACTGACGCGGTCACCGTCGCGTCCCCTGCCGCGTTCGCGCCGTACGCCTCATGCGTGCGGCGCGAACGCCTTTTCACGCGCAGATCCGCACGAGCCGAAGGGACCACCGTTTCGAGCCCCGCTGCGAGACGCAGTTGTGCCTCGGCTGCGAGCAATACCGTGAGCGCGACGGCGGTGCTGGCGACCAGACACCGCCGTGGCGCTCTATGTTCTGGCGTTCACAATCCGCCGTTGCCGTTGATGATGCTGTCGAACCAGGACGGGTCGAGGGAATCGAGGGACGACTCGCTGTACGCGACGGCCGGGTCCCCGCCCACGGCGCAGGAGATGTACAGCGGGCCGTGCATGTTCTCGCCTTCGACGACGACGAGCCAAGAGCCGTTGTGCATCAGGAAGGTGTATGGCTGCCCGGTCGGCGTCGACTCGGAGTTATCGGTTTTCGCGTACTCGAGGCACTGCTCGACGGCGTCGGCGCTGCTCATGACTGGCTGGTCGGGCATCTCGTCGCTGACAGGCTCATCGGGTTCTGGGGTAGCGGTCACGGTGACGGTCACCGTGGGGGCAGGTGTCGGGTCGTTGCTCGCCGTGGTGGATGCTGCCGCCCCTGGTGTCGTCGCGGTGCAGCCTGCCAGCAGTGCGATCGCGGCGAGGACAGTTGCCACCTTGATGCTCGTCGTGTTCATTTGTGCCTCCGATACCTCGCCAGTGCGTCGACTCGGTCGCGAGTCTCATCGAGACAACTTATCCAGTCCTGCGTGCCGTCCGCACTGAGAGTCGAGGACGGCTGACACATCCGGAAGAAGACCTATTCAGGGCCGCGGTCGTCTTCACCGCACAGGGTCTTTAGAAGTCCCAGTCGTCGTCTTCGGTCGCGACGGCCTTGCC
>CALANM010000190.1 GCA_937926065.1 uncultured Microbacterium sp.
CCGAGCCGATGGCGGTGCACGAGGTCGCCACCGCCGATGCGCTGCGTGACCCCGAGGCGGCCGGGCGCGCCCTCGCGGCGGCGGCCAGGTCCGACCTCCGCGCCGGCGCTGTCGTGATCTCGTCGGAGCGGCACCGTCGCTCCGAGCACTCGTCCCTGACCGACGCCGACGCGGTGATGCGAGCGCTGATCGCAGCGACACAGCAGCTGGCGCCGTTCGCCCGCGCCGTCGTCGCGAAAGGCGGGATCACGTCCGCCGAGGTCGCCCGCACGGGGCTGGGCCGTGGCCACGCCTGGGTCGCCGGTCAGCTCGAGGCGGGTGTGTCGCTGTGGGTGCTCCCCGACAGCCCCGAAGCGGTCCGGCCGCCGGGGCTCCTGTATGCGGTCGTGCCGGGCAACATCGGCACGCGAGACACGCTGCGCGACGTGAGCCGCGTCGTCGCGACGGCCTCGATGGCGGGAGACCGGCGATGACGACGGTGGCGCTCATCGGCCCGGGCGCGATCGGCACATCGGTGGGAGCGTGGCTGGCGTCGGTTCCCGGCGTCGAACTCTCCGTCGCCACCCGGAGCCCGCGGGACGGTCTGCGCGTGGATTCGCCGAGCGGTCCGCGCGCCGTGTTCCCGGAGATGTGGACCGAACCGGGCGCGGCCCGCGTGGTCGACTGGGTGCTTCTGGCGGTCAAAGGCTACGACGTGCCGTCGGCACGCGCCTGGCTCGATCGCTGCGTCGGCGACCGCACACGGGTCGCCGTGCTCCAGAACGGGGTCGAGCAGGCCGAGTGCGTCGCCGATGTGCTGCCGCGCGAGCGCATCGTTCCGGTGGTGGTCGACATCCCCGCCGAGCGGCGCGGCGATGTCGTCGTGCAGAGCGCCTTCGGGACTCTGGTCGTCCCCGACGACGAGGCGGGGCGCGCGTTCGTCGATCTCTTCTCGTCGACGCCCATCGAGGCGACGGCGACATCCGACTTCGTGACCGCGGCGTGGCGCAAGCTCTGCGTCAACGCCGCCGGCGCCCTGTGCGCGGCGACCGGCCAGCCCAACGGGATCTCCCGGCAGGAGCCGATCGCCCACGCCATCCGTAAGGTCGTCGCCGAGACGGTGGCGGTCGGTCGGGCCGAGGGCGCCGACCTTCCGGACGGGCTCCCCGACCAGGTGCTCGCGCGCATGCAGGCGTCGCCCCCGATGTTCGTCAACTCGCTGCTCGCCGACCGGCGCGCCGGGCGTCGCACCGAGGTCGACATCCGCAACGGCGCCGTCGTGCGCGGCGGGATCCGGCACGGCATCCCCACCCCCTTGAACGAGCTCCTGTGCGCCCTGATCGGCGTCGCGCCCGTCGACGCCACGCCCTCCGACTCGCCCTCCGAAAGGACGACATGAACCTGATCCTCGGCTCCTACGGCACCCTTCCGCGTCCCCTCCAGGGCCCCGAGGACTTCGACGTGCTGACGGAGCGTGCCGTCCGGATCGAGGGGGTGACCGGCCTGGAGGCGCCCTTCATGGAAGCGTCGTCGCCGTGGCGGGACGCGGCTCTGCTCGCCCGGCTCGCGGGCGACCACGTGCTCACGACGATCCCCGCGGTCATGAGCGCCGTCGAGAGGGATCCCCGCGTGGGCCCCGCCGCAGTCGACGAGGAGGGACGTGCGGCGGCATTGCGCATTCTGCGCGCCGCATGCGAATTCGTCCGCGACGTGAACGCCGACGGCGAGGGCCGCATCTCGACGGTGCAGGTGCACAGCGCACCCGGGCGCGGAGCGTCATCCGCCGACGCCTTCGCGCGCACCCTCGACGAGGTGCGCGACTGGGACTGGAGCGGAGCGGAGCTCGCGGTCGAGCACTGCGATGCGCTGCGCGGCGATCATCCGCCGGCGAAGGGCTTCCTGTCGCTCGAGGAGGAGATCGCCCTGTGCGCCGAGCGCGGGATCGGCACGGTCGTCAACTGGGGACGCTCCGCGATCGAGACCCGGGACGCCGACGGCCCCGCCGCGCACATCCTCGCCGCACGGGAAGCGGGGACTCTCGTCGGGGTCGTGTTCTCGGGCTGCGCGGATGCCGACGGTCCCTACGGCGCGGCGTTCGACGATCGGCATGTCCCGATGCGCGGATGGGGCGACGGCCCGCTCGCCGCGGCGGCCGACGCGAGTCTGCTGACGCGAGACGAGGTCGCGCGCTGCGTGGGGCTGGCGCTCGACGCGCCGGGCCTGCGATACCTCGGCGTGAAGGTGAAAGCGCCGGCCGGGTCGGGACCGGAGGACTGGGCGCCGTTCCTGGAGGCCCATGTGCGGGCGGTCGCGAGGGCGGCGGACGGCGTCGCCGTCGTGGGCTGAGTCAGAGACCGCGGACGGCGCCTCGGTGCTCGCGCTGCACAGCGTCGACCGCGTCGCGAAGACGCGCGCCCCACTCTTCGAGCGTCGAGGGGTCGTCTGCAGACCCCGAGATGCTCACCGTGTGGATGTCGTCGCCGGCTGCGAGAGCGGACCCCACGCAGGCGAAGCCGCGGTGGTACTCCTCGAACTCGATGCTGTAGCGCCGCGCCGCAGTGCGGGCGATGTCGTCGTCGAGGGCGGAGCGGTGGACGATGGTGCGCGGTGTGAAGGCGGGAAGGTCCGCGTGCTCGAGCCGGGCGCCGAGCGCGAGGGCCGCCTTTCCGGCGGCGGTCGCGTGCAGCGGCATCCGGGACCCCACCGAGGAGTACTGGACGGGGGAGCGGGGCGGGTCGATCTTGTCGACGACGGTGATCATCCCCGCGCGCACCATTCCGATGTGGGCGGTGGCGTCGAGACTCGCGGCCACAGGGCGAGCCGCTTCACGCAGGGCGTGGGCGAGGTCGAGGGAGGTCACGGCGGCTCGGCCCAGCTCGACCAGTCGCGCACCCAGCACGTACTCCACGTCGGTCGGGGCGCGCCGCACCAGACCGCGGCCTTCCAGCACGCGCAGGGCCCGAAGGACGGTGCTCGGGTTGGCTCCGAGCCGCTCGCTGATCTCCGCGAGGCGGAGGCGCGGGGTGGCGGCGAGGATGTCGAGCACCTGCAGGGCGCGGTCCACGCTGCTCAGCTCATAGGTTCCGCGTGGCGGGCGGTCGGCCACGATGCTCCTTCCATCGGTCGCTGCGCCCACCGCCTCGACGTGTGCGCGCGAGGCGCCGTTGCGTCGGTGCGGGGAAGACCGATAGGCTTCATTATACGCAATCGCATTGCGCTATGTGAAAGATCCGCCAGTGCTGTCGGAAGGAAGACACCGTGACGAGCCCCCGCGCCGGAGGAGACGTCCTCACCGCACCCACGCGAACCGCCGAGCCCTCTGTCCGAGAGCTCGAGGCGATCGCGGTGCGCATCCGCCGGTCCATCGTCGAGATGCTGGAGCGCGCCGGAAGCGGACACAGCGCCGGGCCGCTCGGCATGGCCGACCTGCTCACCGCGCTGTACTTCCGCATCCTCCGGCACGACCCCGAGAATCCCGACTGGCCCGAGCGCGACATCTTCATGCTCAGCAACGGGCACACCGCGCCGGTCCTCTACGCCGCGATGGCCCACAGCGGCTACTTCCCGGTCGAGGAGCTCGAGACGCTGCGGCGTCTCGGCTCCCGGCTGCAGGGTCACCCGGAGCGCACCGCGCTCGCCGGGCTCGAGACCACGAGCGGCCCCCTCGGCAGCGGCCTGTCCCAGGGCGCCGGCTATGCATACGTCCTGCAGCACATCGATCCCGACCCGCACCGGTTCGTCTACGTCATGATGGGCGACGGCGAGCTCAACGAGGGAAACATCTGGGAGGCGGCGATGTTCGCCGGGAAGTACCGGCTCCGCCAGCTGATCGGCATCGTCGACCGCAACTTCATCCAGATCGACGGCTCCACAGAAGACGTCATGCCGCTGGAGGACCTGCGCGGCAAGTGGGAGTCGTTCGGATGGCACGTCATCGAGATCGACGGTCACAGCATGCAGGCGATCCTCGACGCGGTCAGCACTGCCAAGGCCGTCGCCCACAAGCCGTCGGTGATCATCGCCCACACGATTCCCGGCAAGGGGGTGCCGTTCATGGAGTACGACTACCGCTGGCACGGGAAGCCTCCGGGGCCCGAGGAGGCCCGCGTGGCGCTCGACGCACTCGGGGAGGTGCCGGCATGAGCGCGTATCCGCTGCGAGACGACGTCTTCTCGGCGGACGTCCGCCGAGAGCCGATCCGTGCCGGCTTCGGACGTGGGCTGCGGGAGGCCGGCCGTCGTGACGACCGGGTGGTCGCCCTGTGCGCCGACCTGACCGAGAGCACGCAGATGAGCCTCTTCCAGGAGGAGTTCCCGCACCGCTTCATCGAGGTCGGCGTCGCGGAGCAGAACCTCGTGACGGTGGCCAGCGGCATGGCGCTCGCGGGGAAGATCCCCTTCACGAGCAGCTACGCGGCCTTCAGCCCCGGACGCAACTGGGAGCAGATCAAGACGACGGCGTGCCTCAACCAGCAGCCCGTGAAGGTGATCGGGTCGCACGCGGGGCTCAACGTCGGGCCGGACGGCGCCACGCACCAGATGCTCGAAGACATCGCTCTCATGCGCGTCATGCCGAACATGGTCGTGATCGCCCCCGGGGACAGCGTCGAGGCGGAGAAGGCGACCATCGCCCTCGCCGCGAACGGGCTGCCCACCTACCTCCGCCTCGCACGCGACAGCACGCCGGTGTTCAGCACGGATGCATCGCCGTTCGAGATCGGGCGGGCCTATGTCGTCCTGCCCGGCTCGGACGTCACGCTCGCTGGCACCGGCACCATGACCTACGAGCTGCTGCAGGCGGCGCACGAGCTGCGCGAGGCCGGCATCGACGCCGAGGTCGTTCACGTCCCCACCATCAAGCCGCTCGATGAGGAGACCCTGCTGGCCAGCGTCGCCAAGACGGGCAGGATCGTGACGGCGGAGGAGGCGCAGGTCGCCGGCGGCTTCGGCAGCGCGGTGGCGGAGATGCTCACGGCGCGGATGCCGCGGCCGCTCCTGCGCTGCGGCGTGCACGACCGCTACGGCGAGAGCGGGACTCCCCGCGGCGTCCTCGAGGCGTTCCGTCTCACCGGCCCGCATCTGGCGGCCGCG
>CALANM010000191.1 GCA_937926065.1 uncultured Microbacterium sp.
GGCGAGCCGCTGCCGACGGCCGTCGTCGCCGGCAACGACCTCGTGGCCCTCGGGGTGATCCGCTCCATGCGCGCGCACGGGCTCGAGTGCCCCGGCGACATCAGCGTCGTGGGGTTCAACGACATGCCGTTCGCGGGCGACTTCTCGCCGTCGCTCACGACGGTGCACGTTCCGCTGCGCGACATCGGCATCCAGGCGGCCCGCACGCTGCTCGCCGCTGTCGACGGACCCGATGACGCGCTCCAGGAGCGCGTCATGGTGACCCTCCCGGTCTCTCTCATCGTGCGCGAGTCGACGGGTCCGGCACGCGAGTGAATCGTTGACTTTGGATGCAATCGCGCTCTAAGATGAGTGCAATCGATTGCAGGAATCGGGCAATGACGCCCGGATGCTCCGTGCGTCAGAGGCAGCTAACAGAGAGGTTAGTCACATGCAGAGGTCCGCCATCACACGGCTCATAGGGGCGCTCGCCGGCGTCGCCGTGAGCGCACTCGCATTATCCGCCTGCGCGGCAGACAGTCCCGCGCCCGGCGACACCGACGCCGACCAGGGTCCCATCAGGATCGGCGCCTCCCTCCCGCTCACGGGTGAGTTCAGCCAGGGCGGTCTCGACACGCAGCAGGGCTATGAGGTCTGGGTCGAGCTGCAGAACGAGGCTGGAGGACTCCTCGGACGCGACGTCGAGATCGTCGTCAAGGACGACGCCACCAACCAGAACACCGTCGTGACCAACTACAACACGCTCATCGACCAGGACGGGGTCGACCTTCTTCTCGGCAGCCAGTCGTCGCTCCTGAACATCCCCGCCTCGGCCGTCGCCGAGCGAGCCGAGATGGTGTTCGTGTGCCCGTCGTGCGGCTCGCCCGACATGTACAACCGCGGGTTCGAGTTCATCTTCTTCTCGCAGCAGGCCGTCGCCACCGACCAGGCGAAGGTGTTCGCCGAATGGGTCGCGTCCCTCCCTGAGGACCAGCGTCCTCAGCGCGCCGCGTACCCGTCGCTCGACGACCCGTTCGCAGGTCCCGTCGTCGAAGGCGCGGAGAAGATCCTGTCGGCCGCCGGCATCGAGACCGTCTACAAGGACGTCTACCCGGCCACGACGAAGAACTTCGACTCGATCGTCAACTCGATCAAGGACGCCGACGCCGACATCATCGTGCAGGGCGCCCAGTTCGAGGACGGCGTGAACTTCGTGCGCTCGCTCCTGCGTGCCGGCTTCAGCCCCGACATCCTCTACCAGTCGTCGTCGCCGACCTACGGTCAGCAGTACGTCGAAGGCGTCGGCGCGGAGAACGCGGAGGGCGTGTTCTTCTCGTCGAGCTACCACGTGGCCGCCGCGACGCCCGGCAACGAGGAGTTCGTCGCCAAGTACAAGGAGATGTTCGGCGGGGAGCCGCCGGAGGACGCCGCTGACGGCTTCGCCGCCGCGACCGTCCTCGCCGCCGCAGTCGAGGCCGTCGGCTCGCTCGACGACCAGCGCGCGCTCGCCGACTGGATCCGCACCCACGAGGTGCCCACGATCCTGGGCACGCTGAGCTGGAACGAGGACGGAAGCCCGAAGGGCGACTTCCTCGTCGGCCAGTGGCAGGACGGCGCCTCCGAGGTCGTCCTTCCCGAAGACGCCTCGACCTCCGACCAGATCCTCCGCTGGAAGGGCTCGGCGTTCTGATCGCCGCGCACAGGTGAACCCATGACCACCCTCGTCCAGACGCTCATCCAAGGACTGCTCATCGGCGCGGTGTACGCGCTGATGGCATCCGGGCTCACGCTCATCTTCGGAGTGATGCGTGTCATCAACCTCGCGCATGGCGCCCTCGCCATCTTCGCGGCGTTCCTGACCTACTCGCTCTGGAGCGCGTGGGGCCTTGATCCTCTCGTGTCGATCCCGCTGCTCGTCGTCGTGATGTTCGGCGTCGGCTGGCTGCTGTACGTCACGGTCATCAAGAGGGTCCGCGGACAGCACGTCAGCATGACGGTGCTGGCGACCTTCGGGATCGCGCTTCTGCTCGAGGGGGTCATGGGCTTCATCTGGGGCAACACGTCGCACGCCGTGCGCACGCCCTACACCGACGCGTCGATCACGTTCGGCCCGTTCTACGCCTCGACCGCGCAGCTGATCGCTGCGGGCGTCGCCGTGGTCGTGCTGGCCGCGCTCGCCGTGCTCCTGAACCGCACATGGCTCGGCCGCGCCATCCGCGCGGCATCCGTCAACGAGCACGGAGCGCTCCTGGTGGGCGTGAGCGTGGCGACTGTCGCAGCCGCGACCTTCGCGATCGGCATCGCCACCCTCGCCGCGAGCGGCGCGATGATCAGCACGATCTACCCGTTCCTTCCCGGATCGCACTACCAGTGGATCGCCCGTCTGCTCGCGATCGTCGTGCTCGGCGGCCTCGGGAGCCTTCCCGGGGCCGTCGCGGGAGCGCTCGTGATCGGGGTGGCCGAGATGCTCGCGACCGCCTACATCGGGGCCGCGTGGCCGATCGCCGTGCCGTTCATCGTCATCTTCATCGTTCTCCTCGTGCGGCCCCAGGGGCTGCTCGGAACCCGACTCCGAGAGGATGCCGTCGCATGACCGCCTCCGCTTCGACGTCCCTCCGCGAACGCCTGCTGGGCGACCGCGTCTGGAAGATCGGCACGCGCGTGATCCTCGTGATCGCGGCGGTCGTGCTGGTGCTGTTCCCCCTGTCGCCGTCCGCGTCGGCGCAGAACACCGTCATCCTCGCCCTCGTTCTCGCGATCGGCGCGTCGGGCCTCAACATCATCACGGGCTACGCGGGGTACCTGTCGCTCAGCCAGGGCGCGTTCCTCGGGATCGGCGCATACATCACCGCGGTGCTGACGCGGGTCGCCCCCGAGGTGAGCCCGTTCGTGTGGATGCCGCTGTCGGGCATCGGCGCGGCACTGATCGCGATGCTGCTGGCGCTCGTCACATACCGCTCGCGCGGGCCGTCCTTCGTCATCATCACGATCGCGTTCCTGTTCCTCGTGCAGTTCGTCGCGATCGAGTGGACCGAGGTCACCAACGGCTCGGCCGGCATCACGCTCCCGCTGCCCGACTGGCCCCGCGAATGGCGCAACTGGCCGTTCCACCTGCTCCTGGTCGCGCTGCTGGCGCTGTCGGTGCTGATGTCGTGGTGGATCCGGCGCACCAAGTTCGGCACGGGTCTCATCGCCATCCGGGAAGACGAGGGCAAGGCCGGCACGATCGGCATCAACGCGCCCATCTACAAAGTGCTCGCGTTCGGCCTCAGCGCCGTGTTCGTCGGCATGGCGGGCTCGGTCTACGGCTACTACCTGTCGTTCGTCGACCCGATCGGCATGTTCTCGATCATCATCTGCGTGCAGATGGTGCTGGCCGTCATCCTCGGCGGACGCGGCACCCTGTTCGGGCCCGTGCTCGGCGCATTCCTCATCGAGCCGCTCAACGCTCTGGCGAACAACTCGTTCGGCGGCGGCAACGCGCGCCTCGTGCTGTTCGGCGGACTCCTCGTGCTCCTCGTCGTGCTGCTGCCGCAGGGCATCATCCCCGGCATCCGCGCCCTGCGCGAGAAGATCCGCAGTCGCGACGCGGTCGGGCTGTCGGGAGCCCGGCTCGACTCGCGCCCGGCGGTCGTCGTCGAGCGCGCCGCGCCGAAGGCGGACGCCCGTCCGCTCCTGGAGGTCCGCGGCCTGCACAAGAGCTTCGGAGGCAACCACGCCGTCGACGAGTGCTCCTTCACGGTGCCGGAGGGGTCGATCACGGCCCTCATCGGGCCGAACGGCTCGGGCAAGACGACGGTGTTCAACCTCATCTCCGGCACGATGACCGCGGATGCCGGTCAGGTGCTGTTCGACGGCCAGCCGCTCGGCCGCGATCCGTGGTCGCGGGCGCACCGCGGCATCGGGCGCACGTTCCAGATCACGCGCCTGTTCCGCGAGATGACGGTGCTGGAGAATCTCGTCGCACCGCTGCGGGACTTCTCCTTCCGGCAGCTGGGCCTGGGCGCCGTGAGCGGCACTGAAGCGGCCAAGGCCGAGGAGCTGCTCGCCTTCGTGGGCATGTCGGCATACCGCGACGCCCCCGCGGCATCGCTCAGCTATGGGCAGCAGAAGCTGGTCGAGCTCGCGCAGGTCCTCATGCTCGAGCCGAAGCTCATCATGCTCGACGAACCGGCGGGCGGCATCAACCCGACCCTCATCGAGCGGATGGGCGGCCTCATCCGCGAGCTCAACGCGCAGGGCACGACGTTCCTCCTCGTCGAGCACAACATGCCGTTCGTGCTCGACCTGTGCGACCCGATCCGCGTCCTCGCCAAGGGCAGGGTCATCGCCGAAGGCGCACCGGACATGATCCAGAAGGACCCGATCGTGCTCGACGCCTACCTCGGCGACGACTACCTGCTCGACCAGCAGTCCAAGACCGGCGGCGTGGCCGTCGTGAAGGGAGCCCGGCGATGATCCGCCTCGAAGGAGTGGTCGCCGGCTACGGCGGCGGAAACGTGCTGCAGGGCGTGACGCTCGAGGTGCAGGCCGGGGAGCTCGGCTGCATCGTCGGACCGAACGGCGCAGGCAAGTCCACCGTGCTGCGCGTCGTGAGCGGCCTCCTGTCGCCCTCGGCCGGCACTGTGCATCTGGAAGGGGAGGACATCACCGGCCTCCCGCCCCACGAGGTCCTCGCCCGGGGCATCACGCAGGTGCCGCAGACCAACGGCCTGTTCTCCAATCTGACGGTGCGCGACAACATCCTCATGGGCGCCTACGTCATCCGGCGTGAGCGCGCCCTGGTCCGGGAGCGCTACGAGCGTGTGCTCGACATGTTCCCGCTCGTCAAGGACCGCACCGGCATCAAGTGCGGCAACCTGTCGGGCGGCCAGCGGCGGATGGTCGAGTTCGCGCGCTCGCTCATGCTCGACCCGAAGCTCGTCCTGCTCGACGAGCCGTCGCTCGGCCTGGACCCCAAGTCGCTGGGCGTCATCGACGAGGCGGTCGCGATCATGCTGCAGGCGGGCAAGGCCGTGCTCATGGTCGAGCAGAACGTGCGCTTCGGCCTCCGCATGGCCAACGTCGGCATCGTCATGGAGAGCGGCCGCGTGCTCATGACGGCGCCCGCCGACCAGGTGCTCGACGACCCGGAGATCGCCGACCTCTATTTCGGCGGCGCCGTCCGCAAGGAGCTCGACTCCGCACACGATGCCGTCGCCGCAGTCCCCACACAGAAAGAAGGAACCACACCATGACCGACAACCTGCCCTCCATCGGCTGGATCGGCGCGGGCCGCATGGGCGCCCAGCTCGTTCAGCGACTGCTGGCTGCCGGCTACGACGTCGCCGTCTACAACCGCACCGCCTCCAAGGTGCAGCCGCTCATCGACGCGGGCGCCACCCACGCGGCCCGCCCCGTCGACCTGGCCGACCGCGACATCGTCTTCAGCATGGTGTCGGCAGACAAGGACCTCGAGGCCGTCCTCCTCGGTCCCGACGGTCTGCTGACGGGAGACTCGGGTCCGCGCGCCCTCGCTGACGTGTCGACGGTGTCGGTTGCGACGAGCGAGAAGGTGCGTGCGGCTGCCTCGGAGAAGGGCACCGGCTTCCTCGCCACGCCCGTCTCCGGCAACCCCGCCGTCATCGCCGCCGGCAAGCTCACGGTCGCCGTCTCGGGTCCCCGCGACGTGTTCGAGCAGGTCGAGCCCGTGCTGCAGGTCTTCGGACGCGGCGTGACCTACGTGGGCGAGGGCGAGGTCGCCCGTCTCGTGAAGATCGCGCACAACGTGTTCCTGGGCGTCGTGACGCAGTCACTCGCCGAGATCACGGTGCTCGCCCAGAAGGGCGGCGTCTCGCGCGAGGCGTTCCTCTCCTTCCTGAACGACTCGGTCATGGGTTCGGTGTTCACGGGTTACAAGACGCCCGCGTTCGTCAACCTCGACTTCACGCCGACGTTCACGATGCCCCTGCTCCAGAAGGACTTCGACCTGGGGCTGGATGCCGCGTACCGCCTCGCCGTGCCCATGCCGATCGCGTCGGCCACGCGCCAGATCGTCGCGCAGGAGGTCGGCTCCGGCAACACGGAGCAGGACTTCGCGACGCTGCTGCTCACGGTCGCGCGCGGAGCCGGGCTCCAGCTCGAGTCGGAGAACGCCGACGTCACCGACGGCCTCAGCGACTGACCCGATGACGACGCGGATTCCGGCGACCATGCGGGCCGCCGTGCTGCATGGTCGCCGGGATCTGCGCTTCGAAGAGGTCGCGACGCCCGCGCCGGCTCGCGGCGAGCTGCTGCTCGAGGTGACGGCGGTGGGGGTGTGCGGCACGGATGCCGGCGAGTGGGCGCATGGCCCGAAGCTCCTGCCGATCGACGTGCCGCATCCGGTGACCGGCCACGTCGGGCCGCTCACGATGGGCCATGAGTTCGCGGGCCGCGTCGTGGCCGTCGGCGACGACGTCGATCCCGGCTGGCTCGGGCGGCTCGCGGCATCCTGCGGCGCGGCGCCCTGCGGCGAGTGCGAGCTGTGCCGCAGCGGTCGCTCGAACGTCTGCCGCCGCTACTCCTCCGTCGGCCTGCACCGCCCCGGTGCGCTCGCTCGCTACGTGACCGCGCCGGTCGAGAGCTGCGTCGATGCCGGCGCCTGGGGGCTCGACGAGCATGAGGCGGCCCTCGTGCAGCCGATGTCGATCGCGGTGCACTCCGCGCGGCGCTCCGGCGTCCGCGCCGGCGACATCGCCGTCGTTCAGGGCGTCGGCGGGATCGGCGCCTTCCTCATCCATGTGCTCGTCGACCTGGGCGCACGTGTCGTCGCCGTCGACCTCGATCCCGTCAGGCTCGAGCTCGCCCGTGAGCTGGGCGCCGACGTCGTCATCCGCGGCGGCACCGAGACCGCGGCCGCGGAGATCTCGGCGACGTGGGGCGAGGCGCTGCCCGTCTTCTTCGAAGTCACAGGGTCGCAGCGGGGCATGGACCTCGCGATCGAGATCGTGCCGATGGGAACGACGATCGTGGCCGTGGGCATCGCGAAGGCGCCGGCGCCCGTCGATCTCGGCCGGGTGACGGTACGGGAGCTCACGATCGTCGGCACCAACGCGATGGTCCGCGAGACCGACCTCGATGACGCCGCCCGCCTGGTCGCCGCGCGCGCGAAACGGTGGGGCATCGTCGCGCCTGAGCCGATCCCTTTCGAACGGCTGGTCGACGACGCGCTCCTCCCGATCGCGGAGGGGCGCCCGCCTGCCGTCAAGTCGCTCGTCCTCCCGCCCGTCGAAGGGTCGGCGACCGACTGAGCCGTACGCCTCGGCATCCGCCGCGGACAGTCTGCATTCGCGGGAATGAATGTCGGTGCGAGGCGGGTTGCACCCGTCAGACATCCGTCACGCGAAAGGATCAACCATGGCCACCATCGCCGTCATCGGGGGCACCGGCTACGCCGGGCGCAACATCGTCGCCGAAGCCGTCCGTCGCGGGCACACCGTGCTCTCGATCGCGCGTCATACGCCGTCGGAGCGCGTCGAAGGCGCCACGTACGTCGAGGCATCGCTGCTCGATGTCCCCGCCCTGGCCGAGCAGCTCGCCGGCGTCGACGTCGTGATCGTGGCGGTCGCTCCCCGCGGCGACATGCTCGGACTCGTGCGACCCAACCTGGCGGCGCTGTTCTCTCAGCTTCCCGAGGGGGTGCGCGTCGGCGTCATCGGCGGTGCAGGCGGCAGCCTCGTCGCCCCCGGCGGACCCCGGGTGGTCGACAGCGGATTCCCCGAGGCGTTCAAGGCCGAGGCGCTCGAGGCGATCGGCGTGCTGGAAGACCTGCAGGCGGACGAGTCGGGCCTCGACTGGTTCTTCGTGCACCCGGCAGGCGGCTTCGGCGCCTGGAACCCGGGGGAGCGCACAGGGGAGTACCGCATCGGCGGCGACGTCATCGTGACCGACGAGGCAGGCGAGTCCTACATCTCGGGCCCCGACCTCGCCGTCGCCGTGCTCGACGAGGTCGAGCAGCCGAAGCATTCGCGCCAGCGCTTCACCGTCGGCTACTGACGCGCGAGCGTCACGCGGTGAGTGCGCCCTCTGCGACCGGCAGCTGCGCCGCGTGACGGTCCGCGATCATCCACCCCAGATGCGCCTCATAGACGGCCTTGTGGGCGGGATGGTCGAGGTAGGCGGCGAGGGCTGACTCGTCGTCGACGATCGCCGCGACCGCGTAGTCGGCGGCGCTCGGACGCACGCGCAGGTTCGCGCCGGCCACATACGAGCGCAGCTCGGGGATGCCGGCGGCCATCTCGGTCAGCGCGGTCGTCAGGCGGTCGACGTCGTCGTCGGTCACCGAGTCGACCCAGGTGAACATCGCCAGGTGCAGGATCACGGGCTCTCCTTCGTGTCGGAACGGCTCAGACCAGGTCGCGCCAGTCGACGCCCTCGTCTTCCTCTTCATCGATCTGGATCGCGCCGGTCACCACCGGCAGCGCCATCGTCTCGGTGGGCGGGCCCATCACGGTCGCCTCGTCGCGGCGGTGGCGCAGAACGTCGTCGATGTACGACGAGACCACCTCGGCGATCGGCACCGACTTGCCCCGGGCCTGAGACATGTACCAGCGGTGCTCGAGCACCTGGTGGAACACCTCCGCCGGCTCCAGCTTGGCGCGCAGGTCATAGGGGATCGCCTTGATGACGGGCTCGAAGACACGCGTCAGCCACTCGTGCGCCACCATCTCCTCGTCGGAGCCCAGGCGCGACACGCGCGCGCGGAACTCGTCCATGTCATTCAGGAGCCTTCGCGCCTGGTTCTCCTGCACGTCGAGACCCGTCAGGCGCAGCAGACGACGCTGGTGATGCCCGGCATCCACGACCTTCGGCTGGATCGACACGCGCGTGCCGTCGGCGATCGTCTGGATCGACATCTCGTCGATGTCGAAGCCGAGGTCGTTGAGCCTGTGCACGCGCTCGGTGATGCGCCACGACTCGTTGACGGGGAAGGTCTCCTGATCGTTGAGGGCGCCCCACAGCGACCAGTACGACGACATGATGCGGTCGGCGATCTGCACGGCGTCGATGCCGCGCTCCAGACGCCCGCCGGCTTCGAGGTCCATGAGCTCGCCGGCGATGTTGGTGCGAGCGACATCGAGGTCGTGCTCCCGCTGGCCCCGCGTGAGGCCGCGCTCGTGGAGCTCGCCCGTCTCGGCGTCGACGAGGTAGGCGGCGAACGCCCCGGCATCCCGTCGGAACAGCGTGTTCGACAGCGAGACGTCGCCCCAGAAGAAGCCGATGTTGTGCAGGCGCACGAGCAGCACCGCAAGGGCGTCGACGAGGCGGCCGGCGGTGTCGGGGCGCAGGACCTGCGTGAACAGGGCCCGGTAGGGGAGCGAGAAGCGCAGATGCGCGGTCACGAGCGCGGCCGGCAGCGGCTCGCCCTTGGGGGTGCGGCGGCCGTCGATGACGGCGACGCGCTCCACGCACGGCACGTCGAGCCGCGCGAGCGCGCCGAGCATCTCGTACTCGCGGCGGGCCATCTCGGCGGTCGTCTCCTTGACGGCGACGACGCGGCCCGAGAGGTTGGCGAAGCGCACCAGGTGACGCGAGATGCCCTTGGGCAGCGACACGATCGTCTCGCTCGTCCACTCTTCGAGCGGCGTCGACCACGGCAGCGCCAGCAGGCCGGCATCCACGCTCCTGGCGGTGATGGTCAGCGACTCCACCACGACGTTCCCTTCACTGCTCGCCGGTCACAAGCGGCGCGGCGCGGGGGTCCTGTGACCCGCCGCGCCGCGTCGTTCGTGCTTGTCGTATCTCAGGCCGAGGCGATCGCCTTGTCGGTGAGGCGCTCGCCGGTCTCGGCGTCGAAGACGTGCACGTGGCCGGGGACCGGCGCAAGCACGACCTTCTCGCCCGCGTTCGGGTGACGGCGGCCGTCGACGCGCGCGACCAGGTCGGTGCGCTTGCCGTTGATGTCGGTGTGGCCGTACAGGTAGCCGTCAGCGCCGAGCTCCTCGACGAGGTCGACGTCGACCGTGATGCCCTGGCCGTCCTCCGGGTTGACGATGATGTCCTCGGGGCGGATGCCGATGGTCACCTGCGAGCCGTGCGCCTTGCCGAGCACGTCGGCCTCGACACCCACGACGGCGGTGCCGAAGCGGACGCCGCCCTCTGCCACGTCGGCGGAGAACAGGTTCATGGCGGGCGAGCCGATGAAGCCGGCGACGAACACGTTGTTCGGCTTCTCGTACAGGTCACGCGGCGTGCCGACCTGCTGCAGGATGCCGTCCTTGAGCACGGCGATGCGGTCGCCCATGGTGAGCGCCTCGGTCTGGTCGTGCGTGACGTACACGGTGGTGACGCCGAGGCGGCGCTGCAGCGACGCGATCTGCGTGCGGGTCTGGA
>CALANM010000192.1 GCA_937926065.1 uncultured Microbacterium sp.
ACTGTAAATCAGCCGGCATAGCCTTCGGGGGTTCGAATCCCTCACTCGCCACGATTGAAGCCTCCGCGATGCGGGGGCTTCTTTTGTCGGCGCCTCTGTCACAATGAGCCGCATGTGGTCACAGCGTCGTCGCTTCCGTTCCTTCGTCGGCATCATCGCCGCCGCCGCCCTCGCACTCACGGTCGGGGTGCTGAGCGGGCCGGGGGCACCAGCCGCAGTGGCGGTCGATGAAGTGACGATCTCGCCGGCGGTCCTGCGGATCGTGGTGGTGGACACCACTGTGCGGGCCGAGCCGTCGCACGACGCGGATGCCGTGGCCTCGCTGTCGGCGGGCGACGAGATCTCCGTGTCGGCGCAAGTGCCCGCATGGCGCAAGGTCACAGTTGAGGGCGTCGAGGGCTGGGTGCCGTACTCGGTGACCCAGGAGGTTCCTCGCACGTTCAATCGCGTTCCCCGTGAGCTCGCGGCCGATGTGACGCTTCGCGCGCAGCCCGGGGAGAAGGCCGCCGCGGGCGTCACCGTGTTGGGCCACTCTTACGTCACGGCGACCGCTGCCGCCGGCACCTGGCGCAAGATCGTCGCGGCGAACGGAACGGGGTGGGCGCCCGCATCCGTTCTCGAGAAGGTCACTGCCGGAAACAAGGCGTATGCCGTCACGAAAGCACTGAATGTGCGGGCGAGCGCCTCCGGCAGCACTGGTGTCGTGACGACTCTCAAGAAGGGAACCAAGGTGCACGTCCTCGGAACACGCGGCGCCTGGAGCAGCGTCAAGTGGGGCGACTACGCTTCGCGCCCCGCGACCACCAGCGGCTGGACGGCCACCAAGTACCTGATCGACGCCGACATCCGCGTGACCAAGACGGCGGTCAACCTGAGGAAGACGCCCTGGACGGGCAAGGTCATCACGGTGATTCCGAAGGGCGCGCGGGTCGTGCACACCGGCGGCATCTATGCGAATTACTCGCGTACGCCCACGACGTGGTATTCGGTGAGGTACGGTTCGCTGCGCGGCTGGGTGGCCATCGACTACCTGAAGCGCCCCTACTGATCGGGCGCTCCCGTCACTTCGAACGCTGTTCGACGAAGCCGGGCAGCTCGTCGACGAGCACGAGCACGATGTCCTGCACCTTCCAGTCGACGTCGATGCACGCGTCCTGGGCTTCGCGCAGCCGCCGCAGTGACGGAGTGCGGCGGTGGCGGGGCACGATGAACGCCTCGATGTGGAACACGTGGCCTTCGTCGCGCACACGGCATCCGGCAGCCTCCACCCACCTGAGGCTGCGCAGGAGCTCTTCGACTTCCTGGCCGACCGGGTGGGGCTTGCGGTCGTCGAACGTAGTGGCGCGCTCGTCCATCAGGTCGAGGATCGCCGCGCGCATGTTGCGCAGCCCGTCGTACAGGATGCCGCCGGCGATGAAGAGCGCCGCAGCGTAGTCGAGCCACCACAGTCCGATGCCGACACCTGCGACGCCGACGATCGAGCCGACGGCGGTCATCCAGTCGGCCTTGTTCATGTCGGCATCGGCGTAGAGCACCTTGTTGTGGAGGTCGCGCGCGAGCTTGATCTTGGCCCGGCCGATGAACACGGGCGGCGCGGCGATGAGCGCCATGACGCCGATCATGAGCCAGCCGAGCCAGATCACATGGCCGAAGATCTCGACGGTGCCGATCGTGGGGTGTTCGCCGCTGAGAAGACCGGAGCCGGAGTCGATGACCAGGAACGTCCCCATCGAGGTCAGCGCGACGGCGGAGACGAGGTGCCCGACGCCCACGGAGCGGTGGAAGCCGTACGGGTGGTCGAGCGTCGGCGCCTTGCGGTTCACCTTGACGGCGATCAGGAACGCGATCGGCGGGATGAACGAGAGCAGGTCTTCGATCCATGCCGCCTTCATCGCCTGAGAGTTCCCCAGCACGAGGAAGACGAGCACCACGGTGACGACGAGGAAGCCGATGGTGATCCACTCCAGGCGGATCGCGCGACGCAGCGTCTCGACCTGCTTCTCGGGCAGCTCGGTGTTGCCGAACCGGACGCTCATCGGGCACCCGCTTCGGTCAGGAACGTCTCGAGCGAGGCGAGGAACGCGTTCTCCCCGGCCGGCACGAGCATGACGAGCTTGTGCGTCTTTCCGCGGCCGTCGGTGACCTCGTCGTAGGGCCGGGTCATGCCGGCCTTGTCGGTCCACGGGGTCTCATCGGTGAGGCCGCCGATGATGATGTCGAGCTCGTGGTGCTCGAGATCGCGCACGAGGGCCTCTTCCGACCCGACCTGCCAGACGATCTCTGCATCGATGGTCTCGGCGAAGTCCTCCACAAGGTCGACCTCAGAGCCCGAGACGGCACCTCCGTCGACCTGAGTGAAGGTGCTGTTCGGGCTGATCCCCACGTGGAGCGTGTCTCCGCTCACGCGGTCGAGAGTGCCTTCGGGGTCGCTGGGGATGGTCAGCCCGCATCCGGCAAGCAGCAGGATGCCGGATGCCACCAGGGCGCTGAGGGCGCCGCGCGCCAGCCGAACTCGCATGACATGAGGCTTCCGGCTCCTTGCGCTTCGGGCAAGGGCTTGCATCCGCCGTCGCCGATGGGTACGGCAGGCAGGTCAGTGCAGGCGCGGGTAACGTTCATAGGGTGACCTCGGGCTCGAACGTGCGCGCTTCGGCCGTCTGGAACCCGGACGGCCCCGATCTCATCGTCGAAGCCGACAACCTCGACTACCTGCGCACGCTGCCCGATGAGAGCTTCCGTGTCGTCTACATCGACCCGCCGTTCAACACCGGGCGCACGCAGCGGCTGCAGTCGCTCAAGACCCGTCGGTCGGAGAACGGCACACGCGTTGGCTTCAAGGGCCAGCGGTACGAGACCGTCCGGAGCACGCTGCATCATTACGACGACGCCTTCACCGACTATTGGGGGTTCCTCGAGCCTCGGCTGTTCGAGGCATGGCGGCTGCTGACGCCGGACGGCACTCTCTACCTGCACCTCGACTATCGCGAGGTGCACTACGCGAAGGTCATGCTCGACGCGATGTTCGGGCGCGACAGCTTCCTGAACGAGATCATCTGGGCGTACGACTACGGCGCCCGATCGACGACCCGCTGGCCCGCCAAGCACGACAACATCCTCGTCTACGTGAAAGACCCCGCGAACTATGTCTGGAACGGCAAGGACGTCGACCGCGAGCCGTACATGGCGCCGAGCCGGGTGACGGCCGAGAAGGTCGCCCTGGGCAAGCTCCCCACCGACGTGTGGTGGCACACGATCGTGCCCACCGGAAGCAAGGAGCGCACGGGCTACGCGACGCAGAAGCCTGTGGGCATCGTGCGGCGGATGATCCAGGCCAGCAGCCACCCCGGTGACTGGGTGCTCGACTACTTCGCCGGGAGCGGCACGACCGGGGCTGCGGCGCGCGAGCTCGGCCGCCGCTTCGTGCTCGTCGACAGCAACCCGGAGGCGATCCGCATCATGGCGAAGCGGCTGGACGACGGACGCGGGGAGCGGCCGGTGTCGCTCGTGACGGCGGCACTGACCGATGTCGGGGGCGCCGCGGTCGGCGCCTGACAGGTGAACGGCCTGTCCACAAGCGTCCTCTGTCCTCGAACGACGACGTGCGAGGATGGGGCAGACCCAGGCCCAGACCGGAGGGAGCAGCCGTGAGCGAACCCATCACGCATCCGAAATCCAGCAAGATCCTTCGCGCATCCATCTGGGTGGCCATAGGCGCCCTGATCGCCGCGGCCCTCGTCTGCGTCGTGTGGGTGCTCGCCGGCGATGCGAACGGGATGATCGGCAAGGCCTTCCTCACGATCATCCTGCTGGCGGCGTTCGCCGGAGTGGCGATCCTTGAAGCCAACCTGGCCGCGCGCCGACCGGCGTGGTTTGCGCTGACGAGCATGGTCATCTGGGTGGCGATCCTGCTGATAGGCGCATTCCTCATCTGGATGCCGGAGAACGACGAGTACTTCGGCGTCGGCTTCGAGCGGTTCATGAAGTTCCTGCTGATCGTGCTGATCCTGCAGGGCGCGCTGCTCCACATCCGCCTCTACGCGAAGGCGTACGAGCGTCACCGCACGACGTTCACGTCGATCGTCGCGTACGTCACGATGAGCCTCGTCGTGATCCTCGCCCTGATGCTGGTGCTGCCGCTGCTGATCGAGGAGTACGTCGACTTCCGTCCGTTCTACTGGCGTGTGGTCGTCGCGCTGGCGATCCTGGCGGCCGTCGGCACTGCGCTGGTCCCGCTCGTCAATGCGCTCTTCGCGCCCAGGAAGCAGCGTCCCGCGGCTCCCACGGCCTACTACCCGGCGCCCGTGCAGCAGTGGCCGACGTACGCCGACGGTGCCACGCCGCTGCCGGTGATGCCCGACGGGTCGCCCGACTGGAACGCGTACTACACGGGCCAGCCCACCTACCCGCACGGCTACGCCGTCCCGCCCGTGCAGCCGGCGACGGATGCCGACATCCTCTGCAGCGACCTGGTCCGCATCTTCAAGGTCG
>CALANM010000193.1 GCA_937926065.1 uncultured Microbacterium sp.
AGGAAGTCGTCGGGCTCGGGGAGTGTCGTGAAGTCGGCCACGGTGAACCGCACCCCATCGATCGACGCGTCGAGGGATCCGACCCGCGAAAGCGGCAGCTCGAGGAATGCCTCGCCGAGTCCCTGTTCGCGCAGCAGTCGCACGGTGGAGGGGTGGATCGTGTCGCCGCGGAAGTCGCGCAGGAAGTCGGCGTGCTTCTCGAGCACCGACACCCGCAGCCCTGCGCGGGCCAGCAGGTACCCCAGCACCATGCCCGCCGGTCCGCCCCCTGCGATGACGCAGTCGCGCTCGATCACGGTCGGTCGCATCGGCGCGCTCAGAGGTATTCGATGCGAGCGGCGTGAGCGATGGTGTGGTCGCGGATGTCGTCCCAGTCGAGCACGACGACGCCGTTGCGCCCCGTCGGGTCGCTCGAGCGGGCCAGCAGCCGCTCGGTGAGCAGGGGAGCGTCATTGCAGTGACTCACGTCGAGGAACGTCACCTCGACGTCGCGGCCGCGCTCGCGCTCGAGGTCGGCATGCAGGCGGGTGCCGAGGGCAGACGCCACCCGGTCGAACATCGACGCGCGCCGCAGCGGGAGCATGACGGCGAACACGACGTGGCGAATGCGAGGGCGACGGCGGGTCTCAGCGAGAGCGAGCGCCGAGAACGACCGGAGGCGCTCCTTGATGTCGTGGCGAGACAGGTCGCGAAGGTCGGCGAACACGATGATCGCTCGTGCGGGCGAATCGGCATCCGCGCCCGTGCCGGCGCCCGCCGCGTTGGTCGCGATGCCGTGAGCCAGGCTGATATCGGTGTCGCCCAGGGCGAGAACGGTGGAGAACATCAGGACTCCTGTCCGAAGCTGCGGGTTCAGCTGACGGTGTCGGCCGGACCCGCCGGCTCTCACCTTCGTTCTGCGTGCAAGAACCTACCCCCGTTCATGGACATCGGGGCGCACTCAGCGGCGATTCGGGCCAGTGAGCGTCGGGGGCGTCCGCTCAGGTCGCCTGCCGATCGCTGAGCTGCGCGATCAGGCCGTCGACGCGCGCGCGGATGTCGTCGCGGATGCCGCGGACCACTTCGATCGGCTGACCGGCCGGGTCGTCGAGCTCCCAGTCCTCGTAGCGCTTGCCGGGGAAGACGGGGCACGCGTCGCCGCAGCCCATCGTGATGACGACGTCCGATTCTCTGACGGCCTCGACGGTCAGGACCGTGGGCGCATTGCCGGCGATGTCGATGCCGGCCTCGCGCATCGCCTCGACCGCGACGGGGTTGAGCTGGTCTTTCGGTTCGGAGCCTGCGGAGAGAACGCGGACGCGATCACCCGCGAGCGCTCGCAGGAATCCGGCTGCCATCTGCGAGCGGCCGGCGTTGTGCACGCACACGAACAGCACGGTCGGGGTGGTCATGGGGTGTCTCCGGTTCCATTTCGTGTCGATCGGCGTTCGATGAGGATCGTGTCACGCCATTGTCCGGCGTGCGGGCCGCGTTGCGAACGCGCGATGCGCTCGCGCGTGCCGATCATGCGGAAGCCTGCCTGCGTGTGAAGTCGGAGGCTCGCAGTGTTCTCGGGGAAGATGCTCGCCTGAATGGTCCAGTATCCGGCGTCCTCGGCCGCCTCGATGAACGCGTCGAGCAGCGCCCGCCCGATGCCGCGGCCCTGCTGCTCGGGCGCGATGTAGACGGAATGCTCGATGACGCCGCGGTACACGTCTCGCGATGACACGCGGGACGCCGCGATCCAGCCGGCGACCGTGCCGTCGTCGTCGACTGCGACGAGTCGCGCCTCGGGCACCTTGCCCGCGTCGAATGCCTCCCACGTGGGCGTGGCGCTCTCGAAGGTGGCCTCGCCTGCGGCGACACCGGCCGCGAAGATCGCCTCCACCTGCGGCCAGTCGGCGGCAGTGAGGGGTCGGATGGAGATCATGAGCAGCAGGATCCTCCGCCGAGGTCGGTCGAGCAGACGCCGGTGGCGGGCAGGGTCAGCTGCACGCGCGTGGCGGCGGGCATGTCTCCGGCGATCCAGGCGGTGACCGACCGGACCTGTTCGTACCCGGTCGCGAGCAGGAATGTGGGCGCGCGTCCGTACGACTTCATCCCGACGATGAAGAACCCGGGCTCCGGATGCCGGAGCTCGTCGAATCCATGCGGCGGCACCGTGCCGCACGAGTGGAGGTTCGGGTCGATGAGCGGGGCGAGCCGCACCGGGGCCTCCACGATGTCGTCGAGGCCCAGGCGGATCTCGCGCAGCATGTCGAGATCGGGGCGGAACCCGGTCGCGTTCACGACGAGATCGGTGTCGTGAGTCGCCGGCTCTCCGCGACGTCGCCCGGTGAGGCGGACGCCGTCGCCGTGGCGGGTGACTCCGGAGATCTCGTACGAGTCGATCTTCGTCACGGCGCCGCTGTCGACGAGCTGGTCGACGCGGGATCCGAGCCTTGCGCGGTCAGCGAGCTCATCGTCTGCAGAGGACGACACGCGCACCGCCGAGGCGTTGCGGATGAGCCACGTCACGCGCGTGCCGGGAGCTTCGTCAGCGAGCTTCGCCAGGGCGATGAGCGTGTTGGCGGCTGAGTGTCCGGCGCCGACGACGGTCGTGTGCCGCCCGGCGAAGTGCGGGCGGTCGGCGCCCAGGACATCGGGAAGGGCGTGCCAGACGAACTCATCGGCATCTGCGGCGCCCAGGGGCCGGAGTCCCGACGATCCGAGCGGGTTCGGGGTGCTGTACGTGCCGGACGCGTCGATGACGGCGCGCCCCGTCAGTTCTTCGACGCCGTGGTCCCAGGTGCGAACCCGGACGAGGAAGGGCGTCTCCGGCCGACCGGCCGTGCGTGTGCGGTCCATGCCTTCGCGCGATACCGCGACCACCCGCATGCCGTACTGGACGTGCGGGCGAACGGCATCCAGTGCGGCGAGCGGGGCAAGGTAGTCGTGGACGAGCTCGGCGCCGGTCGGGGCGACGCCCTCGTCGCGCGGCGCGGTCCATCCGGCGGCTTCGAGCAGCCGTCTCGACGCCGGGTCGATGAGGTGGCGCCACGGGGAGAACAGGCGAGTGTGACCCCACTGGCGGATGGCGGCCGCAAGCTCGCGCCCGGCCTCCAGCACGACGAAGGCGATGCCGCGGTCAGCCAGGTTGGCCGCGGCAGCGAGACCGATCGGGCCGGCGCCGATGATGATCACGGGCAGCGTCGCGAGGCGGTCGGATCGGGTTGCGCGGGGTGTCAGGTCGACGAGGGTCACGGGGTGCCTCCGGTTGTATCGATGAGCGTCGATGTTGAGTATGTGCGCATCTATCGATCCCTGTCAATATCGATTATCATCGATGTATGACCTCGCTCCTCGACGTGACTGACATCTCCAGCGGCGCCGCCTGCTGTGCCCCGCTCACGAAGGAGCCCATCGGCACGGCGGAGGCCGAGCAGCTCGCCACGACGCTCAAGGCGCTCGCCGACCCCGCCCGCCTGCGGCTCCTGTCGATCGTCGCGTCGTCCGAGGGACAGGAGGCGTGCGTGTGCGACCTCATCGAGCCCGTGGGGCTGTCGCAGCCCACCGTCTCGCACCACCTCAAGGTGCTGACCGAAGCGGGCTTCCTCTCTCGCACCAAGCGGGGGACCTGGGCGTACTACCGCCTGCAGCCTGAGGCGCTCGCGCGCGTCGCTGCGTTCGTCGCCGTGTGACTGCCGGCTGACTAGGGCCCGGTGCGGTCCGCCTCGTCGTACGCGAGGTACGCCCCCGAGTAGATGTCGCGCTCGATGCGGAATCGAAGTCGAAGACCGGACTCCTCGAACAGCTCCACCTGCTGCCGCACTTCTTCGTTCGTCACGAACAGGGTCCGCCCGAGGCGCGGGTGCTCCGCGAACCACGACTGGATGGTGGCCAGAAGCCGCGCGTCGATACCGGTGGCCAGGCGCGAGGTGCGCACCCAGAAGTTGGCGAGAGCGCCATAGTCCTCCCACCGGGCGTCGCCGACGGGGACGATCCGCGACTCGCGGTAGGTGCGCGCGTCGGGAGCCATGAGGTACACGCAACCGAGACATGTCGTCTCGGCGGGATCGAGCACCGTCCACGTGAACGCCTGACGAGCGCGATGGCGCTCCTCGAGCACGATGAGGTCGTCGAGGTCCTGCTCGACCGTGAAGTCGTCCGCAGGCCAGCCGGTCTGCTCCCACGGTCGCAGGTACTCCCTGCTCTCCATCACCGCGGCATAGTCGAGCTCGACGTCGTCCCGAGCGATCGGCCGAAGGGTGAACTCATCCGTCTCGAGGCGCTGAGGCACGTCCGACACATCGAGGTGCTCGAACAGCATCAGACCTCCCAGATTCGCCAGGCTTCATGTTCTCAACGCGCACGAATCCCGGCAATGACCACCTCAGCCGGACCCATGTCCTCAGGATGACCACGGGAGCCCGCGCGGGCTCAAGACGTCTCTGGCACGGAGAAGCGGTCACCGCGTCCAGTGAACAGCGTTATGGTGCCAGGACTGGACCGTGAACCGTATGTCTGCGT
>CALANM010000194.1 GCA_937926065.1 uncultured Microbacterium sp.
CCGCGGCGCCGTCACCGACGCCCGCGCCGACGACTCCCTCGCCGGAGCCGACGCCCACGCCGACCTGCACCGTGACGGCATCCGATCTGGTCTGGACCGACATCCGTGCCCTCGATCTCCCCTCGGACGGCCGCGTGACGTCGACGCGGGTCCAGCGCATCGAGGGCATCCGCACTGACCCGGTGACGACCCCCGACGCATTTCCCATCGACGACGATCTGATCGGAATCATCACCTCCGTCGGCGAGGAGGCCAGTCGCGAGGCGCACCTGGCGGTCATCGATCGCACCAGCGGCTCGGTGGTCTGGTCCCTCCTGGTCGACGGGTATGTGTGGGTGATCTCGACGCCGGCGAGCACGGGCGTCGACAACCAGCTCATCATCGCCGCGTACGACAGCGAATCGGGCGGCTACCGGATGATCTCGTACGACCCCGGCACAGGGGAGCTCATCCATGAGCGCGAGACCGGGGAGCTCTACCTGCGTCCCGCGTCGGCCTGGCGGGCGAACGACGCCGAGGTGGCTCCGGCCGCTGCCAGCGGGTTCTTCGTCAGCGATCGGGACGCCCTCTTCTGGATCGACGCCATCACGCTCGAACCACAGTGGAGCGTGTCGGGCGAGCAGTTCGACGAGCCGTGGTTCGAAGGCGGCGTCGCATTCGCGGTCACGAGCGACGTCGTGTTCGTCGGCTCCCACGCCCTCGACGCCCGCACCGGCGAAGCGCTCGGCTGGGAATCGGACGGCTGGGCGTTCGAAGCCGCCGGCGCCACCTTCTCCGTGCCCCTCCTCTACGACCACATCGGCCCCTACACGATCTCCGGCCTTGACACGACGACCGGCGAGCGCTGCTGGTCGCGCGAGATCCTCGACGTCGCCGCGACCGCCGGCACCCTGTGGCTGCTCCTCGCCGACGGCACCCTCGCCGAGGTCGACCCCTTCACGGGCCAGACGATCGCTGAGCTCGCCACCACCGGCGCCACCTCTATCACCGCACTCGGACTCCACAACGTCATCGCCTCGGAGCGGATCGACCCGGGCGACGACTTCTCCGGCCGCCGGTACACCCTTTACGGCTCGGGTGCGGGAGGGGGCCCCGTCGAGCTGCCTAACGGCGATCGCCTGCACTTCTCGAACGGCCAGGTCGTGGCCCTCGACCGCGGCACCGTCAAGGATCCCGCGAAGCTGTACGGCTATGACTTCCCCACCGCGACGCCGGTCTGGGAGATCGACGGCGAGGGGATCTCGCTGAGCGCGGGCGTCGTGCTGCGCACGACGTGGGATGCCGCCCAGAAGCGGATCGACGTCGAACTCCTCCAGTGACGGTCGCATGCGCGTCGCGCTCGCTCGATTCGTGCGCACCCGCCACCCCCTTTTAAGATGGCCGAATTCGGCATCTTGGAGAGTCATGGCGGCCCCGGTACAACTGCATCCCCAGCGAAGAGCGCTCCGTAAAGAGGCCGGTCGGCACCTGCGCCGAGACATTCAAGGCATCCGCGCCATCGCGGTTCTGGTCGTCCTGCTCGACCACATGCTGGGGTGGCCCCGTGGCGGGTTCGTCGGAGTCGACATGTTCTTCGTCATCTCCGGCTTCCTCATCACCGGCATGCTTATTCGCCAGTACTCGCGGACCGGTCGAATCTCAGCGCGCGCGTTCTACTCCAGTCGCGCCAAAAGGATCCTGCCCGCGGCGACCGTGACACTGGCCGTGACGACCGTCGCGGCTTTTCTCCTCTTCGCTCCGCAGCGCGCGATCTCGGTCGCCTGGGATTCGGTCTGGGCGTTCCTGTCCGTCGCGAACTGGAACTCGGCGGTCCAGGGAACCGACTACTTCCAGCAGGGAGCGCCGGTCTCACCGATTCAGCATTACTGGTCGCTCGCTGTCGAAGAGCAGTTCTACTTCGTGTGGCCGTGGATTCTCCTCGGCCTCCTCGTCCTCTTCGCTCGCAAGGGCAAGGCGGCCGACAGCCGGGTCCGCCTGGTCGCAGGCTCTGCGATCGGGCTCGTCTCGGTGCTCTCGTTCGGGTGGGCGCTCGTGCAGGCTGTCGGAGATCCGACGATCGCCTACTTCTCGACGCTGACGCGTGCGTGGGAGCTGGGAGTGGGCGGTCTCATCGCCGCCGCGACGCCGCTGTTCTCCCGTCTGCCGGCCGCGTACCGCACGCTCTTCGCGTACGTGGGACTCGCGGGGATGCTCGCCTCCTGCTTCATCATCAGTCCTGCATCGCTCTGGCCCGCCCCGTGGGCGCTCCTGCCTACGCTGTCCACCGCGCTCGTGATCATCTCCGGCATCGGCGGGGAAGCCCGGCACATCTGGCCGCTCACCAACCGTGCTGCCGTCTACATCGGAGACATCTCGTACAGCCTCTACCTGTGGCACTTCCCGGTGATCATCTTCGCCCGAGCGCTGTTCCCGAACGCGGGTGTGGCGCTGTACGTCGGCATCCTGATCGCCAGCTTCGGACTTGCGATCGCCTCTCACCACGCGATCGAGCGGCCGCTCTGGAAGTCGCCGCTCTGGACGGCGGGAGAGCGGCGGACAGCGGGAGAACGGCGCGACCAATGGGCGAGATGGCGCCGGCAGTTCGGGCAGGAAGCAGCCTACGGAGGGCTGCTCGGCCTCGCCGTGTGCACGACGGTCATCGTCTGTGTCGCGTTCATGCCGGCCCTCAGCGGCCGCACGGACTTGGCATCCGCGGAGGGAGTGTCCGAGTGGACAGCGGGTGACACCGACGACGCGACGAAGATGGGCGCACTGACCCGTGCACTCGGGCAGGCCGCGCAAGCCACCGCTTGGCCCACGCTCACGCCGTCGATCGATGCGCTCGGCAAAGAAGCGAGAGTCGCGCCATGGCGCGAGGATCGATGCCTGCCCGGCGAGGTCGGCGATGCGCAGGCCATGGCCGCCACAGCAGCCCGTTGCGTCTACGGGGACCAGAAATCCGACCGGGAAGCGATGCTCATCGGGGACTCGAATGCGATCGGCTGGCTGCCGTCGCTGGAGACCGCCCTGCCCGATTGGAAGATCCACGCGACCACGCTGCAGCAGTGCCCCTTCAGCGAGATCTCGGTCAGGAAGAACAACGGGTCGGCGCATCCCGACTGCGACGCTTTCCACCAGTGGACCGCGAAGGAGATCGAGCGCATCGACCCGGAGCTGATCATCGCCTCGCACATCGACAGCGTCACCGAACGACTCGTGGAGGGCGACGGCGACGACCTCACCGCGGCCACCGTCGACACACTGCGGGAATGGGATGACGACAGCCGAGAGATCATCGTCCTGCCCTCGGCCGTCCCTGGCGTGCCTCTGATCGAGTGCTACACATCCACCGGCGCGCCGTCCGACTGCAACCACGAGATCAGCGCCGTCCATATCGATGCCAGTGACCGGCTGCGGGATGCCGTCGAGGAGGTGGCGTCACCCAACGTCCGGTTCGTCGAGACCGACTCCCTCTTCTGCACCGAAGGCATCTGCCCCGGTCAGGTGGACGGGGTGGTCGTCCTCGTCGACGACAGGCACGTCACCGACGCGTACGCCGACTACATCGGTCCCGCGCTCGGCGAGCTGCTCGACATCGACTGACGTCGACAACGCCCGCAGGCGAGGGGTGGGTTGCACCTTGAGCGCGCCCTACATCGAGCGACTACCATTCGCGCGCGGTCGCGGCGTCACGTCTCGTCCCTGGTGGCGTCGGGCAGCTCGATCTCTGGCGGGGTCGGAGGCAGGATCGTGAGCCTTCCCGCGGTTCCGCCTCGTTCAGTCATACCGAGCCCGACGTCGCCTCGGCGCGCTCGATTGCCGGCGGGCGCCCCCGGAACCTGAACGCTGAATGATTCGAGTCCATGGAGGGCACCCGGGTTCAGGAGCAGGCGCCCGAGGAACGCGGAGCGGTCAACGGCGGTGAGCTCGGCACGGTCGGCCGCCTCGTCCCAGCCGTCGTGGATGCCTGCCACCACCTCGCGAGCAACCTCGCGTGCGCGTGCCGCTGTGAGGTCGTAATGATGCGCGTGCGCGACGAGCTTCGCGAGGTTGCTGTCCCGCTCACCCTTGCGGCCGTACGCGAGTGCCTGGCCCGCGACCTCTCCGGGGCGGCGAACGGGGCTCAGGTCGTATGCCGGCGTGAGGTCCAGGTGGTGGCCGTCCCAGAAGGCGGCGTGGTTTCGGAGGTGGTCATCGGTGTTGCTGATGGCGATGTTGAAGGCGATGCGTCGGAACAATTGCTCGCCGAGGCCTTCCGGTGTGCTCGAATGCAGCCGCAGCTGGTCGAGCACCTCGGGGTAGGAGCCGATGGGCATGAAGGTCTCGGGGAGACCGAGTATCGTCAACGCGGACACGACCCCGCGACGCGTGCCGTCGCCTGGGCGGTCGAAGCGTTCGAGGATGAGGGCCTTCCGCCCCATGGACCGGGTCACGTGTCGTTGGTGCGTACATTCGAAAGTCGAAGCTGACGGCTCATGGAGGAGCCGCGGAACACGCCCGCGAGCAAAACGAGGCCGCCCCGACTTGGTCGAGACGAGCCGCCGCTCGTTCATTTCGTCAAACACATCGCGGTGATTTCATCAATCACCCCTGTGCGCGAGGGGGGAGTTGAACCCCCACGCCCTTTCGGGCACTGGCACCTGAAGCCAGCGCGTCTGCCTATTCCGCCACTCGCGCGAATCCACGTCTCCGCGGACTCAACTTCCCGAGGATATCACGGGCGGCGAACAGCGCAGAATCCGCATCCTCGGAGGCGTCTCAGCGACGGTCACAGGCAGGGCAACTAGCATGTGAGAACCGATCCGCCTGCCTGAGGAGCCCCATGGGACTACTTGACAGCTTCGAGAAGGGACTCGAACGCGCCGTCAATGGCGCCTTCGCGAAGACCTTCCGCAGCGGTGTCCAGCCTGTGGAGATCGCCTCCGCGCTGCGCAGCGAACTCGACAAGAAGGCCGCCGTCGTCAGCCGCGACCGCATCCTGGCGCCGAACACGTTCGAGGTGCGGCTCGCGCCGTCCGACCATGAGCGGCTCGGGGCGCTGGGCTCCACGCTCGACGACGAGCTGCTGCGTCTGGTCGAAGACCACGCACGGTCCCAGGGCTACAGCTTCGCGGGCCCCGTCACTGTGCGCCTGGGCGCCGACGAGCAGCTGTCGACGGGCACACTCCGCGTCGACTCACGCACGGCCGCCGGCGAGGTCACGTGGCGCGGCGTCATCGAGGTCGAGGGCAAGCGGCATCCGCTCGTCAAGGCGCGCACGGTCATCGGCCGCGGCTCCGACGCCGACATCACCATCGCGGATGCCGGCACCAGCCGCCGTCACGTCGAGATCCTGTGGGACGGCCACCGCGCGATGGTGCGAGACATGAACTCCACCAACGGAACGAAGCTCAACGGAGTGAAGGTCACCGAGGCGGCGCTGCCGCCGGATTCGGTGGTGACGATCGGTCGTACCGATATCGTGTTCTCCGTGGTGGCTCAGACGGTCCCCGCGCGTCCGTCGATGCCCGCCGACGACGCGACACGGGCGTTCGACTTCGGGGGAGCTTCGTGAGCCTGACTCTCCTGCTGCTGCAGGTCGCCTTCCTTGTCCTGCTCTGGTTCTTCGTCTTCGCAGTCGTGTACTCGCTGCGCGCCGATCTCTTCGGCGTGAAGGCGCGCAAGCTTCCGGAGCCCGCCGCCGCGCAGGCTCCCGCCGGTCCGGTCGTCCCGGCATCGTCGGCGAGCGCCCCGACCGCCGCCGTCGCACCCGTGTCACCGGTCTCGCGCGGACCCGAGAAGGCCACCGCCTCGACGGTCTCCCGCATCGTCATCACAAGCGGCCCGAAGGCAGGCCTCGAGGTGCCCCTCGGCAACGAGCCCATCACGATCGGCCGCTCCAGCGAGTCGGGCCTCGTCATCCGCGATGACTACACCTCGAGCCACCACGCGCGCCTCCTTCAATGGGGCGACCAGTGGATGCTGCAGGACCTCGACTCCACCAACGGCACCTGGCACGACGGCGATCGCGTCACCACCCCCGTCCCCGTGATCGTCGGCGCACCCATCAAGGTGGGCGCGACGACGTTCGAGCTGCGGAAGTGACGGACTCATCTCCATGGTCTTCGAGGGCTCGAGTGTCGCCATCTCCCACACCGGGAAGGTGCGGTCGAACAATCAGGACTCGGGCTACTGCGGCTCGAACCTGTTCGCCGTGGCCGACGGCATGGGCGGCCACGCCGGTGGCGATGTCGCGTCGAGCCTCGCGATCCACCGGCTGAAGCACCTCGACCACGCGTACCCGTCGACGGCGGCCGCCGAGAGCGCTCTGCGCGAAGCGATCGCCGACACGGCATCCGAGCTCATCCAGACGGTCGCCACGCGTCCCGAGCTCGCGGGAATGGGGACGACGGTCAGCGCGATCCTCATGGTCGACGATCACGCCGTCATCGCCCACATCGGCGACTCGCGGGTGTACCTGTATCGCGACGGCGCGCTCACCCAGATCACGACCGACCACACCTTCGTTCAGCGACTCGTCGACTCGGGCCGCATCACGCCCGAAGAGGCGCGGTACCACCCCCGCCGCTCCGTGCTCATGCGCGTGCTGGGCGACATGGACCCGGATCCCGAGATCGACGCGTTCGTCATGCAGACGCAGCCCGGCGACCGCTGGCTCATCTGCTCCGACGGCCTCTCGGGCGTGGTGGACGACGCCCACACGAGCAAGGTGCTCGCGCAGAACCAGGCTCCCGGCCGCACCGCCGACCTGCTGCTGAAGCAGGCGCTCGACGGCGGCGCCCCCGACAACGTGACGATCGTGATCGTCGACGTCGGCGGCGTGCACCCCGTGGTCAGCGGCACCCCCACGATCGTCGGGTCGGCGTCGAACCCGCAGGGTGTCGAGGTGCCCGCGTTGCGTCCCGGCCGCCCGAGCTGGCTGCACCCCGGACGCCAGGCCGCGAACGAGCCGACGCACTTCGAGCCGGACGCAGAGTTCCTCGAAGAGGTCATCGAGGAAGACCGCCGCCGCGCCCGGCGCCGCCGCATCTGGTGGATCGTCGGCTTCATCGCGATCCTCGCCGCGCTCACCGCTGGCCTCTTCGCCGCATACGAGTGGACCCAGACCCGCTACTTCATCGCCGCCGACGATGACTCCGTCGTCATCTACCGCGGCGTCCAGCAGGACCTCGGCCCCATCTCTCTGTCGTCCGTCTACGAAGACACCGGCATCCTGCTGGCCGACCTGCGGGCCTACCAGCGCATCTCCGTCGAACAGACGATCTCCGCGCGGTCGCTCGCCGACGCGCTCGCGATCGTCGAGAACCTGAGACCGGAGGTCGAGGAATGACTTCCGCCCCCATCCAGGCAGACACACAGGTCATCAAGGCGCTCCGACGCCTGCGCACCCCGCAGACCCATCGCAACCGTGAGCTGTGGTTGCTGCTGTTCGCCTTCCTCATCAACGGCTCCGCCGCCGCGCTCGTGCAGCTGGGCGTGCTCGGCCACATCGAGTGGACGTTCCTCTACTACTGCGGCGGACTCGCCGTGCTGGCGCTCGCCCTGCACGTCGTGCTGCGGCTGCGCGCGCCGTCCGCCGACCCGTTCGTCGTGCCCATCGGCACGCTGCTGACGGGCCTCGGCATCGCGATGATCTATCGCATCGACCTCGGCAAGCGCCTCGAAGGCTGGAACGCGTTCTCGATCCGGCAGCTCGTCTGGTCGGCCATCGCCATCGCGGCGGCGATCGCGATCGTCATCCTGCTGCGCAACTACCGCGTGCTGTTCCGCTACACGTACGTGTTCGGCTTCGCCGGCATCGTCCTGCTCCTGCTCCCGTTCGTGCCGGGCCTGGGCACCGACGCGAACGCCGACGTGTGGGTGTCGGTCGCCGGCATCTTCTCGTTCCAGCCCGGCGAGCTCGCCAAGATCGCCCTCGCGATCTTCTTCGCCGGCTACCTCGTGCGCACACGCGAGGCCCTCACCTCGGTGGGAACGCGCTTCCTCGGCATGACGTGGCCGCGCGCCCGCGAGCTCGGACCGGTGCTCGTCGTGTGGCTCGCGTCGCTCGGCATCATCGTGCTGCAGCGCGACCTCGGCACCGGCCTCCTGATCTTCGGCATGTTCATCGCCATGATCTACGTCGCCACCGGCAAGACCAGCTGGGTGCTGATCGGCGTCGCCCTCGCGGTGTCGGGAGCGCTGCTGGCCTCGCAGGTGCTGCCATACGTGAAGGCGCGCTTCACCAACTGGCTCGACGCGTTCAACCCCGACACGATCAACGGCTCGAGCATGCAGCTCGCCAGCGGCATCTTCGGGCTGGCGCAGGGCGGCATGCTCGGCACGGGCCTCGGGCAGGGGCGCCCCGGCCTCACGCCCCTCGCCCACAGCGACTACATCTTCCCCAGCCTCGGTGAAGAGCTCGGCCTGGTCGGCGTCTTCGCGATCCTGTGCCTCTACATGGTGTTCGTCAGCCGCGGCATCCGCGTCGGCATCGCCGGGCAGGACGACTTCGGCAAGCTCCTCGCCACCGGCCTGTCGTTCACGATCGCACTTCAGGTGTTCATCATGGTCGGCGGGGTCACCCGCCTGATCCCGCTGACCGGACTGACGGTGCCCTTCCTGGCTGCGGGCGGATCATCGCTCGTGGCGAACTGGATGATCGTGGCGATCCTCCTCCGCATCTCGGATGCCGTGCGCTCGCGTCCCCGGGTGGTGATCGGATGACGAAGGAACTGCGCCGTCTGAGCATCGTCATGCTGGTGATGTTCCTCGCGCTGCTGGGCGCGACGAGCTGGATCCAGGGGATCAACGCGGAAGAGCTCCAGGCGAACCCGTACAACAAGCGCGCCCTGTACGACTCGTACCAGGTGCAGCGCGGATCGATCTTCGCCGGGTCCGAGGTCATCGCCTCGTCGGTCCGCAGCGACGACCTCTACAGCTGGCAGCGCACCTATCCGGATGCCGAGATGTGGGCGCCCGTGACCGGGTACATGAACCCGGTGCTCGGCTCGGCGACCGGTCTCGAGCAGGCGATGAACTCCGCGCTGGCCGGCGCGGGCAGCTCGCAGTTCTTCGCCCGCCTCGAGCGCAGCGTGAGCGGCAAGCCCGCACGCGGGTCGAACGTGCTCACGACGCTCGACCCCGACGTGCAGCGCGCCGCCTACGAGGCGCTCAGCGACTACAAGGGCGCCGTCGTCGCCATGGAGCCCGACACGGGACGCATCCTCGCGATGGCCACGAGCCCGAGCTACGACACCAACCTCCTCGCGGTGCACGATGCGGCATCCGTCACCGCCGCGTACGACCGGCTCGTGGCCGACCCGACCAAGCCGCTCTACAACCGTGCCATCGCCGGCGACCTTGACCCGCCCGGATCGACCTTCAAGGTCCTCGTCGCGGCGGCGGCGCTCGCGTCGGGCGAGTACACGCCCGAGTCGACCTTCGACAATCCGGCCGAGTGGACCCTCCCCGGCACGAGCACGCAGATCACCAACTTCGACAACGGCACCTGCGGCAAGGGCAAGAAGGCGACGCTCGCCACTGCCCTGCGACTGAGCTGCAACATCCCGATGGCGCAGCTGGCGGTGCAGCTCGGCGACGACGCGATCCGGGAGCAGGCCGAGAAGTTCGGCTTCAACACCTCGTTCGAACTGCCGCTCAAGACGACCGCGTCGACCTACCCCGAGGTGCTCGACGAGGCGCAGACCGCGCTCACGGGCTTCGGCCAGAGCGACGTGCGAGCGACGCCGCTGCAGATCGCGATGATCGCTGCCGGCATCGCCAACGACGGCGTCGTCATGAACCCCCGTCTGGTCGACTCGGTGGTCGGCTCGGACCTTTCGGTGCAGGAGCGGTTCGAGAGCACCGAATTCAGTCAGGCGCTGACAGCGGATCAGGCCGAGACCATGACGCAGATGATGATCGCCAATGTCCGTGAGGGCGCGGCGAGCGGTGCAAGAATAGACGGCATCGACGTCGCCGGGAAGACCGGCACGGCTGAGCATGGCCCCGGCGATCCGTACACCCTGTGGTTCACCGGGTTCGCGCCCGCTGAGAACCCCGAGGTCGTCGTCGCCGTCATGGTCCAGGACGGCGGAGGACTCGGCCAGAACGGCACGAGCAACGGGATCGCGGCCCCCATCGCGAAGAAAGTCATTGAGGCGGTGCTGAGCAGATGAGACCGACGCAGGGTGTGAGCTTCGGAGGGCGCTACGAACTCGATTCCCGGATCGCCATCGGCGGTATGGGCGAGGTGTGGGAGGCGACCGATCACGTGATCGGTCGCACCGTCGCGATCAAGATCCTCAAAGACGAGTACATGGGCGACCCGGGATTCCTCGAGCGCTTCCGCGCCGAGGCCCGCCACGCCGCGCTCGTCAACCACGAGGGCATCGCGAGCGTCTTCGACTACGGCGAGGAGAACGGCTCCGCCTTCCTCGTCATGGAGCTCGTGCCCGGTGAGGCCCTGTCGACGATCCTCGAGCGCGAAGGCCACCTGTCGAGCGACAAGACGCTCGACATCGTCGCCCAGACGGCATCCGCCCTGCAGGCCGCACACGCCGCCGGACTCGTGCACCGCGACATCAAGCCCGGCAACCTGCTGATCACCCCCGACGGCCGCGTCAAGATCACCGACTTCGGCATCGCGCGCATCGCCGACCAGGTGCCGCTGACCGCGACCGGCCAGGTGATGGGCACCGTGCAGTACCTGTCGCCCGAGCAGGCGTCGGGACATGCCGCGTCGCCGTCGACCGACATCTACTCGCTCGGCATCGTCGCGTACGAGTCGCTCGCGGGCAAGCGCCCCTTCACCGGCGAGTCGCAGGTGGCGATCGCGATGGCGCAGATCAACGACGCCCCGCCGCCGCTGCCCAACACGATCTCCGAGCCCGTGCAGAACTTCGTGATGAGCATGATCGCGAAGAAGCCCGAAGACCGCCCCGCCACGGCATCCGCCGTCGCGCGTGCGGCGACAGCGCTGCGCCGCGGCGACCTCGCCGGTGCGATCTCGATCGTCCCGGCGATCGCGGGCAGCGCCCCGGTCGACGACGTCACCCAGCTGCTGACGGGCGGCTTCGCGGGCGACGACGCGACACGCGTGCTCCCCTCGACCGCCCTCCTGGAAGGCACCGACCAGACGGTCGACGAGCCGGTCGAGAAGAAGCGCAAGCGCAGCCCCTGGACGTGGCCCCTCATCGCGCTCATCGCGCTGCTGGTCATCGTGCTCGGCGGCACGCTGTTCGCGCTGCTCACCGACAATGACGAGGCAACCCCGGCGGAGACGACGAGCTCGACGCCCCGCGAGACTCCGTCCTCCGAGCCGAGCAGTCCGACGCCGGAGCCGGAGCCGACGAGCGCCAACATCGATTCACTCGACCTCGTGGGCATGGTGTGCGCCGAGGCCAAGGCGAAGGCCGAGGACGAAGGCTTCACCGACGTGAGCTGCGCAGCCGGCGACCCGGCCGCGACCGAGGATGACATCGACGTCGTGTATCGCGTGGACCCGCTGGGCAACGCCGACTTCGACGAGCCGATCACCCTGACCCACTACGGCGCCGTCACCCCGATCGACACTCCGGCGGCCGCTCGCATCCTCGTCGACAACGCGCCGAGCTCGACCGTCGAGGCCGGCTCGACCGTCGCCGTCATGTGGGACAGCTTCACCTGCCCCTCGGGCACGCCGACCGTGCAGTCGTACAACTTCACGATCAACTCCGGCGGAGTCTTCGTCTCGGGCGGCGAGAACACGGGGCGCTTCAGTCTCGACCAGCGCCCGGCGCAGATCACCGTCGACGACACCGGCGACGAAGTGCTCTCGATCACGTACCACGTCATATGCGCGGCCACCGACGGCAACGGCGAGCGCAAGTCATCGGAGTCGGCGGAGGTCACGGCGACGATCGTGGCGCCGGCCGAGCCGGAGCAGGAAGAAGACACAGAGCCCTGACCCGCCCGCGGGCATGAGCCATCAGCGGTAAGGGGGCCGTCCGCGCGATCCCGGACGGCCTCCACCATCCGTTCAGGGTCGCTCGCTAGGCTGGCAAGGTTCCACCACAGGGAGTGATGTGTCAGCAGAGGCGCGCGTGCTGTCCGGCCGTTACCGTGTCGATGAGCTCATCGGTCGCGGCGGCATGGCCACCGTCTATAGGGGTCACGACCTCACTCTGGGTCGCGCGGTCGCCATCAAGATCCTCAAGCGCGAGCTCGCCGCCGACAGCGCCTTCCGCACCCGATTCCGACTTGAGGCACAGGCGGCGTCGCGCATGTCGCACCCCGCGATCGTGCGCGTGTACGACGCCGGAGAAGACGTCGACACCGACCCGGACGGCACGCAGCACCCGCTGCCGTACATCGTCATGGAGCTCGTTCAGGGCAAGCTGCTGAAGGACATCATCGCGGCGGGCCCCATCTCGGTGTCCGAAGCGGTGCGCTACGTCGACGGCATCCTGGAGGCCCTCGAGTACTCGCACCGCGCCGGCGTGGTCCACCGCGACATCAAGCCCGGCAACGTCATGGTCACAGGGCAGGGCCAGGTCAAGGTCATGGACTTCGGCATCGCCCGTGCCGTGTCCGACTCGTCGTCGACGGTCGCTGAGACCACGGCGATCATCGGCACCGCCTCGTACTTCTCGCCCGAGCAGGCGAAGGGCGAGCCCGTCGACGCGCGCGCCGACATCTACTCCGCCGGCGTGGTGCTCTATGAGCTGCTCGCCGGCCGTCCGCCGTTCCGCGGCGACACCCCCGTCGCGGTCGCCTATCAGCACGTGAGCGAGGCGCCGGTGCCTCCCTCGGAGCTCGTCGGGAGCGTGCCGCGATCGCTGGATGCCGTCGTGCTGCGCGCGCTCGCGAAAGACCCGTTCCAGCGGTTCGCCGACGCCGCGTCGTTCCGCGAGAGCCTTGACGCGACGATCGGCGGCAAGCCTCCGAGCAAGCGTCAGGTGGGAGCCCTGCACAGCGAGCTCTACGGCGCCAACCCGCGTCAGGCGGCCGAGACGGCCCGATCACTCCGGCAGCTCAGCACCGACACCACGATGCGTCGCACGCAGACCGGACCGCCGGTCGCGTGGATCTGGACGGGTGTCGTGGTGCTCGCCGCCCTTCTCGTGTCGGTGTTCATCTGGGTGATGATGATGCGTCCCGCGGGCGAGATCCCCACGACGGCCCGAGAGGTTCCGAACCTCGTCGACATGTCGTGGGAGCGCGCCGACGAGGAGCTCGTGAAGAACGAGCTGGTGGGTCGCCAGGTCGGCGAGAGCAGCGAGACGATCGCGGAGGGCAACGTCATCCGCACCGACCCCGAGGCAGGCACCACCGTCAATCCGGGCGAGGAGATCGTCGTCTACGTCTCGACCGGGCAGGAGCTGGCTGCCGTCCCTCGCCTCGAGTCGCTCACCCGCGCCGAGGCGACCGAAGCCCTCGAGGGCGCCGGCCTGCGCCTCGGCCGCATCACGACCCGCAACGACCCCAATCTCGCCGCCGAGACCGTCATCTCCGCCGCCTTCGCGGAAGGCGACGAGGTCGCGGTGGGCACCCCGGTCGACCTCGTGATCGCCAGCGGCAAGGTCACCGTCGTCAACATGGCCGGTTACCGGCTGGATGCCGCGGAGCGCACGCTCGAGGCGGACGATCTCGCCCTGACGGCCGACGTCGTCGAAGACGCCAACTGCGTGGGCGACCCGGCGAATCCGATCGTGAAGTCGCAGTCGGCCATCGGCGACGTGCCGATCCACTCGACGATCGAGCTCGTGGTCTGCACGGGCGCAGGCGAGTAGCGCGGGATCAGCTCACGCTGCGGTGCGGGCTGAGCGTCGAGCCGCGCTCGGCGGCGCCTTCGAGACCGACGCGTTCCAGCCAGTTGCCGAGCAGGCGATAGCCGCCGTCCGTCAGCACGCTCTCCGGATGGAACTGCACACCCCAGAGAGGAAGCTCGGCGTGGGCGATGCCCATGACGACGCCCGAGTCGGTGTGCGCCGTGACGACGAGCTCCTCCGGGAGCGTGTCGCGCTCGACGGCGAGAGAGTGATAGCGCGTCGCGTCGAACGGGTCGGGCAGGCCGGCGAAGAGGGCGCTGCCGTCGTGGTGCACGGCCGAGGTGATGCCGTGGAGCAGCTCCGGCGCGTGCGAGACCGTCGCGCCGAACGCTTCCGCGAGCGCCTGGTGACCGAGGCACACACCGAGGAGCGGGATGCCGGCCCGTGCGGCTGCACGGACGATGTCGATCGACGCACCGGCGTCGCGCGGAGCACCCGGACCGGGGGAGACCAGGACCCCGTCGAAGCCGCTGATCGCGGCATCCGGCGCCGTGATGGCGTCCGCTTCGACCATGCCGCATTCGGCGCCCAGTTCGGCCAGATAGCCGACCAGGGTGTGGACGAAGCTGTCGTGGTTGTCCACGACGAGCACGCGCGCCGCGCTAGCCACCGATGGTCGAGTCCTGCGGAGTGATGAACTGGGAGGCCCACGGGAACACGTGCCAGAACAGCCCGTACAGGACGGCGGCGATCAGCGCGAGCAGGATCAGCACCCGAAGCCAGGCGGGCCCGGGCAGCACACGCCAGAGTGCGGCATACATCAGGCGGACACTCCTTCGGTGAGAGAGGCCGGCGGGCCGTCGGCGCGCGGCGTGAAGCTGTCGAACAGGGCATAGGCGATGATCCGCTCGAGCATGTTGAGCTTCGGCGCGCAGCTCGTGAGCGTGAGGTAGCGGCCCGTGGCCTCCACGTCCGTGCGCTGCGGCACGGGAAGGAGCACGTCGACCTGGGTGTCCTGTACGTACTGGAGCGTGCGGAACCGGTAGGTGTACCAGCCGTCGCGCGTCTCGATGACGATCGCGTCGCCGACGACCAGCTGGTCGATGGGGTCGAACGGAGCGCCTGATGTCCAGCGGTGAGCGGCGTACACCGTGTTGCCGACCTCGCCCGGCATCGCTGTGTCGGGGTAGTGGCCGATCTCGCCCTGGTCGAGGATGTCGGGGCGCGTCACCCCGCCCGTGATCGCGAAGCTCCACTTCTCTCCGAAACGGGGCACATGCATGACGCCGAAGGTCTCACCATGCTCCGCCCGGTCGAGCACGGGGACGACGATCTCGTCCGCTTCGGCGGGCGTGGGCGTCGGGGTGGGGATCGGGACCTCGTTGTCGAACTCCTGCGCCCAGATGCGCGTGATCTCCTGTGCTTCGGCCTGTTTCTGCGAGCCGATGATCCAGTCGCCGACCCACATCTGCCAGGCGACATAGAGCAGCGCTACGACGCCGGCCGTGATCAGGAGCTCGCCGAGCACGCCGACGAACGTCACGTGCGAACGGCGGCGCGGCGCGCCAGCCGGATCGGTTGCCCCCATACCGGGAATTCTCCCACAGCAGCGCTGAGCACGACCTGACAGGACTTCGGGCCCCGTGCCGGTAGGATCGGTCGCATGGCACGTTCAGGCAACGGCGACGAACCCCTCGTTGAGCACCACGAGGGAGAGCCCGCACCCAACCCCGTCTGGTTCAAGCCGATCATGCTCGGCCTCATGATCATCGGCCTCGTCTGGGTGATCGTCTACTACCTGAGCGGCTCCGTGCAGCTGCCCATCCCCGGCATCGGTGCCTGGAATCTCGTGATCGGGTTCGGCATCGCGTTCGTCGGCTTCCTCATGACCACCCGCTGGCGCTGACCAGCGGCGACGAGACCCCCGCAGGGCATCGGCTCTGCGGGGGTCTCTTTTTGGTCTCCGAGCGGAAAGTTATCCACAGGTTTGTCCCCAGGTGGGGATGAATCACACCGGTGTAATTCACAGGTGTGGAACGGTCTGTGGACTCCTCGCGCCCTACGAGTACAGCGCGACCGACACCGCGAGGAGGGCGATGAGGCCCGCCGCGGTCGCCGTCAGCAGCAGCTTCTGGGTGCGCTGCTGTCTCGTCGCGCGCGTGCGCGCATAGATCCAGCCGACGAGCAGACCGACCAGGCCGCCGCCGATGTGACCCTGCCACGAGATGTTCGACCCGGGCAGGAACGTGATCACGAGGTTCAGGCCCAGCAGCACGGCGATCGCTGTGACGTTCGCTCCGATGTGCCGGCCGATGATGAACATCGCGCCCAGCAGGCCCCACACCGCGCCGGACGCGCCGATCACCCAGGTGTACGGCGCGAGCAGCGCGACGAGCACCGACCCGCCCATCGCGCTCAGCACATAGAGCGCGGCGAACCGCCAGCGCCCCAGCAGCGGCTCGAGACTCCGGCCGAGCGCCCACAACGCGAGCATGTTGAGCGCGATGTGCCACGGACTCCCGTGCACGAGAGTCACGGTGAGCACACGCCACGGCTGGAAGAACGGGCCCGGCTCGAGGAATCCGCTGTTGAACGCGAGCGCGCTGAACACGACGTCGCCGATGCCCGGAAGCAGCGCCACGAGGTAGGCGAGCACCGTGACCGCGACGATCCCGTACGTCACGATCGGACGGTCGCCCGACCGCAGGACCCGCGCCGCCCGCGCCCGCCGCGGCATCCGCGTGACGTTCGCCGCCTTCTGCTGCTCACGCAGGCACTCCGGGCAGATCACCCCGACGGGCATCTGCGTCTGGCATTCGACACAGATCGTGCGCGTGCATCGCTGGCACAGCACGAAGCTCTGCCGATCGGGATGCCGGTAGCAGTAGTTGTCGGGATGAGCGCGGTAGTCGGGAGTCGTCACGCGAGCCTCACTCGCTGGTCGGTCGCCGGGCCCTCAGGCGGCGACGACGTCGATCGACGAGATGACGACCGGCTCGAGCGGACGGTCGCCGGGGCCCGTCGGCACGGCGCTGATCGCGTCGACCACCGAGCGCGATGCGTCGTCGGCGACCTCGCCGAAGATCGTGTGCTTGCCGTTGAGCCACGGCGTGGGGTCGGTCGTGATGAAGAACTGCGAGCCGTTGGTTCCTTCGACCTGGCCCGTGATGGCGTTGCGGCGCAGGCCGGCGTTCGCCATGGCGAGCAGGTAGGGAGCGCCGAAGGTGAGCTCCGGGTGGATCTCGTCGTTGAACGTGTAGCCCGGGCCGCCCACGCCCTGGCCGAGCGGGTCGCCGCCCTGAATCATGAAGTTCGGGATGATGCGGTGGAAGATGACGTCGGTATAGAGGGGGCCCTCGCCGGGCTTTCCCGTCGCCGGGTGCGTCCACTCCTGCGAACCGTCGGCGAGACCGACGAAGTTCTTGACGGTGCGGGGGGCGTGGTCTCCGAAGAGGTTGACGACGATGTCGCCGTGGTTGGTGTGGATCGTCGCGACTGCGGTGTGGATCGGCATGCCCACCATTCTCCCACCTGTCAACCCCTGGCGCGCTCGTGGCGGTCTGGCAAGATGGGAGGAAATCACCCAGACGAGGGAGAGTCTCGTGAGCCTCAGCCGCAAGCGCAAGAAGGAACTCCGCAAACTCCAGAAGCACGCGAACACCCTGTGGGAGTCGCAGCAGGTCCTGCTCGGCCAGGCGGGTGAGGTCGCACGCGAGGCCGGACGTCAGCTCGGCCACTACAGCCGCGAACATGTCGTTCCCACGGTGCAGCACAGCTACGACAAGTACGCCGCTCCCTACGTGTCGCAGGGTGTCAAGACGTCGGCGAAGCTCTACAACGAGCGCCTCGCACCCGCCGCCGGATCCGTCATCGGCTCTGCCCTCTCGGTCTGGGATGCCGCCAATGAGAAGCGCCACGCCCTCGCGGCCGGCCGCGGCTTCGGCTCGATCGACGTCGCCAAGCTCCAGAAGTCGGCGGCGAAGTACGGCAAGGACGCGACGAAGAAGCTGATCGTCGCTGCACCGCAGCCCGCCAAGAAGAAGATGGGCGCCGGCGGTGTGCTGGCCATCATCTTCGGCATCGCCGCGGCGGCCGGTGTGGCGTATGCCGCGTGGCAGACCCTGCGCGCCGATGACGAGCTGTGGGTGGCCGACGACCCGCTCCGCGCCCCCGACGCCTGATCTGTCCGTGGCCGACGACCCCCTCGTGAGCGCCAGCGCTGAGGACGGTCTCTCGCGCGTGCGTGCCGCGGCCGCCGAACGCGCGCTCGACGTGGAGATCCGCGAGCGTCCTGCAGCACGGAGCCTCCCCGAGGCCGCGGCCCTGCTCGGCCTGCAGCCAGCCGACATCGTCAAGACGCTCGTCGTCAAGCGCTCCGACGACACGTACCTCTTCGCGCTGATCCCGGGCGACCGCGCGATCTCGTGGCCAAAGCTGCGGGCGGTGGTCGGAGTCAACAAGCTCCAGCTTCCCGATCCGCAGCGCGCGTTCGAGGCCACCGGCTACGAGCGGGGCACCATCGTGCCGATCGGCAGCACGACCGACTGGCCGGTGTTCGCCGACGAGCAGGTCGTCGGCAAGCGCATCGCCATGGGCGCCGGCGCGCATGGGTACAGCCTGTTCGTCGACGCCGACGCGCTCATCGCGGCCTATGGCGCTACGGTCGCCGACATCTCGCAGCCGATCGACGG
>CALANM010000195.1 GCA_937926065.1 uncultured Microbacterium sp.
ACGGCGTCGTGAAGATGAACATCGACACCGACACGCAGTACGCGTTCACGCGCTCGGTCGCCGGCTTCATGTTCCAGAACTACGACGGCGTCCTCAAGGTCGACGGCGAGGTGGGCAACAAGAAGGCCTACGACCCGCGCGCCTGGGGCAAGGTGGCCGAGTCGGCGATGGCCGCTCGCGTCGTCGAGGCGACGAAGCAGCTCGGCTCGTACGGCCAGTCGCAGTCGTAACAGACACGCGCACGCGCATCACGGATGCCGTGTCCGCCGCTCGGGAGCCTCGCTCCGCGGGACGGCGGTCACGGCATCCGTCGTCTGTGCGCGGGCAGCCGGATCAGTAGGACGCGCTACCGAGCACGTCGCGCGGATACAGCAGCTGCGCGACACCGTCGACCTTGATCCCCAGGTGCAGGTGCGGGCCGGTCGAGCAGCCCGTCGAGCCGACCTCGCCGATCTTCTGGCCCGCCTTGACCGTCTGCCCGTCCTTGACGGAGAACTTGCTCAGGTGCGCGTAGGTCAGCTGGAACTTCTTGCCGTCGATCGTCGTCGTGACCACGACCTGCTTCTGCTTGGTGTTGTTCGGCGCCCACGACGGGCAGCCCGAGGTGATCCACAGTTCCTGCACGTCCACCTTTCCTCCGCGCATGGCGTAGACCGGAGTGCCGGTCTTCTGCGCGAAGTCGTCGCCGCCGTGGCCCGCGTAGGTGGTCATCTTCGCCGACGGGCGGATGGGGTATGCCCAGCCGTAAGCGCCGGGGACGCTGCCCTTCGCGGCGGTCGAGTCGTCATAGGCAGGAAGCTTCTTGTGAGTCCATCCCGCGAGTCCGTCCACCTCGACGAGGCGAAGCTGACCGGAGTTGTCGAGCGTGAGCGCCACGACCGCGTAACCGGCCGTGCCGGAGTGCCAGATGGGCTTGGTCGCGCCGTCGTACACGGCGAGGTCGCCGTCCTCCTGCAGCACGAGCTTGGCTGAAGGGGTGCCGGTGGTCTTCGTCGCTCGCAGCAGCGTGCCGCTCTTGCTCAGGACGACATTGCCATCGCCCTGCACCGTGAAGCGATACTTGCCGTTGGGCGACTCGAGGTAGGTGCCCGCGCGCATCGGGACGCCGGGGCGCAAGGTGTCGCCGAGCGACCACGAGATGGCGCGTGACGCCGAAGTGCGCGTGACCGTGAAGTAGTCGGCCTTCGTTCCCTTGACCGACACAGTGACCTTGCGGCCGGCCGCCCACGCGGGGACCTCCCACGTCGAGGCGGTCGCCCCCGACACCGCCGTGCCGTCGACGCGCCACTGGTAGGTGAGCTTCGGCTTCGGCGACCAGGTGCCGGTGACGGCCTTGAGGGTCTTCCCGGCGGCGACGGTGCCGCTCACGGACGGCGTCGGCGAGGCGGTGAACTCCCACTTCGCGTCGACTTCGGCGCTCGTGCGCGAGACGCTCGTGTAGCCCTCTCTCGATCCCGTGATCTTCACGGAGAGCTTGTGACCGGCGTCCGCGTCGACGACCTTGTACGTCTTCGACGTCGCCTTCGAGATGGCGACGCCGTCGCGCAGCCACTTGTACTTGAGGGTCACGGTTCCGGGGCCCCACGTGCCCGGTGAGGCCGTGAGCGTGTTGCCGACCGCCGGGGTGCCGCTGATCGCGACCGTCGACGGCACGGTCAGCTGCTTGGGAACGGCCTGCGCCGCACTCGAGCGGGTGACCGACTGATAGTTCTTCTTGGCGCCGGTGACCCGCACCGAGATCGACTTGCCCGCATCGGCCGCGACGAGCTTGTAGCTGGTGCCGGTGGCGCCGGAGATCGCGCTGCTCCCCCGGTACCACTGATAGGTCAGCGTGTCGGGCGTCGGCGACCACGGATCGAGAGCGACCTTGAGCGTCTTTCCGACGGCGACCGTGCCCGTGACGGTGGGTGCCGGCGATGCCGTGAACTGATGAAGCACCGTGACGGCCTTGCTGGTGGCGGACGTCGAGGCATAGCCGGACAGCTTCGCCGTGACTCGCACCGTGAGACCCCGGTTGAGGTCGGCGGTGACCGGCACGTAGCTTGCTCCCGTCGCACCCTCGATCACGGCACCGGAGCGGAGCCACTGGTAGGTGAACTCAGACGGAGCGGGCTTCCACGTGCCGGTGCTCGCCTTGAGCGTCGCGCCCGGGGCGGGCGTGCCGGAGATCGCGGGAGTCCCGACCGTCGTGAACGATTTCGCGGCGGCCATCGGCGTCGACGTGGCGGTAGGCGTGGGGGCAGCCGACGTCACCGAGCCGGCGGGAGCGGCGAGCGCGCGCGTGGACGTGGCGGATGCCGGTGAGCCGGAGGTAGCGGATGCGGGCGAGCCGATCAGGGCACCGAACACCAGCCCGGCGCCGGCGACTGCGGCGACGGCACGGCGGAGGAGGGCACGTGTGCTCACAGGCTCCCTCCGGGGGTCTCGGGGCTGGTGCGCGAGGCGCAGCGTCACGGTATCAGACCGTCACGAGCGACACACGGCGACGTGCCGTGCGCGAAAGAGAATCACGCTGCGCGCAGCACAGCGTCCATGACGGCGGGGTCGCCGACCAGAGGGACGCTGAGGCAGAGGCTCACGAGCGTGAAGGTCACAAGCGCACCGACCGCCGGGATCCACCACGACAGGCGCCGGGTGGCGATCGCGTACCAGGAGAATGCGGCCGTGGCCAGCCAGCCGACCGCGAACAGCACGGCGGAGACGATGCCCCACTGCCGGCCGAGCTCCGTCTGGGTGAACTGCGCCTGGATGCCGGCCATATCGAGCCAGGTCTGTGCGAACGAGCTGAAGTCGATGAGCTGCGGGATCGTCGTCACGACCGTCACGAGTCCGTAGGCGAGCATCGCGATCGTGATGAAGCGGTCAGGTCGCGGACGGGCCGTCGGCTCGGCGACGGGAGGGTCGGCGAGCGGCGCCGGCTCGACAGGGACGACGGTGGGCGGCACAGCGGATGCTGCCGGCTCGCCGCCCGAGAGCCGGATGCGCTCGGCCTGCTCCTCCGGCGTGGCGTACTCGCCGTACTGGGGAGCGGGACGCGGCCCGCCCTCGACGCTCACGAGCGGGTCCGGCCGCCGAGCGCGCGCTCGTCGCGGCGCCCCGTGGCATCCTGTCGCAGTTCCTTCGGGAGGGAGAACATGAGGTCCTCCTCCGCCGTGCGGACCTGCTCGACATCGCGGTAGCCGGCGCCCGCGAGCTCTTCGAGAACCTCCTGCACGAGCACCTCGGGAACCGATGCGCCGGACGTGACACCGACAGTCTCGACGCCGTCGAGCCATTCCTGCCGGATCTCGTGTGCGTAGTCGACGCGGTAGGCGGCCTTCGCGCCGTGCTCGAGCGCGACCTCGACGAGGCGCACGCTGTTCGACGAGTTCGCCGATCCGACCACGATCACGAGGTCGGCGTCTCGCGCGACCTTCTTGATGGCGACCTGCCGGTTCTGCGTCGCGTAGCAGATGTCATCGGACGGCGGGTCCTGCAGCTGCGGGAAGCGCTCGCGCAGCCGACGGACGGTCTCCATCGTCTCGTCGACCGAAAGCGTGGTCTGCGAGAGCCACACGACCTTCGAGGGATCTTTCACGACGACCGTGTCGGCCTCTTCGGGCGAGTTCACGATCGTCACATGGTCTGGCGCCTCGCCCGCCGTGCCCTCGACCTCCTCGTGGCCCTCGTGGCCGATCAGGAGGATCTCGTGGTCGGTCTTCGCGAAGCGAACCGCCTCACGGTGGACCTTGGTCACGAGCGGGCACGTGGCATCGATGGCCTGCAGCCCGCGCTCGGCGGCGGCCGACACCACGGCCGGTGACACCCCGTGCGCGCTGAAGACGACGTGCGCTCCCGCCGGGACCTCGTCGACCTCGTCGACGAAGATCGCGCCCTGCGCCTCGAGCTCGGTCACGACGTGGATGTTGTGGACGATCTGCTTGCGCACATAGACCGGAGCGCCGTAGCGCTCGAGGGCCTTCTCGACGGCGATCACTGCGCGGTCGACGCCCGCGCAGTAGCCGCGAGGCGAGGCCAGCAGCACCCTCTTCTGTCCGGGCACCGGGTTATCCTGGAGCCGCCCACGCGGCCCCGGTACGCGGGGCAGGGGCAGATGGACGGTGGATGTGCTCACCACTCGATTCTATGAGCCGCTGCATGACAGAGGCCTGAGCGTGCGCCTTCCGTCCGTCCGCGCATGAAGGAGACCCCGTGACGTCGTTCGAGCCCGCCGACGGCCAGACGCCGCCGCCCGACTCGGTGCACCCCAAGGAGTCCTCTCCGCAGGCGCCCACGTCGGTCTCGCGGCTGAATGAGACGATCCGCGATTTCGTGCAGCGCTGGGGCGCCGTGTGGGTCGAGGGCGAGATCACGTCATGGAATCTGCGCGGGGGCCACGTCTTCGGCCGCCTGAAGGACGTCGCGACGGATGCCGCCATCTCCTTCCGGCTGTGGTCGTCGACCCTGCAGCGCCTGCCCGAGCAGATGAAGGTGGGCGACCGCGTCATCGCGTGCGTCAAGCCCGACTACTTCGTCAAGACGGGCGATTTCAGCTTCACCGTGTCGTCTATGCGGCACATGGGCCTGGGCGATCAGCTCGAGCGCCTCGAACGGCTGCGCGCCCAGCTGCGGGCAGAGGGCCTCTTCGATCCCGCACGAAAGCGCCCCATCCCGTTCCTCCCCCACGTCATCGGGCTCATCACGGGCGAGCGCAGCGACGCGGAGAAGGACGTGCACCGCAACGCGGAGCTGCGCTGGCCGCAGGTGCGGTTCCGCACGATCCACGCCGCCGTGCAGGGCGACCGCTGCGTGCCCGAGACGATCGCCGCCCTCAAGACACTCGACGCCGACCCCGAGGTCGACGTCATCGTCATCGCACGCGGCGGCGGCGACCCGCAGACGCTCCTCGGCTTCAGCGACGAGCGACTCGTGCGCGCGGTGGCCGCGGCATCCACCCCCGTCGTGTCCGCGATCGGGCACGAGAACGACCACCCCCTCCTCGACGACGTCGCCGACCTTCGCGCGTCGACGCCGACCGACGCGGCCAAGAAGGTGGTGCCCGACGTCTCGGAGCAGCTTGCCCTCGTGCAGCAGCTGCGCAGCCGCGCCCGCACACGGCTCACGCAGCGACTCGCGCACGACATCGCCCAGCTCGAGCAGCTGCGCTCGCGCCCGGTGCTGCGCGACCCGGAGTCGCTGCTGACCGGCCGCGCCACCGAGGTGTGGACCCTGGCCTCCCGCGGGCGGGAGCTCATGCGCCGCCGGCTGGACGCCGCCACGACTGCGACGGCCGAGCTGCGCGCCGCTCTGCGCGCTCTGTCCCCGGGCGCCACGCTCGCCCGCGGCTACGCCATCGCGCACGTCGGCGAAGGCGTCATCGTGCGCGACGCCGGCCAGGCGCCGACGGGCACGGAGGTCGTCGTCACCGTCGCCAGCGGCTCGTTCGGCGCCCGCTCCGAAGGTCCCCTCGCACAGGACCCCGGCACGACGGACGAGTCGGCGCAGGACCGTAGGATGGACTCATGACCAGCGACGGCATCGCCGACATCGCCGACCTCTCCTTCGAACAGGCCCGCGACGAGCTCGTGCGCGTCGTCGCCGAGCTCGAACAGGGCGCGCCGACGCTCGAAGAGTCCCTCACGCTGTGGACGCGTGGCGAGGCTCTCGCGGCGCGCTGCGAGGAGTGGCTGCTGGGCGCCAAGCGGCGCCTCGACGCCGCCCGGTCGGCGGAACCGGAGGCCTGATGGCACCCGGTCCGCGCGTCGTCGCAGAGCTCGGCCGTCCCGAGACGCCCGAGGAGACCGCCGCACGAAAGGCGGAGTCGTCCCGCGTCTACCGTTCGAGCCAGACGTTCCGCAACCTCGTCGCCGCGCTCATCGTCACGGTCGCGGTCGTCGCGATCGTGTACTTCGGCGTCCCACGCGGCACGCCGCCCGAGACCGAGCCGGTCGATGTGGCCGCCGCTGCCGCGGAGGCGCAGGCCTCCTCGGGCGAGGCGATCATCGTGCCCGAGGTGCCCGACGCGTGGCGTGCGAACTCCGCCGGCATCAAGAACGGCGCCTGGCACGTCGTCTATGCGCCGCCGAAGGGTTTCGTGCGCATCGCCCAGGGCTTCTCCGTCAGCGAGACGTGGGTCTCGAACCTGCTCGGCGGACGCGCCCCGACCGACGCGACCACGATCGACGGCATCGAGTGGGACGTCTACGCCCTCAACGGCGACAAGGGGCTCACCTATGCGCTGGCCACCGCCGCCGGTGCCGACACCGTCGTCGTCTACGGATCGACGACGCAGGAGACAGGCGAGATCGTCGCCGACGGCCTCGCCGACCAGATTCGCGATCTTCGGAAGGACGCCCCGTGAGCGACGACCGCCCCACCCCCGCACGCGTCTGGGAGGAGATGCGCCTCGGCAACGCGCGCTTCGTCGCGGGAGAGCCGAACCACCCTCGTCAGGACGTCGAGCGCCGCCACGAGCTGCAGGTCGCACAGAAGCCGCGGGCCGTGCTCTTCGGATGCTCCGACTCCCGTCTCGCGGCGGAGATCATCTTCGACCAGGGCCTGGGCGACCTCTTCGTCATCCGCAACGCCGGACAGGTCGTCTCCGACTCGGCGATCGGCAGCATCGAATACGCCGTGGCCGCCCTCGACGTCTCGCTCATCGTCGTGCTCGCCCACGACCAGTGCGGGGCCGTGCGGGCGGCGATCGACTCCACCGCGATCGACTCCCCCGAGCAGCCGCCGCACATCTGGCGGCTGATCTCGCGCATCGTCCCGGCCGTGCGTCGCGTGCTGCGCGCAGAGCCCGGCGCGACCGCTGAGACCCTGGATGCCGAGAAGGTCGGCGCCGAGCACCTTCGCAACACGGTCGACGACCTCCTCGCGTCGTCACGCCTCATCGCGGACGCCGTCGCGGACGGCCGGCTCGGCATCGTCGGCGCCAACTACCGACTCGGTGAAGGCACCGCGATCGCCCAGGTGAGCGTCGGGCTCGACGCCTGACTCCCGCGCACTGGCGCGCGCATCCCAGAACCCCGATACGACGACGACACTGAGGAAACGAGGACGTGACCGACATGACCGACACGGAGTACCGCATCGAGCACGACACCATGGGTGAAGTGCGCGTGCCGAAGAACGCGCTGTATGCGGCGCAGACGCAGCGCGCGGTGGAGAACTTCCCCATCTCTGGCAAGGGGCTCGAGTCGACGCAGATCGCGGCCCTCGCGCGCATCAAGAAGGCCGCCGCGCTCGCCAACAAGGAGCTGGGCACCCTCGACGGCGACATCGCCGACGCCATCGCCTGGGCGGCCGACCAGGTCATCACGGGTCAGCACGACGCGGAGTTCCCCGTCGACACATACCAGACCGGCTCTGGAACGTCGTCGAACATGAACATGAACGAGGTGCTCGCCACGCTCGCGACCCGTCATCTCGGTCGCTCCGTGCACCCCAACGACCACGTCAACGCGTCGCAGTCGTCGAACGACGTCTTCCCGACCTCGGTGCACATCGCCGTCACGCAGGCGCTCATCGACGACCTCGTCCCCGCGCTCGACCACCTCGCGGTCGCCCTCGAGGCCAAGGCCGAGCTCTGGAAGGACGCCGTCAAGTCAGGCCGCACCCACCTGATGGACGCCACGCCTGTCACGCTCGGTCAGGAGTTCGGCGGCTACGCCCGTCAGATCCGCCTCGGCATCGAGCGCGTGCGCGCCGTGCTCCCCCGCGTCGGCGAGGTGCCGCTGGGCGGCACGGCCGTCGGAACCGGCATCAACACGCCTCTCGGCTTCCCGCAGAAGGTGATCGCCCTCCTCCAGGAGGAGACCGAGCTGCCGATCACCGAGGCGAAGGACCACTTCGAGGCGCAGGCCAACCGCGACGGCCTCGTCGAGGCCTCGGGCGCGCTGCGCACGATCGCGGTGTCGCTCACCAAGATCAACAACGACATCCGCTGGATGGGGTCGGGCCCGAACACGGGTCTCGCCGAGCTCCACATCCCCGACCTGCAGCCGGGTTCGTCCATCATGCCCGGCAAGGTGAACCCGGTCGTCCCTGAGGCGACGCTCATGGTCTGCGCGCGCGTGATCGGCAACGACGCGACCGTCGCGTGGGCCGGCGCCTCGGGCGCTTTCGAGCTCAACGTCGCGATCCCGGTCATGGGAACGGCCCTGCTGGAGTCGATCCGCCTGCTCTCGAACGCGATGCGCGTGCTGGCCGACAAGACCATCGACGGCCTTGAGGCCAACCTCGAGCGCGCAGCCGCGTACGCGGGCATGTCGCCGTCGATCGTCACGCCGCTGAACAAGCTGATCGGCTACGAAGCGGCCGCCAAGATCGCCAAGCACTCGGTCGCCAAGGGCATCACGGTGCGTGAAGCGGTGATCGACCTGGGCTACGTCGAGCGTGGGGAACTGACCGAAGAGCAGCTGGATGAGAAACTCGATCTCCTGTCAATGACCCACCCGGGTTGATAATCGGAGAGTGATCAGCACGATCAACGTGCATTCTCGTCGCACGCGCACTCTGGGGCTGCTCGTCGCCGTCGTGGCGGCAGGCTTCGCCTTGGCTGCGCTTGCGGTCGCGTTCGTCCACGTCATCACCGACCAGCCGCTGCCCTGGGCAGTGATCCCGGTGTATCTCCTCATCGCGACGGCGACGCTCGTCGTCGTCGCGGTCGTGGGGTGGACGGTGCTGCCCTCGACCCCCGTCGACACACTGTCGAGCGACCACGATGAGACGGCTTTCGAGACCCAGCGCCGGCTCCTCGACGACGTGCGCCATGAGCTGAAGACCCCCATCACGATCGTGCGTGGTCACCTCGAGGTCATGGATCCGAACGATCCGGCAGACGCGGCGGCCATCCGCGATCTCGGCATGGCTGAGCTCGACCGGATGACTCGGCTCATCGGCGACATCGACCTGCTCGCGGCGGTCGAGACCGACAAGTTCACGATGGCCGACGTCGACCTCGCGCTGCTCACCCAGCGTGTGGGTGAGCTTGTGACGGTGATTCCCGACCATGAGTGGAGCATCGAGCAGACGGCGAGCGCCGTGATACGCGGCGACGGCGACCGGCTGCTGCAGGCTTGGCTGCAGCTGGCCGACAACGCCGCGAAGTACACGCCCGCCGGCAGCCCGATCGAGGTCGGGAGCGCCGTGAACGCGGGCGGCGTGCAGCTGTGGGTGCGCGATCACGGTCCTGGCATCCCTCCGGCCATGCGTCATCGCATCTTCCGCCGGTTCGACCGCGGCACCGGCAAGCGCTCGGTGGGCGGTTCGGGTCTGGGCCTGGCGATCGTCGATGCGATCGCCAAGGCTCACCGCGGGCACTGTGCGATCTCCGACACCCCGGGCGGCGGCGCGACGTTCGCCCTCGAGATCCCCCTCGGCACCAAAGCCCCCGTCCCGTCGCCGGTACGCGCCGGTGACGTGCTGTTGCAACGAGAGGCAAGCGCATGACTCGCATTCTGGTGGTCGACGACGAGCCGCACATCGTCTCCCTTGTGACCCGGAGCCTGAACGCCGACGGTTACGAGACCGTGGTGGCGGAGGACGGGGCCGAGGCGCTTGAGCGCGCGATGGAGCCTGACATCTCCCTCGTGGTGCTCGACGTGGGTCTTCCGACGATGGACGGCTTCGAGGTTCTCCGTCATCTTCGAGACCGGGGCAATGGCGTTCCCGTCATCATGCTGACGGCACGCAGTGGCACAAGCGACACGATCGAAGGGCTGGACGCCGGGGCGAGCGACTACATGTCGAAGCCGTTCGCGGTGGCAGAGCTGCTGGCTCGCGTTCGTTCGCGGCTGCGGGAGTCGGTGGGGGCGCCGGTGGTGCTGCAGCGCGGGGACGTCACGCTCGACGTGCTGGCTCGCCGTGTGACGGTGGGCGACCGTGAGGTCGATCTGTCGGCGCGGGAGTTCGCTCTGGCGGAGCAGTTCCTGCGTCACCCGGGTGAGGTGATGACTCGCGAGGTGCTGCTGAGCCAGGTGTGGGGCATGGACTTCGACCCGGGATCGAATGTCGTGGACGTGTATGTGCGCTATCTGCGGGCGAAGCTCGGGCCTGACAACATCGTCACGGTGCGGGGCGAGGGCTACCGCTGGGAGTGACCGGGAGCGGCTCGCTCCCCCGGTTGCGACGTCGTCGTCAGCAGCCGATGCCGCGCGGGTCTTCGCCGCACGTGCGCTCGACGAGCGCGGTGTGCGCGGCGAGGATCTCGATCTGGGCGTCGCCGACGGGGAGGGCGAGTGTTCCCGGCACGCGTTCCCAGCCGTTGCCGAAGTCGACGTCGGCACGGAAGGACACTGACGCTCGCACCGTGTACGTACCGCGTTGGGTGTAGATGTGGCTCGTCGCGGTGGGGGTGAATTGCGGTGCGCCGAGGGAGCTCCAGGTGCGCCCGCCGGTGTCCAGGGCGCGTGATGTTCCGTCGCCGTAGTCGAACCGGAACGACACCGGCCGGAAGCGCACCGTGACCGGGAGGTCGAACAGCTCGCCGCGCTGCGTGTGGGTGGACGCGCGAGCCACGAGGTTGACGGGAAGTCCCGCGATGCCGATTCCCGCGGGCTCCGCGGTGAGCGGTGCCAGCGACGGCGTGAACGAGACGACGTCTTCGAGCGTGGGCTCCGGGCGACTCACGACCTCGTAGTGACCGCAGCGCCCGAGTGCGTCGTCGCAGCGGATGCCGTCGCCGAGGTCCTCTGCAAGCTCCTCGCGTCCAACGAGGTCGGGGACGACCGTGCTCTCCACCGGCCCTCCGGCACCGCCGGGTCGCTGCCCGGTGATCTCAAGCGCGCCGTCC
>CALANM010000196.1 GCA_937926065.1 uncultured Microbacterium sp.
CGAGAAGGCCGAGCCGCTGCCGACCGAGCAGGAGCTGCTGGTGCAGATTCGCGACCTGCTCGAGCAGGGCCAGGCTCCCACGTCGCGCAGCGCGCAGACACCGCCCGTCGCCTGATCACCGCGACGGGTCGGGCTCGACGGGACTCAGTAGTGCGGCGGCACGTCGCGCCGCATCCGCTCGTCGTTCGGACCCGCATCTCCCGATGCCCCGGCCGCACCCGCGGTCGGGGCGTCTTCGTCGTCTTCCGGCGGGAGCTCCGGCGACGGGTCGGTGCCGGGCGCCGGCGTCAGCTTCGCGCGGCGCGACCCGGGAACGCGCACGACACGCTGGCGCTCCGGCTCACTCGGAGACATCGATCGGCTGGGTCGGCTCGTCGGCCGTGGGCGTCTGAGGCTCGACGCCCAGGATCGACGCGATGCGCGCGGCGACGCCGGCCGGATCGCTGTACAGATCGAACGAGTGCACCCGCACGTAGTGCCAGCCGAGGCGGCGGAGCGTCTGCGGACGCAGGCGCAGCGCCTCGCGCAGCGACTCACCCGTCGTCTCGGGGTCGGTCTCGGCGACGACGGCCTTGCCCTGGTGCTGCGCGACGAGCGGCAGGAGCCCGCGGTAGTCGACGTCGACCGCGATGCCCAGGCGGCGCAGCTGCTGTGCCAGCACGAGGGTCAGCGGATCGGCGAGGTCTTCGAGCCGGGCATCCCGGGCACGGGCGGCGATGCTGCCGAGGATCGACATGAGCGACGCGGCCCCGGACTCCAGGCGCCCCTCGTCGAACGACGACGGCCGGATCGACGACACGATGACCATCGACCGACGGGCACGCGTCATGCCGACCGTCAGCAGGCGCTCACCGTCGGGCCCCGACAGTGCGCCGAAGTCGCTCAGCACACGGCCGTGCTTGGTGAGCCCGAACCCCAGCGAGAACACGACGCGGTCGCGGCTCTCGGCGGCGGACTCGTCGAGCGTCAGCACGGCGAACGGCTCGGCGGTCTCGCGGCCCACGAAGTCGGCGACGTCGCTGCGTCCTGCGAAGGCGGCGGCGACCGCGGCGCGCACGCGCTCCGCGTGACGGGCGGATGCCGTGACCACCATGAGCGACTCCGTCGGGCGGTTGACCGCATGCTCGACGACGAGCGTCACGACGCGCGCCACCTCGGCATCCGGGCTCTCGACCGCCCCCGTCTCGGGGTCGGGCGTGCCGGTGCCGCCTTCGACGTAGTCGACGCTGAGGCTACCGCGACCCAGATACGACCCTGCCCACGGGAGCGACACCAGCTCACCGCCGTAGAAGGCGTCGTTGACCAGCTCGGCGAGGTCTTCGCCGCCGGCGCGGTAGCTGCGGGTGAGCGTCTCGACGGGCACGACCTCGGCCAGCCGCTCGAACACGCTCGTGTCGTCGAACGGCAGCTCGTACTCGGCATCCGGATCTTCGCTGCGGCCGGCCGCGACGCGGAACGGCGTCGGCTTCTGCGTCACCGGGTCGCCGAACAGCACCGCCTGACGTGCGCGGCGCAGCGCGGGCGCCGCCTCGGCGAGGCAGATGGCCGCGGCATCCGCGATGATCACGACGTCGAAATGGAAGGTGTCGGGGATCTCGGGCACGTCGTAGGGCGATGCGATCCACACCGGCGCGAGCGTGCGCATGAGGGTCGGGGCCGCTCCGACGAGCTCCGCCGGCGTTGCGGTGCCGCTGCGCAGGGCCGCCTTGAGAGCCGCAGCCTCGCCCGCCTCGTCGACGATCGCGATCCTCCAGCGCTTGGCGAGCTCGGAGGCCAGCAACGGGCCGGCGAATGACGCGTGCGCCTCGTCGACCAGGCGGAAGTCGCGCTCGAGACGATCGACCACGGCGGTGTTGGCGCCGAGGAGCGCGCGATCGGTGCGCAGCATCGCCTCGAGGGCCGACTGCCACCACGTGAACTCGAACTCGGCGGCGACGTTCTCCTCGGGCACGTGCCGCACCGACAGCTCGGTCAGCAGGCCCTCGAGCCCGAGCTCGGCGAGCTGGTCGCGCAGCGTCGCTCGCTCGACGAGATTGTCGAAGACATCGGACTCCGCCGCGAGCCCCGACAGCGTCCGCAGCAGCTGAGAGACGGGAAGCGATGCGAGCGGCTCCGTGCGGCCGAGAGCCTTGTCGAGAGCCGACAGGTCGGCGTCGACCCGCTGCCATGCCGTGGCGACGTCGTCGAGACCGACGGGGATCTCCGGAGTCACGCCCGGCTCCACGAGTCGCTGCCACTGCGTGCGCTGCTGCTGCACGCGCACGAGCGCCTCATGCATGTCTCCGATGTGCATGCCCGGGCGCACATACTCGCGCGACAGGCGGCGCAGGCGGCGGCGGTTGGCGTTCGACATCGTCGGCGCGTCACGCCGGTGTCCGTGCGCCAGGATCAGCTCGGCGAGCGGACGCTCGAACACCGTCGGGCTGAAGCGGTCGAGCGAGGCGCGGATGCCCTGCAGCAGCCGCACGTACGCGCCGAGCTCAGCCACGGTCGTGAACGGCCGCATGCGCGTCTGCGCGATCAGCTCGTAACCGCGCTCCAGGATGCCGGGGACCTCCGTGCGGTGCAGGCGTCCGGCCAGTGCGTGCGCCGAGCGAGCCGCCTCGGTCGTCGCGAACGAGACCCCGTACCAGGGTGAGTCGTCGGGACCGAAGCGGAACTCGCCGAGCCGGGCGGCATCCGCCAGGGCCGTCGCCGCCTCAGCCCGGCGGGTGGCGAGGCGCTGGAGCGTCGGCATGTCGAACCGGGTCGTCGCCGACGGCTGCGGCGAGCGCGCGGCGATCGTCGCGAGGGTGCGCAGCGCCTCGAGCGGCGAGACGCCCAGCTGAGCGTGCCGCTGCGTGAGGGCGCTGCGGTAGTCGCGGAGCACCGTGCGCAGACGCAGCAGCGCGTCGTCGACCTCGGAGACCTTCGGCGGCACGGCCTTCTCGTTGCGGGCGATCGCGCGGATGAGGTCGCGGTGCAGACGACGCGGCGTCACCGCGAGTCCTGGAAGGCCGATCCCCGCGAGGCGGTGGCGCACGCCGTCGAGCGTCGACCGGCGGGCGCTCACGACGAGCACGCGCTTGCCGGACCGCACGAGCTCCCCTACGGCGTTGATGACGGTCTGCGTGCCGCCCGTGCCGGGAAGGGTGTGCACGACGAGCGACTGGCCGCCGACGATGCGCGCCAGCACGGCCTCCTGCTCGGCGTCCGCGTCGAGGAGGAGACGGTCGGAGGCAGGCGACCGGTCGTCAGGGCTGACGACCTCGGGCGCCGCACGCACGAGGCTCAGGGCGTCACGATCGGCGGCGTGACCGGCGAGAGCATTGAGCACCGGGTGGTCGAGCACGGCGCAGTCGCGCTCGACGGCAGACGCCACGTCGGCGAAGGTCGACACGACGAGGCGCGGGTGCACGATGAAGGTGGGGATGTGGGCCGTCCGCGCGCGGAGGTGGTCGATGACCGGCTGCGGCTTGAACACGCCGTCTTCGTGGGCGAGGGCGGCGAGCGCACGGCCGTCGACGTCGATGCCGAAGTGGGTGCGGGCGGCGGTGACGAGCTCGGGGTTGATGGCGAAGTCGCCGTGGAGCTTGAGGTCGAAGTCGGAGTGGTGGCGGCGGATCTGGAGCGGACGCAGCAGCACGGGCGCCGTGTAGACGACGCCGCCGATGCGCCACGTGGCGATGCCGACCGCCAGGTGCACAGTGTCGAGCCCGCGCGCCGTGCGAAGCTCGACGTCTTTGGCAGCGATGCGCTCGGCCGCCAGACGAGCGGTGCGCAGAGCGACCTCGTCGCGGAAGAGATTGGACAGGAGCGTGGAGCGGCCCGTGATGAACTGCGGGAGGCTGCCGGGGTGGGCCTTGGTGATGTCGATGCCCGCGTCGCCCTCATCGCCGTAGTGCAGGAGCGTGGAGCGACCGCCGAGCTGGGCCGCTTCCTCACGGAGGCGGTTGCGCTCCGGCTCGGCGACGTGCACGACCGTGGTCTCGGGCTCCGCGACCCGGAGGTCGGAGGGGCCGTGTCTCGCGCCGTCGGTCGCCGGGGTCACGGGAGACACCCGGGAGGGCCGGGTCTCCGTCTCCTCGTGCAGGGTGTCGTTCACACCACGCACGGCGCCTCCATCTGCTCGCCACACACACGTCACCTTAGGCATCTGTATGGGGCGATTCCCGTAGCCGCCACAGAGTTTCGCGTGATCAGAGGGCGGTCGGGGCCGTCCGGGGCGGTCTGCGCGGTGAACGGATGCCGCGAGGGCTCCTCCCCAGCCTTCCGACATGGAAGCCGATTCCCCACCTGGGGCTGCGGACCCGCCGAGTGTCGGCGGCGGGCAGCCATGATCTTCTCATGACTTCCGCCGCTTTCTCCGTGCATCCGACGCCCGTCGGAGACGCCCTCATCGTCGTCACCGACGAGGGTCTCGTGAGCCTCGATGTGCTCGACGCCCCGCAGGAGGCGGCGCTGGAGCACGTGAGCCACGCGCTCTACGCGGTCCCCACCCACGAGCCGGCCGCCACGGCGCACGTCACGAGACAGCTCGACGAGTACTTCGCGGGGAGGCGACGCGACTTCGATGTGCCCTTCGATTGGCGACTCACTCGCGGGTTCATGCGGGCGGCGCTCCAGGCGGTCTGCCGAATCCCATATGGCGAGACGGCGTCATACGCGGAGGTCGCCATCAGCGCAGGGTTCCCGGGCGCCAACCGCGCCGCCGGCACCGCCTGCGCCCGCACGCCCATATCGATCGTCGTCCCGGTCCATCGCGTCGTGCGTGCCGACGGCTCGATCGGTGAATACGGCGGTCATCCCGACCGCAAGCGCTTCCTCCTCGACCTCGAATCACGGGGCAGGGTAAAGGTCGAGGAGGAGTCGGCGCGCGAGTAGGCCGCGCCGCCGGACGGCCCCGGGTGCCACCGTCTCCGCAGGGGAGCTCGGCCAGGCATCCGGGGCCGTCATCGGTTCGAACTAGTGAGTCACCGCCTTCTCCGCGCCGTGGCCCGTGAGCGACCGCACTTCCATCTCGGCGGCCTTGACCGGGTCCTCGTCCTTGCGAGAGGTGAGCGAGCCGATCCAGCCGAGGAGGAACCCGACGGGGATGGAGATGATGCCGGGGTTGTTGAGCGGCCAGATCGCCGTGCCGACGTTCTTGAACACGCTCGTCTCGGTGCCCCAGAACACGGGCGACAGCACGATGAGGATGATGGCCGCCGCCAGGCCGCCGTACATGCTCCACACCGCGCCCCGCGTCGTGAACCCACGCCAGAACAGCGAGTACAGGATCGTGGGGAGGTTCGCCGAGGCCGCCACCGCGAAGGCGAGGGCGACCAGGAACGCCACGTTCTGACCCTGCACGCCGACGCCGCCGATGATCGCCAGGATGCCGATCACCACCACGGTGCGGCGAGCGACCTTCACTTCGCCGTCCGGCGGCACATCGCCCTTCTTGACCACGTTCGCGTAGATGTCATGCGCGAACGAGGCGGCCGCCGTGATCGTGAGACCCGCCACGACCGCGAGGATCGTCGCGAACGCCACCGCCGAGATGAAGCCCAGCAGGAGCGGCCCGCCCAGATGGAACGCGAGAAGCGGCGCCGCCGAGTTCACCCCGCCGGGAGCGTTCTTGATGTTCTCGGGGCCGACGAGGGCGCCCGCACCGTAGCCCAGCACGAGCGT
>CALANM010000197.1 GCA_937926065.1 uncultured Microbacterium sp.
GTGCGGGTGGCGCGCCGTGCACGCGGAGGCGAACGGCGTGCTTCGCGGCTTACTTGCTGTCGGTGGCCTCGGCCTCGGCGGCGGGAGCCTCGGTCGCCTCGGCGGCGGGAGCCTCGTCGGTCGACTCGGCGGCCGGGGCCTCGGTCGACTCGGCGGGGGTCTCGAGCAGCTCGCGCTCCCACTCGGCGGGGGGCTCGGCGGCCTCTTCTTCACCGGCGGGCTGGTGACGCTGGATCAGGCCCTCGGCCGCGGCGTCGGCGATGATGCGGGTGAGCAGGCCCACCGAGCGGATCGCGTCGTCGTTGCCCGGAATCGGGTACTGGAACTCGTCGGGGTCGGCGTTCGTGTCGAGGATGCCGATCACGGGGATGCCGAGCTTCTTGGCCTCATCGATGGCGAGGTGCTCGCGCTTGGCGTCGACCACCCAGATCGCCGAAGGCGTCTTCTGGAGGTTGCGAATGCCGCCGAGCGACTTGTGGAGCTTGTCGAGCTCGCGCTTCTTGAGGAGGAGCTCCTTCTTGGTGAAGCCGCTCTCCGCCGGGTTCTCGAAGTCGAGCTCCTCGAGCTCCTTCATACGGGCGAGGCGCTTCGAGACCGTCGAGAAGTTGGTGAGAAGGCCGCCCAGCCAGCGCTGGTTGACGTAGGGCTGGCCGACGCGCGTGGCCTGCTCCGCGATGACCTCCTGAGCCTGCTTCTTGGTGCCGACGAAGAGGATGGTGCCACCGTGGGCGACCGTCTCCTTGGCGAACTCGTAGGCCTTGTCGATGTACGACAGGGACTGCTGCAGGTCGATGATGTGGATGCCGGAGCGCTCCGTGAGGATGAAGCGCTTCACCTTCGGGTTCCAGCGACGGGTCTGGTGTCCGAAGTGGACGCCGCTGTCGAGCAGCTGGCGAATTGTGACGACGGCCATGGCCGTTCTCCTGTTCTTTCGGTTCTTCTCGCGAGCCGACTGGCCGCGGGCCTGGTGCCCCGACGCACGTCCGCTCGTCCGTGAGGATCGAGACCGGGGAAGTGCTGCCGATGTGTGGGCACGCGTAGTCATCCCGACAAGCGGGATGCGACACCCAGTGTAACAGTCGCCCGGCTCCTCCCCTGCCTCCGGGCTCTGCGAGTGTTTCCGCCCACAGCTGGTCGCTCCCCCTTCGCGCCGCGAGACGGGCGAGAGTGACGAGATGGGATTCGGTCGCCACGTGGTCGCTGCGTCGATCGCTGCCGTCTTGGCGGCCGTCCCGCCTTTCACGACCGGTCATGTGACGCGCGTAGAGGCCGCGGAGCGGGCGGAGCCGACGACGCGCGCGCAGGGCGCCCGACCGGGGGTCCCGATCGACGCGCGCCACGTCGGCGAGTGGTCGTCGCCGACCGGCGACGTCCGGATCGTCTCACCTTTCCGTGCGCCCGCCGACCGATACAGCGCTGGACACCGCGGCATCGACCTGGACGCCCCCGTCGGATCGGCCCTGACGGCGCCCGCCCAGGGAGTCGTCGCGTTCTCGGGCCCGGTCGCTGACCGGAATGTGCTCACGATCGATCACGGCGGCGGTTTCGTCTCGACCCTCGAGCCGATCACGGAGGGCCTGCCGCCCGGCACGCCGGTCGAAGCGGGTGACGCTGTCGCCAGTGTCGGCACGGGCGGGCACGCGACCCTTGACACGGTGCACTTCGGCGTGCGCCTCCATGGCGAGTATGTCAACCCGCTGCTGCTGCTCGGCGACGTTCCTCGCGCTGTGCTGCGCCCCTGCTGTTGACCGGCCACCGGCGCAGGAGCTCGCACCGGTGCGCTCGACCGGTCAAGCGCGCGGGTGAGCGAGCCGATAGGTGGCGGTGAGCTTCTCGGCCGACACGTGGGTGTAGATCTGTGTCGTCCCGAGGCTCGCGTGGCCGAGAATCTCCTGCACGGCGCGAAGGTCGGCTCCCCCGTCGAGAAGATGCGTTGCCGCCGAGTGCCGGAGGCTGTGGGGGCCCACGGCGGCGGCGCCGAGTGCGGGTCCTACGAGGCGGCTGACGACGTCATACACGGCGCGAGGTCCGATGCGGGCTCCCTTTGCGCCCACGAAGAGCGCGCGAGTGCCGTCTCCCCGCGACACCAGGCGGGGCCGCGCGCGTACGAGATAGGCGTCCAGGGCCCGCTGCGCCGGGAGCCCGTAGGGAGCCGTGCGCTCCTTGTCGCCCTTACCGACCACGCGCACGGTGCGGCGCGCCGCGTCGATGTCGTCGAGGTCGACTCCGCACAGTTCGGACACCCGGAGAGCGGCGGCGTACAGGAGTTCCAGCATCGCGACGTCGCGCAGCGCGAGCGGGTCTCCTGTCGCGGTCCGGTTCTGCGCGGCCTCGAGCACGCGCGCGAGAGCGTCAGCGGTCGCGACCTTGGGCAGGGTGCGACCCCGCTTGGGGGACTGAAGTCTCACGCTGGGGTCGACGTCCGCTCTGCCGACATCCTTCGCCCACGCGAAGAATCCGCGAGCCGCTGCCGCGCGCCGCGCGATCGTGGACCGCGCCTCCCCCCGGTTGGTCGCCGCCCACAGCCAGTCGCGCAGGTCTTCCAACCCGACCGTTCGCGTGTCTTCGATTCCCGTGGTGGCCGCAAGGTCGCGAAGGTCGCTCGCGTAGGCCTTCACCGTCGCCGGCGACAGTCGTCGCACCTCAGCGAGATGGCGGACGTAGTCGTCGACGTCGTGCAGGAAGGACATGCCTCCAGGATGCCCGCCCGGTATGCGGCCGGATGGAAAGGCTCACCGAGGACGCGCTTTCCATCCGGCTCCGCTTCGCTCCGCCCTGCCGTCGAGAGCGAGCATTCCGAGCGCGCCTTCGACGTCGGGCAACGCCATCCCGGTACGCCGCGCGAGGTCACCCGCCGAACGCGCCGTGCGGGAACTGAGCGCGTCCAGCACACGGGTGCGATCGGCAGCGTCGCCTGCCGATGCTGCGTCCTCGAAGAGCGGCGCCCGAGAGTCGAGTCCTATCAGCTCCCGCGCGTCAGCGACGGAGGTGACGCAGACGGCGTCGTACTCTCGCAACAGCCGGTGACACCCCGCTGACGCGGGGCTCGTCACCGGACCCGGCACGGCGCCCAGCGCCCGGCCCAGCGTGGCTGCGTGTCCTGCGGTATTGAGCGACCCGCTCCGCCACCCGGCTTCCACGACGATCGTCGCATCCGCGGACGCGGCAATGAGCCTGTTGCGGGCAAGGAAGCGCCATTTGGTGGGGGCGCTTCCGCATGGGACGTCAGCGACGACGGCGCCGCCGGATGCCGCGATCCGCTCGAGCAGCGAGCGATGGCCCGCCGGGTAGGGGCGGTCGACGCCACCCGCCATCCATGCGATGGTCGCTCCTCCCGCCGCCAGCGCGGCCCGGTGCGCCGCGCCGTCGATGCCGTAGGCCCCACCCGATACCACGCCGATTCCCGCCGCCGCGAGGTCAGCCGACAACTCGGATGCGATGTGCTCGCCGTACGTCGTCGCCGCCCGTGCGCCCACCAGCGCGACCGCTGCCGGCACGGAGAGAGTCCGTGGGTCTCCTTTCACCCACAGGCATATTGGGGCGTGCGCGCCGAGGGCGTCGACACGGGCCGGCCAGTGCGGCCCCGTCGGCACGATCGGGCGGACCCCCGCGCGCTCCGCGGAGTCGGAGGCGTGGACGGCATCTCCCAAGCGCGGCAGCCAGCGCGAGCGGGCGTCGCGAAGGTCGGGCGGAGCGACGCCCGCCTGCGAGACATCATGTTCTGAGCCCTGCGCGATCTCGAGCGCCCGCGAGGCGCCGAATGCCGTGACCAGCGCGCCGGCGATGCCGTCGCCGGGCTCGCACAACGCCGACCAGAGCATGCGGGCGTCGAGCTCCGCGAGACCTTCATCGTCGAGATCGTCGGCCCATGCGGCCGTGCGTCGACGCACCTCACGCACCGAAGTGTCGATGCGTGCGTCGCCGCTCACGCCGACGCTCCCCGCTTGAGAAACAGCGCACGGGCGATATGGTCGCTTCCCAGCTGCTCGCTGCCGTCGATGTCGGCGAGAGTCCAGGCCACGCGCAGCACCCTGTCGTACGCGCGAAGACTGAGGGCGCCGCGCTGAAGGGCGGCGTCGAGCGGACGTCGAACGTCCGAACGCGGCGCCCGCGGACCGCGCCGCAGCCAGTTCCCTGGGGCCTCCGCGTTCGTGCGCACCCCGACCGCGCGCAGCCGCTCGCACGCCCGGTCGCGCGCGCCCGCGACGATCGCGCGCGCAGACTCCGTGGAGACCGTCGTGGTCTCATCGGTCATCTGCGCGAGCGACACACGGCGCATCGCAAGCTCGATGTCGACGCGGTCGAGAAGCGGGCCGCTCAGTCTTCCCAGATACCGACGGATCGCGAGAGACGGGCAGGTGCACGTGCCTCCGGGCACCGAGTAGTGGCCGCAGGGGCATGGGTTGGTGGCGAGGACGAGCTGGAAGCGCGCGGGGAAACGCGCTCGGAATCCCACTCGATGCACTTCGATCTCGCCGGTCTCGAGAGGCTGCCGAAGCGCATTGAGCGCGTGCGCCGAGAACTCGCCGGCCTCGTCGAGGAACAGGACTCCCCCGCTCGCCCGCGCGATCGCGCCGGGTCGCACCGTCCGACTTCCACCGCCGACGAGCGCCGCGACGCTTGCGGAATGATGCGGCGCCTCGAACGGAGGCGTCCTCGTGAGGTTCCGGATCGGGGTGCCAGAGAGCGAGCGCAATGACGCTGCCTGAAGAGCGGCTTCGTCGTCGAGCGCGGGGAGGATTCCCGGGAGCCGCCGTGCGAGCATCGTCTTGCCTGCTCCGGGCGGCCCGGACATCAGGATGTGGTGACCGCCGGCTGCCGCGACGATGAGAGCATCGACCGCCTCACGCTGGCCGAGGACATCCGCCAGTTCGGGCGCTTCGCCCGACGCGTCGTCGCTCACCGCGCCCAGAGGAACCGCCTTCTGATCGACGCACGCGACGTCGAGCCCGTGGACGCGGGCGACGTCACGCAGATTCACGGCGCCGATGACCTCGACGCCGTCGACGAGCCGCGCCTCATCGACGCAGGCGGCCGGCACGATCACCCGGCTGAATCCGGCACGTGCCGCGGCCATCACCGCGGGCAGGATGCCCGGGACGGGGCGCAGCCTGCCGTCGAGCCCCAGTTCGCCGAGGTGCACGGTGGATGCCAGCGAGGCGGCTCCGAGAGCAAGCTCCGTAGCGAGGGCGGCAATCGCCACGGCGACGTCGAGGCCCGTTCCGTGCTTCGGAAGGTTCGCAGGCGACAGGTTCACGACCACGCGGCGACGAGGCAGGGGAAGGTCGCTGTTGCCGCACGCATTGTGGACCCGCTGCTGCGCTTCGCCGATCGACTTGTCCGGGAGCCCGATGATCGCGAACCCGGGCGTCTGCGTCGAGAGATCGGCCTCGACTTCGATCAGATCGCCCGCGACGCCCGTGACGACGACCGACCATGTGCGCCCCACGCTCACCGGAGGTCCTCCTGGTGCTCCAGGAGCCCGGTCTCGGGATCGTCTCCCGTCACTCCGATCGCGTCGAGGCGCAGGATGCGCCCGCATGCGGCCTCGCGGTGAGCGGCGGACCACCGTTGCGCGAGCCGCCACAGCCGTGACCGCTTTCGCGCGTCGACAGCGTCGAACGGGTGCCCGAACCGGTCAGACCGACGGGTCTTGACCTCGACGACGACCAGCGCATCGTCCCGGCACGCGACGATGTCGATCTCTCCCTCGGGGCAGCGCCAATTGCGATCGAGGATGTCGTAGCCCAGTTCGCGAAGATGGCGCTCTGCTCGCTCTTCGCCTGCACGCCCACGTTCGTCTTTGTCTGCCATGGCACGATACTGACGAACGCGGACGGACGGTCAGATGCCGACGACACGCGATGTGGGAAAGTCGCTGTCGAACCGGCTCGCAGAGGAGTCTGCGCCGTCGGACCCCGAGCGACAGGAGGTCTCAAGAATCGAGTGAGAGCTCTTCCGGCAGCTGGAAGTCGCGCCGCTGGAGCTCCTCGACGTTGACGTCCTTGAACGTGAGGACGCGCACCGACTTCACGAAGCGGTCGGCGCGATAGATGTCCCACACCCACACGTCGTTCATGGAGATCTCGAAGTAGAAGTCGTGCTCCGTGTCGCGGCGCACGACGTTGACCTCGTTCGCGAGGTAGAAGCGGCGCTCGGTCTCGATGACGTACTGGAACTGCGAGACGACGTCGCGGTACTCCTTGTACAACGCGAGTTCGAGCTCGCGGTCGTAGTCCTCGAAAACTTCATCATCCATGGTGAGTCAATCCTATGCGCGCCCGGTGGCCACCGTCGTCAGAACAGCGTCGGCGCATCGGCGATCGCCCACGACGCCCGGTGGTGGGGGCTCAGTCCGTACTGGCGGATGGCGTCACGATGTTCCGGACTCGCATAGCCCTTGTTGCGGAGCCATTGGTAGGCAGGCAGTTCGTCGTGCAGCTGGATCATGTGCGCGTCGCGCGCCACTTTGGCGATGACCGACGCAGCGGAGGCCGACGCGCAGTCGCGGTCGGCTTTGACGATCGGCTGCACCCTGAGCCCTGCTCCCCCCGCCGGCGTTATGTAGTCGTGGTTTCCGTCGAGGATGATGACGGCATCCTCGGGAACGACGCCGAAGGCGCGGAGCTCCGCGATCGCACGGAGGGCGGCAAGGCCCAGCGCGCGGATGATTCCGACCCGGTCGATCTCAGCGGCATCCGCCCATCCCACCGAGGACGCCGCAACCCAGCCCCGTGCGCGCTCCGCGACTTCGGCGCGCCGGTGCTCGACGACGAGCTTCGAATCGCGGAGCCCTTCCGGGATCCGGCGTCGTGCACCCGACGCATCGACGACGGCCGCTCCGACCGCCACGGGGCCGGCCAGCGCGCCGCGTCCCACCTCGTCGCACGCGATCACGAGCGCGTGCTCTTTGAGAAGCCGGCGCTCGACGGTGAGCCGCGGTGCGACGACGGTCATTCTTCGGGGCCCTCCGGAACCCCGGAGAACACATCGTGATGGAAGTCGATGGCGCCGAGCCGTGAAAGCGGCCACGTCACGAGAAAGGCGCGGCCGACGACATTGTCAAGCGGGACGAACCCCTTTCCCGGCTGGTCCATGTTGTAGCGCGAGTCGCGTGATGCATCGCGGTTGTCGCCCAGGACCCAGAGCGAGTCGGCGGGCACGACGACGTCGTACGGCACGACATCGGGCGCGGTCTGACCGTCGGCGAGATTCAGGTAGCCGGTCTCGTCGATCGGGACGTCGTTCACCATCACCTGCCCCATCGCGTTGCAGCAGACGACATGGTCGCCCGGCAGCCCGACGATTCGCTTGATCAGGTGATCCTTGCTGTCGGGGGCCGAGATGCCGACGAGCGCGAGGGTCCAGTCGACTGCCTCCACGAACGGGGAGCGCTGCGGCGCGGGCTCAACCGGGAGCCATCCACCGGGATCGCGGAAGACGACGACGTCGCCGCGCTCATAGCCGCTGAAGCGCGGCGTCAGCTCATCGACCAGGATGCGATCCTGCACCTGCAGGGTCCGCTCCATGGAGCCCGACGGAATGTAGAACGACCGCACGAGGAAGGTCTTCACCAGGAACGAGACGAGGACGGCGATCACGATGATCACCAGCACATCGCGGACGATCGGCCAGACGCGGCGTCGACGAGGGCGGAACGGATCGGCCGCGGGTTCGGCGGCGATGTTCTCGGAGGTCATCAAGGTCCTTCAGGTCGGCATTCGCACTCGGAGCCGTGCTCCCTGGCGCGCACTTCAAGGTTCGCACATCCGATGCTCGGGCCCGTGCGTCCGACGCGATCTGCGTGCTCCCGAAAGAAATCACCGTGTCGCACAGCAGAGCTCCGTGCTCGGACGACGCCGGACACGAGAAGGCCCCGGAGGCATGCCTCCGGGGCCTTCTCGTGTCCGGCGTCGTCCGAGCACGGAGCTCTGCTGTGCGACACGGTGATTTCTTTCGGGAGCACGCAGATCGCGTCGGACGCACGGGCCCGAGCATCGGATGTGCGAACCTTGAAGTGCGCGCCAGGGAGCACGGCTCCGAGTGCGAATGCCGACCTGAAGGACCTTGATGACCTCCGAGAACATCGCCGCCGAACCCGCGGCCGATCCGTTCCGCCCTCGTCGACGCCGCGTCTGGCCGATCGTCCGCGATGTGCTGGTGATCATCGTGATCGCCGTCCTCGTCTCGTTCCTGGTGAAGACCTTCCTCGTGCGGTCGTTCTACATTCCGTCGGGCTCCATGGAGCGGACCCTGCAGGTGCAGGATCGCATCCTGGTCGATGAGCTGACGCCGCGCTTCAGCGGCTATGAGCGCGGCGACGTCGTCGTCTTCCGCGATCCCGGTGGATGGCTCCCGGTTGAGCCCGCGCCGCAGCGCTCCCCGTTCGTGGAGGCAGTCGACTGGACCCTCGCGCTCGTCGGCATCTCGGCCCCCGACAGCAAGGATCACCTGATCAAGCGAATCGTCGGGCTGCCGGGCGACCATGTCGTCTGCTGCAACGCGATGGGGCAGGTGATGGTGAACGACGTCCCGATCGACGAGACCGGCTACCTGAATCTCGCCGACGGTCAGACCGCGCCCGATGTCGTGCCGTACGACGTCGTCGTGCCCGCCGACTCGCTCTGGGTCCTGGGCGACAACCGCGATGCATCACGCGACTCGCGCTACAACATGGACCAGCCGGGAAAGGGGTTCGTCCCGCTTGACAATGTCGTCGGCCGCGCCTTTCTCGTGACGTGGCCGCTTTCACGGCTCGGCGCCATCGACTTCCATCACGATGTGTTCTCCGGGGTTCCGGAGGGCCCCGAAGAATGACCGTCGTCGCACCGCGGCTCACCGTCGAGCGCCGGCTTCTCAAAGAGCACGCGCTCGTGATCGCGTGCGACGAGGTGGGACGCGGCGCGCTGGCCGGCCCCGTGGCGGTCGGAGCGGCCGTCGTCGATGCGTCGGGTGCACGACGCCGGATCCCGGAAGGGCTCCGCGATTCGAAGCTCGTCGTCGAGCACCGGCGCGCCGAAGTCGCGGAGCGCGCACGGGGCTGGGTTGCGGCGTCCTCGGTGGGATGGGCGGATGCCGCTGAGATCGACCGGGTCGGAATCATCCGCGCGCTGGGCCTTGCCGCCCTCCGTGCGATCGCGGAGCTCCGCGCCTTCGGCGTCGTTCCCGAGGATGCCGTCATCATCCTCGACGGAAACCACGACTACATAACGCCGGCGGGGGGAGCAGGGCTCAGGGTGCAGCCGATCGTCAAAGCCGACCGCGACTGCGCGTCGGCCTCCGCTGCGTCGGTCATCGCCAAAGTGGCGCGCGACGCGCACATGATCCAGCTGCACGACGAACTGCCTGCCTACCAATGGCTCCGCAACAAGGGCTATGCGAGTCCGGAACATCGTGACGCCATCCGCCAGTACGGACTGAGCCCCCACCACCGGGCGTCGTGGGCGATCGCCGATGCGCCGACGCTGTTCTGACGACGGTGGCCACCGGGCGCGCATAGGATTGACTCACCATGGATGATGAAGTTTTCGAGGACTACGACCGCGAGCTCGAACTCGCGTTGTACAAGGAGTACCGCGACGTCGTCTCGCAGTTCCAGTACGTCATCGAGACCGAGCGCCGCTTCTACCTCGCGAACGAGGTCAACGTCGTGCGCCGCGACACGGAGCACGACTTCTACTTCGAGATCTCCATGAACGACGTGTGGGTGTGGGACATCTATCGCGCCGACCGCTTCGTGAAGTCGGTGCGCGTCCTCACGTTCAAGGACGTCAACGTCGAGGAGCTCCAGCGGCGCGACTTCCAGCTGCCGGAAGAGCTCTCACTCGATTCTTGAGACCTCCTGTCGCTCGGGGTCCGACGGCGCAGACTCCTCTGCGAGCCGGTTCGACAGCGACTTTCCCACATCGCGTGTCGTCGGCATCTGACCGTCCGTCCGCGTTCGTCAGTATCGTGCCATGGCAGACAAAGACGAACGTGGGCGTGCAGGCGAAGAGCGAGCAGAGCGCCATCTTCGCGAACTGGGCTACGACATCCTCGATCGCAATTGGCGCTGCCCCGAGGGAGAGATCGACATCGTCGCGTGCCGGGACGATGCGCTGGTCGTCGTCGAGGTCAAGACCCGTCGGTCTGACCGGTTCGGGCACCCGTTCGACGCTGTCGACGCGCGAAAGCGGTCACGGCTGTGGCGGCTCGCGCAACGGTGGTCCGCCGCTCACCGCGAGGCCGCATGCGGGCGCATCCTGCGCCTCGACGCGATCGGAGTGACGGGAGACGATCCCGAGACCGGGCTCCTGGAGCACCAGGAGGACCTCCGGTGAGCGTGGGGCGCACATGGTCGGTCGTCGTCACGGGCGTCGCGGGCGATCTGATCGAAGTCGAGGCCGATCTCTCGACGCAGACGCCCGGGTTCGCGATCATCGGGCTCCCGGACAAGTCGATCGGCGAAGCGCAGCAGCGGGTCCACAATGCGTGCGGCAACAGCGACCTTCCCCTGCCTCGTCGCCGCGTGGTCGTGAACCTGTCGCCTGCGAACCTTCCGAAGCACGGAACGGGCCTCGACGTCGCCGTGGCGATTGCCGCCCTCGCTACGGAGCTTGCTCTCGGAGCCGCCTCGCTGGCATCCACCGTGCACCTCGGCGAACTGGGGCTCGACGGCAGGCTGCGCCCCGTCCCGGGCATCCTGCCCGCGGTGATGGCCGCGGCACGTGCCGGATTCAGCCGGGTGATCGTGCCGGCCGCCTGCGTCGATGAGGCGCGGCTCGTCGACGGCGTCGAGGTCATCGGCGCCGTGAATCTGCGTGACGTCGCCCGCGTCCACGGGCTCGACGTCGCGTGCGTCGATCAGAAGGCGGTTCCTCTGGGCGCGGTGAGCGACGACGCGTCGGGCGAAGCGCCCGAACTGGCGGATGTCCTCGGCCAGCGTGAGGCGGTCGATGCTCTCATCGTCGCGGCAGCCGGCGGTCACCACATCCTGATGTCCGGGCCGCCCGGAGCAGGCAAGACGATGCTCGCACGGCGGCTCCCGGGAATCCTCCCCGCGCTCGACGACGAAGCCGCTCTTCAGGCAGCGTCATTGCGCTCGCTCTCTGGCACCCCGATCCGGAACCTCACGAGGACGCCTCCGTTCGAGGCGCCGCATCATTCCGCAAGCGTCGCGGCGCTCGTCGGCGGTGGAAGTCGGACGGTGCGACCCGGCGCGATCGCGCGGGCGAGCGGGGGAGTCCTGTTCCTCGACGAGGCCGGCGAGTTCTCGGCGCACGCGCTCAATGCGCTTCGGCAGCCTCTCGAGACCGGCGAGATCGAAGTGCATCGAGTGGGATTCCGAGCGCGTTTCCCCGCGCGCTTCCAGCTCGTCCTCGCCACCAACCCATGCCCCTGCGGCCACTACTCGGTGCCCGGAGGCACGTGCACCTGCCCGTCTCTCGCGATCCGTCGGTATCTGGGAAGACTGAGCGGCCCGCTTCTCGACCGCGTCGACATCGAGCTTGCGATGCGCCGTGTGTCGCTCGCGCAGATGACCGATGAGACCACGACGGTCTCCACGGAGTCTGCGCGCGCGATCGTCGCGGGCGCGCGCGACCGGGCGTGCGAGCGGCTGCGCGCGGTCGGGGTGCGCACGAACGCGGAGGCCCCAGGGAACTGGCTGCGGCGCGGTCCGCGGGCGCCGCGTTCGGACGTTCGACGTCCGCTCGACGCCGCCCTTCAGCGCGGCGCCCTCAGTCTTCGCGCGTACGACAGGGTGCTGCGCGTGGCCTGGACTCTCGCCGACATCGACGGCAGCGAGCAGCTGGGAAGCGACCATATCGCCCGTGCGCTGTTTCTCAAGCGGGGAGCGTCGGCGTGAGCGGCGACGCACGCATCGACACTTCGGTGCGTGAGGTGCGTCGACGCACGGCCGCATGGGCCGACGATCTCGACGATGAAGGTCTCGCGGAGCTCGACGCCCGCATGCTCTGGTCGGCGTTGTGCGAGCCCGGCGACGGCATCGCCGGCGCGCTGGTCACGGCATTCGGCGCCTCGCGGGCGCTCGAGATCGCGCAGGGCTCAGAACATGATGTCTCGCAGGCGGGCGTCGCTCCGCCCGACCTTCGCGACGCCCGCTCGCGCTGGCTGCCGCGCTTGGGAGATGCCGTCCACGCCTCCGACTCCGCGGAGCGCGCGGGGGTCCGCCCGATCGTGCCGACGGGGCCGCACTGGCCGGCCCGTGTCGACGCCCTCGGCGCGCACGCCCCAATATGCCTGTGGGTGAAAGGAGACCCACGGACTCTCTCCGTGCCGGCAGCGGTCGCGCTGGTGGGCGCACGGGCGGCGACGACGTACGGCGAGCACATCGCATCCGAGTTGTCGGCTGACCTCGCGGCGGCGGGAATCGGCGTGGTATCGGGTGGGGCCTACGGCATCGACGGCGCGGCGCACCGGGCCGCGCTGGCGGCGGGAGGAGCGACCATCGCATGGATGGCGGGTGGCGTCGACCGCCCCTACCCGGCGGGCCATCGCTCGCTGCTCGAGCGGATCGCGGCATCCGGCGGCGCCGTCGTCGCTGACGTCCCATGCGGAAGCGCCCCCACCAAATGGCGCTTCCTTGCCCGCAACAGGCTCATTGCCGCGTCCGCGGATGCGACGATCGTCGTGGAAGCCGGGTGGCGGAGCGGGTCGCTCAATACCGCAGGACACGCAGCCACGCTGGGCCGGGCGCTGGGCGCCGTGCCGGGTCCGGTGACGAGCCCCGCGTCAGCGGGGTGTCACCGGCTGTTGCGAGAGTACGACGCCGTCTGCGTCACCTCCGTCGCTGACGCGCGGGAGCTGATAGGACTCGACTCTCGGGCGCCGCTCTTCGAGGACGCAGCATCGGCAGGCGACGCTGCCGATCGCACCCGTGTGCTGGACGCGCTCAGTTCCCGCACGGCGCGTTCGGCGGGTGACCTCGCGCGGCGTACCGGGATGGCGTTGCCCGACGTCGAAGGCGCGCTCGGAATGCTCGCTCTCGACGGCAGGGCGGAGCGAAGCGGAGCCGGATGGAAAGCGCGTCCTCGGTGAGCCTTTCCATCCGGCCGCATACCGGGCGGGCATCCTGGAGGCATGTCCTTCCTGCACGACGTCGACGACTACGTCCGCCATCTCGCTGAGGTGCGACGACTGTCGCCGGCGACGGTGAAGGCCTACGCGAGCGACCTTCGCGACCTTGCGGCCACCACGGGAATCGAAGACACGCGAACGGTCGGGTTGGAAGACCTGCGCGACTGGCTGTGGGCGGCGACCAACCGGGGGGAGGCGCGGTCCACGATCGCGCGGCGCGCGGCAGCGGCTCGCGGATTCTTCGCGTGGGCGAAGGATGTCGGCAGAGCGGACGTCGACCCCAGCGTGAGACTTCAGTCCCCCAAGCGGGGTCGCACCCTGCCCAAGGTCGCGACCGCTGACGCTCTCGCGCGCGTGCTCGAGGCCGCGCAGAACCGGACCGCGACAGGAGACCCGCTCGCGCTGCGCGACGTCGCGATGCTGGAACTCCTGTACGCCGCCGCTCTCCGGGTGTCCGAACTGTGCGGAGTCGACCTCGACGACATCGACGCGGCGCGCCGCACCGTGCGCGTGGTCGGTAAGGGCGACAAGGAGCGCACGGCTCCCTACGGGCTCCCGGCGCAGCGGGCCCTGGACGCCTATCTCGTACGCGCGCGGCCCCGCCTGGTGTCGCGGGGAGACGGCACTCGCGCGCTCTTCGTGGGCGCAAAGGGAGCCCGCATCGGACCTCGCGCCGTGTATGACGTCGTCAGCCGCCTCGTAGGACCCGCACTCGGCGCCGCCGCCGTGGGCCCCCACAGCCTCCGGCACTCGGCGGCAACGCATCTTCTCGACGGGGGAGCCGACCTTCGCGCCGTGCAGGAGATTCTCGGCCACGCGAGCCTCGGGACGACACAGATCTACACCCACGTGTCGGCCGAGAAGCTCACCGCCACCTATCGGCTCGCTCACCCGCGCGCTTGACCGGTCGAGCGCACCGGTGCGAGCTCCTGCGCCGGTGGCCGGTCAACAGCAGGGGCGCAGCACAGCGCGAGGAACGTCGCCGAGCAGCAGCAGCGGGTTGACATACTCGCCATGGAGGCGCACGCCGAAGTGCACCGTGTCAAGGGTCGCGTGCCCGCCCGTGCCGACACTGGCGACAGCGTCACCCGCTTCGACCGGCGTGCCGGGCGGCAGGCCCTCCGTGATCGGCTCGAGGGTCGAGACGAAACCGCCGCCGTGATCGATCGTGAGCACATTCCGGTCAGCGACCGGGCCCGAGAACGCGACGACTCCCTGGGCGGGCGCCGTCAGGGCCGATCCGACGGGGGCGTCCAGGTCGATGCCGCGGTGTCCAGCGCTGTATCGGTCGGCGGGCGCACGGAAAGGTGAGACGATCCGGACGTCGCCGGTCGGCGACGACCACTCGCCGACGTGGCGCGCGTCGATCGGGACCCCCGGTCGGGCGCCCTGCGCGCGCGTCGTCGGCTCCGCCCGCTCCGCGGCCTCTACGCGCGTCACATGACCGGTCGTGAAAGGCGGGACGGCCGCCAAGACGGCAGCGATCGACGCAGCGACCACGTGGCGACCGAATCCCATCTCGTCACTCTCGCCCGTCTCGCGGCGCGAAGGGGGAGCGACCAGCTGTGGGCGGAAACACTCGCAGAGCCCGGAGGCAGGGGAGGAGCCGGGCGACTGTTACACTGGGTGTCGCATCCCGCTTGTCGGGATGACTACGCGTGCCCACACATCGGCAGCACTTCCCCGGTCTCGATCCTCACGGACGAGCGGACGTGCGTCGGGGCACCAGGCCCGCGGCCAGTCGGCTCGCGAGAAGAACCGAAAGAACAGGAGAACGGCCATGGCCGTCGTCACAATTCGCCAGCTGCTCGACAGCGGCGTCCACTTCGGACACCAGACCCGTCGCTGGAACCCGAAGGTGAAGCGCTTCATCCTCACGGAGCGCTCCGGCATCCACATCATCGACCTGCAGCAGTCCCTGTCGTACATCGACAAGGCCTACGAGTTCGCCAAGGAGACGGTCGCCCACGGTGGCACCATCCTCTTCGTCGGCACCAAGAAGCAGGCTCAGGAGGTCATCGCGGAGCAGGCCACGCGCGTCGGCCAGCCCTACGTCAACCAGCGCTGGCTGGGCGGCCTTCTCACCAACTTCTCGACGGTCTCGAAGCGCCTCGCCCGTATGAAGGAGCTCGAGGAGCTCGACTTCGAGAACCCGGCGGAGAGCGGCTTCACCAAGAAGGAGCTCCTCCTCAAGAAGCGCGAGCTCGACAAGCTCCACAAGTCGCTCGGCGGCATTCGCAACCTCCAGAAGACGCCTTCGGCGATCTGGGTGGTCGACGCCAAGCGCGAGCACCTCGCCATCGATGAGGCCAAGAAGCTCGGCATCCCCGTGATCGGCATCCTCGACACGAACGCCGACCCCGACGAGTTCCAGTACCCGATTCCGGGCAACGACGACGCGATCCGCTCGGTGGGCCTGCTCACCCGCATCATCGCCGACGCCGCGGCCGAGGGCCTGATCCAGCGTCACCAGCCCGCCGGTGAAGAAGAGGCCGCCGAGCCCCCCGCCGAGTGGGAGCGCGAGCTGCTCGAGACCCCCGCCGAGTCGACCGAGGCCCCGGCCGCCGAGTCGACCGACGAGGCTCCCGCCGCCGAGGCGACCGAGGCTCCCGCCGCCGAGGCCGAGGCCACCGACAGCAAGTAAGCCGCGAAGCACGCCGTTCGCCTCCGCGTGCACGGCGCGCCACCCGCAC
>CALANM010000198.1 GCA_937926065.1 uncultured Microbacterium sp.
CCCCTTGCGGCGCGACTGGCGGCCGCCGCGGCCACGCCCTCACAGCGCGAGACGCTGGTGGCATCCGTCGTCGAGATGGCGCGCACGGAGCACGTCGCCGACAGCGATGAGTACCTGATGGCCGACATCCGCTTCCACCGGACGCTGCTCGAGGCGTCGGGCAACAGCATGCTCGCGACCCTCAGCGGCGTCGTCGAGTCGGTGCTGCGCGGGAGGACGGCGCACGACCTCATGCCGCACGACGCCAACCCGGATGCCGTCCGGTGGCACCACGACGTGGCCTTCGCCGTCGCGAGCGGACGCGGCGACGAGGCGGCGGCCGCGATGACGCGCATCGTCGCGGAGGCCGACCAGGCGATGCAGGCCGCCCTCGCGGACGGCCGCTGACGACGCCCCGCAGCGAGGATGCGACCGACGCGCTGCGCGCGGCCGACCGTCGTCCGGCTCGCGCCGATCGTGGCGGTTCACGCGGGCGCGAGGCGTCACTCGTGTCACGCTGAGAGCATGACCAGGATCGTCGTGACAGGTGCCGCGGGATCGGGCAAGTCGCTCGTCGCGGCCGCTCTCGCGGCGCGGCTGCGCGCGAGGTTCGTCGACGGCGACGATCTGCACACGCGTGCACACAGGGCGAAGATCATGTCGGGCGCGCCCCTGGACGACGACGACCGCCGCCTCTGGCTGGACGCCATGTCGCTCGTGCTCGCCGATCAGGCGCCCGTCGTCGTGGCCTCGACGCCGCTGCGGCGCGCGTATCGCGACCGGCTGCGCGCCGCGGCGGGCGACGTGTGGTTCGCCGAACTCGTGATGCCGGACGACGCCGCCGCCGTGAAGGCTCGCCGGCGGCGGTCACGCCGCGACCGCGTGGTGCCGGAGGATCTCGTCGATCCGCTCCTGGGCGGACCGGAGGAGCGGGATCGGCTTCCGCTCGCGACCGACGAGGCCGGCGGGCGGTTCGCGCACGACGCCGACCTGGGGTCGATCGTCGACCGGATCGCGTCGGTGCGTGAGGCTCAGTCCTTGCGGTAGGCCGAGCGCCCCATGGAGAAGAGCGCGCCGACGGTGCCGACCACGGCGACCAGCGTCATCGCTCCGATGAGCCACACGAATGCGTGCGAGATCCAGCCGTAGTCCATGGTGTCCTCCTCCAGAGCGAGCTTCGTCATCATCGTACCGGCGACGCTGGTAGACTTGCGGCGTACTTCGGCGAGGGGTGCCCCGGCATCCGTGATCGACGCGGTGGAAGATCGACTGAGATTCCTTCTCCAGTGGGCTCCTCACGCGCGTGCGTTCGAGTCGAATCCACAGACCCCATAGGGCGAAGGCCCGAGAAGCAGAGGGCTCACGGCCCGCCACACAGGGCCCTGGCCCGCAAGGAGAATCATCATGTCTACCGAGACCGACACCAAGGTCATCGCTGAGCCGCGTCAGAACTTCGGCAAGGGCTTCGCCCGCCGTCTGCGCGCCGCCGGCCAGATCCCCGCCGTCATCTACGGCCACGGCACCACCCCCGTGCACGTCGCGCTTCCCGGCCACCAGGTCTCGCTCCTGGTCCGTCGCGCCAACGCCGTGCTCGAGCTCGAGATCGAGGGCAAGCAGCAGCTCACCCTCGTCAAGGACGTCCAGAAGGACCCGGTGCGTCAGATCATCGAGCACATCGACCTGCTCGTCGTGAAGAAGGGCGAGAAGGTCCAGGTCGACGTTCCCGTCGTCGTCGTGGGCGAGCCCTTCTCGGGAACGATCGCGAACCTCGACGCCGCGTCGGTGTCGCTCGAGGTCGAGGCGACCCACATCCCCGAGCACGTCGAGGTCGACGTCGAGGGTCTCGAGGACGGCACCCACATCACGGCCGCCGACCTCAAGCTCCCCAAGGGCGCATCTCTCGTGACCGACCCCGAGACGCTCGTCGTGGCCATCTCGGTCCCGGCCGCCACGATCGCCGAGGGCGACGAGGCCGAGGCCGCCGAGGAGTCCGAGGAGGCCCCGGAGGCCGCCGCGGAGTGATCCGAGGGCGATCATCGCACTTCACGGAGCCCGTCGCCGCCGATACTGGTGGCGGCGGGCTTCGTCGTCTGAAGGGACTCTCATGGCACTGACGTGGCTGGTGGTGGGCCTCGGCAATCCCGGCCCGCGCTACGAGGCGACCCGTCACAACGTCGGGCAGATGGTGATCGCAGAGCTGGCGGCGCGGCGCTCCGAGACGCTGCGCGCACACAAGGCCAATGCCCGCGCGGCCGAGACCTGGCTGCGTCCGGGAGGTCCCAGGCTCGTGCTCGCGACCCCGAACACGTTCATGAACGTGTCGGGCGGTCCGGTCGCGGCGCTCGCGAAGTTCTACGGCGTCCCCGCCGAGCGTGTCGTCATCGTCCACGACGAGCTCGACATCCCCTTCGACACGGTCAGGCTCAAGGTCGGGGGAGGGCACGGCGGGCACAACGGCGTCCGCGACGTGGCGAAAGCGCTGGGCACTCCCGACTTCGCCCGCGTGCGCGTCGGCATCGGCCGTCCCGCCGGCCGCCAGGATCCCGCCGACTGGGTGCTCGACCCGTTCTCGTCGGCGGAGCGCAGAGACCTGCCGGTGGTCATCGGCGATGCGGCGGACGCCGTGGAGCAGCTCATCGACGAGGGCCTGCTCGCAGCGCAGCAGCGCTGGCATGCCCCGCGCGACTGAGCGCGAACGCCGCGATGTCGCTGCGCGGATCTAGACTGGTCGGATGACAGTCGCCGGGATCGTTCACGCCCTCGCGCAGTCCGAATCCTTCGCCGACGTGCTCTCGAGCAGTCGCAGCGACACCGACTTCTCGGTCGTCTCCGGCCTTGATGCGCCGCTGCTGGCCGCCCTCGTCGAGGCGCGCCGCCACGCCGGGAAGCCCGCCACGCTGCTGGCGGTCGCCCCCACGGGCCGCCGCGCCGAGAGCGTGGGCGATGCCCTTCGGGCGCTCGTGCCGGAGGCCGTCGTGCTCCACTTTCCGGCCTGGGAGACTCTGCCGCACGAGCGGCTGAGCCCCAGCGCCGAGACGGTCGGCCGCCGCCTCGACGTGCTGCGCACCGCCGCGGCGTGGGACGGGGACCGTCCCCTGATCGTCGTCGCCTCCGTGCGTGCCGCCCTCCAGCCGATCGCGGCCGGGCTCACCGACGCGGGCGCGATCGAACTGGCGGTCGGATCGCGCGGCAATGAGCTCGACGATGTCGTGCGCCGCCTCGTCGAACTGGCCTATCACCGCGTCGACATGGTGTCGCGCCGCGGCGAGTTCGCGGTGCGCGGCGGCATCCTCGACGTCTTCCCAGCCGCGGCCGATCACCCGTACCGCATCGAGTTCTTCGGCGACGAGGTCGACCAGATCCGCGCGTTCTCGGTCGCTGACCAGCGCTCGCTCCCGGGGGAGGTCACCGGGGTCACCCTCATCCCCAGCCGAGAGCTGCTGCTGACGCCCGCGGTCCGCGAGCGGGCTGCGGCCCTGCGCGACAAGTTCCCCGGGCTCTCGACCATGCTCGAGAAGATGAGCGAGGGCATCCCCGTCGAGGGCATGGAGTCGCTTCTGCCTGCCGTCGCCGACGCGGTGGTGCCGCTCGTCGAGTATCTGCCCGAGGGCACACCTACGGCGCTGCTCGACCCGGAGCGCGCCGTGCGGCGCGCGCTGACGCTGAGCGAGACCAACCGAGAGTTCCTCGAGGCGGCGTGGAGCGCCGCGACGGCCGGAGCCGACACCCCTGTCGACCTCGGCTCGGGCGACTTCCTCACGCTGCCGCAGCTGCGCGAGGCGGGCTCCGACCACGGGGGCGTGTGGTGGACGCTCAGCGGCTTCGACTCGGGCGAGGCGGATGCCGAGGCAGAGGGCCTCGTCGAGGCCGGTGACGTCGTGCGCATCGCGGCGTCTCCCGTCCCGTCGTTCCAGGGCAACGTCGAGGGCGCGACCGGTCACGTCGCGCGGCTTCTCGCCGACGGGTGGCGGGTCGTCGTCGCCGCCAGCGGCACAGGCCTCGTCGACCGCGCGCGTGACGTGCTCGCCGAGCGGGGCATCGCCGCGCGGGTCGCCGAGGCGCTCGCCGAGCCACCCGAGCCGGGTGTCGCGACGGCGGTCGTGGCGACACTCGAAGCGGGCTTCCAGCACGCTGACTCGAAGCTCGCCGTGCTCACCGAGAGCGAGTTCTACGGCCGCACCATCGGCGGTGACTCCCGCGTCGTCAAGAAGCTGGCGTCGCGACGGCGAAACGTCGTCGATCCTCTGCAGCTCAAACCCGGCGACGTCGTCGTGCACGCGACGCACGGCATCGGCAAGTTCATCGAGCTCGTGCAGCGCGAGGTGTCGACGGGCGGCCGGAATGCGGTCAAGACGCAGCGCGAGTACCTCGTGCTCGAATACGCGCCGTCCAAGCGGGGCTACCCCGGCGACAAGCTCTTCGTCCCCACCGACCAGCTCGACCAGCTGTCCCGTTACGTCGGCGGCGAGGCTCCCGTGCTGTCGAAGATGGGCGGCAGCGACTGGGCGGCGGCCAAGGGCCGAGCCCGCAAGGCGGTGCGCGACATCGCCGTCGAGCTCGTCAAGCTGTACTCGGCGCGGATGGCGGCGAAGGGGCACGCGTTCGGCCCCGACACCCCGTGGCAGCGCGAGCTGGAGGAGGCGTTCCCGTTCGCCGAGACCCCCGACCAGCTGCAGACCATCGAGGAGATCAAGCGCGACATGGAGCGGCCGATCCCGATGGACCGGCTCCTGAGCGGCGACGTGGGGTTCGGCAAGACCGAGGTCGCGGTGCGCGCCGCGTTCAAGGCGATCCAGGACGGCAAGCAGGTCGCGATGCTCGTGCCCACGACCCTGCTGGTGAAGCAGCATCTCGAGACGTTCACCGAGCGATTCGCCGGCTTCCCCGTCAAGGTGCGGCCGCTGTCGCGCTTCCAGACCGACAAGGAGGTGCGCGACACGGTCGCGGGGCTCCTCGACGGGACGATCGACATGGTGATCGGCACGCACCGCATCCTGACCGAGCAGGTGATCTTCAAAGACCTCGGCCTCCTGATCATCGACGAGGAGCAGCGCTTCGGCGTCGAGCACAAGGACCAGCTGAAGAAGCTGAAGACGAACGTCGACATCCTCGCCATGAGCGCGACGCCGATCCCGCGCACGCTCGAGATGGCGGTCACCGGCATCCGCGAGATGTCGACCCTGCAGACGCCGCCGGAAGACCGGCATCCGATCCTCACCTACGTGGGCCCACGCAGCGACAAGCAGGTCGCCGCCGCCATCCGCCGCGAGCTGCTGCGCGAGGGACAGGTGTTCTACGTGCACAACCGCGTGCAGTCCATCCAGCGCGTCGCGGCGCACCTGGCCGAGCTGGTCCCCGAGGCGCGCATCGCGGTGGCGCACGGACAGATGGGCGAGCACGCGCTCGAGCAGGTCGTCGACGACTTCTGGGAGCGCAAGGCCGACGTGCTCGTCTCGACGACGATCATCGAGACGGGCCTCGACATCTCCAACGCGAACACGATCATCATCGATCGCGCCGACAAGTACGGGCTGAGTCAGCTGCACCAGCTGCGCGGCCGCGTGGGCCGCGGACGTGAGCGGGCCTACGCGTACTTCCTGTACGACGAGCTCAAGCCGCTCAGCGAGACCGCGGCCGACCGCCTCGAGACGATCGCGGTCAACAACGACCTGGGCTCTGGCATGCAGGTCGCTCTGAAAGACCTCGAGCTGCGCGGTGCCGGAAACCTTCTCGGCGCCGAGCAGGCCGGTCACATCGCCGGCGTCGGGTTCGACCTGTATCTGCGGATGATCGGCGAGGCGGTCGCGACGTTCCGCGGAGAGGATGCCGAGGGGCCCGCCGAGCTGCGGCTCGAGCTTCCCGTCGACGCGCGCATCCCCGAGTCGTACATCGACAGCGAGCGTCTGCGCCTCGAGGCGTACCAGAAGCTGTCTGCCGCAGCGGCGGTCACCGCTAAGCCCGACGCCATCGACCTCGTCGCAGAGGAGCTGCGCGACCGCTACGGATCCACGCCCCCCGAGGTCGAAGGCCTGTTCGCCGTCGCGCGTCTTCGGCGCCGAGCCGCGCAGTCGGGTCTCACCGACGTCGTCGCGATGGGACCGAACCTGCGCATCGCGCCGGCGAGGCTCCCCGACTCGATCCGCGTGCGCCTGCAGCGCCTCCATCCCAAGGCCAAGGTGCTCGCGGGCGGCGACGCCATGATCGTGCCGCTGCCCACCGCGGGAGGGGAGCCCCTCGCCGACGCCGACCTGATCGCCTGGACCCGGCAGCTGCTCGATCAGATCTTCCCGCTCCCGGCCGAGAAGGCCGACGCCGAGAAGGCCGTCGAGAAGACCGCGGCCGAGAAGGCGTCGTCCTAGACCGAGGCGCGGGGCGCATCATGCCGCTGAGCGGAGGCCTCACGGCGAGGCGAGGGCGTCAGACGGCGATGAGCCCGGTCGCGATGAGCCAGATCGCGACGAGCGCGCCGGCGGCTGCGAGGCCGAAGCCGATCCACTCGGCCGACGTGAAGACGCGGTCGCCCTGGCGGCGCCGCGCTACTGCATACAGCACGGTGGCCGGCACGATGATGATGAGCGAGACGAGCGTGTACTCCGCTCCGGCGGCGTAGAGAAGGAAGCCCGTGTAGACGGTCGCCACGACGGCGACCGCGAGGTCGGCGATGCGACGGGGGCGACGGATCCCCTCCCGGTCGCGCAGCGCGAGCTTGAGCGCGAAGGCGGCGGTGAGGAAATAGGGGATGAGGGCGAGCGCGCTCGTGAGGTTGAGCGCGACGTCGAAGGCATCGCTCGAGAACAGCACGACGATCAGCAGCACCTGCACGAGCGCCGTCGACAGCGTGAGTGCTCCGACCGGCACGTCTCTGTCGCTCGTACGGGCGAAGGGCCGGGGAAGATCTCCCGCGCGCGCGGCGACGAGGAGCACTTCGGCGGCCATGAGCGTCCACGAGAGGTAGGCGCCCAGCACCGCGACGACCAGCGCCACGCTGACGAACACGGCTCCCCAGCCGCCCACGACCGCCTCGAGCACGCCGGCCATCGACGGCTGACGGAGCTCGGCGATCTCTTCGCGCGGGAGGATGCCGTACGACACGATCGTCACCGACATGAACACGGCGAGGACCGAGAGGAAGCCGAGTACGGTCGCCCGGCCGACATCGGAGCGTCGACGGGCGTGCCGTGAGTAGGCGCTCGCGCCCTCGACGCCGATGAAGGCGAACACCGTCACGAGCAGCGTCGCCCGCACCTGCTCGTACAGCACGGGCGCGTTGTCGCCGCCCGTGAGATTCCCGGCGAACACCTCCGGGTCGAAGGCCACCACGCACAGCAGCACGAAGACGATGATCGGCAGCACCTTGGCGACGCTGACGATGCGGTTGATCGCCGCCGCCTCCCGCGCCCCCGTGAGGATCAGGAGGTAGAACAGCCACAGCCCCGCCGACGAGACGGCGACGGCCACGATCGTGTCGCCCGCGCCCAGAGCCGGGAAGACGGCGCCGAGCGTGGAGGTGATGAAGACCCAGTAGAAGACGTTGCCTGCGCACGCGCTCGCCCAGTAGCCGAACGCGGAGAAGAACCCCGCGTACCTGCCGAAGCCCGCGCGGGCGTACGAGTAGACGCCCGCGTCGAGCTCGGGGCGTCGCAGTGCGAGGCGGTGGAACACGAGCGCGAGCATGAGCATGCCGCCGCCGGCGAATGCCCAGGCGATGAGGGCACCCCACACGCCCGTCTCGGCGGCGAATCGTCCGGGCAGCGAGAACACGCCGGCGCCCACCATAGACCCGACCACGAGGCCGGCGAGGGTGAGTGCCGAGACCCGCGAGGCGGCTGGTGCGTCAGACGTTCCCGCGGTCATGGCATCCGCTCAGATCACGCCCTGCGCGAGCATCGCGTGAGCGACCCGCTCGAAGCCGGCGGAGTTGGCGCCGACGACGTAGTCGCCCGGGCGGCCGTAGCGCTCGGCAGCGTCGAAGGCGGCGTCGTGGACGTCCTTCATGATGGCGCGCAGCTTCTTCTCGCTGTCGGCGAAGCTCCAGCGCTGACGCGACGCGTTCTGGCTCATCTCGAGGGCCGAGGTGGCGACACCGCCTGCGTTGGCCGCCTTGCCCGGGCCGAACAGCACTCCGGCCTCCTGGAACGCGGCGACGGCGCCGGGGGTGGAGGGCATGTTGGCGCCTTCGGCGACAGCGCGGACGCCGTTTCCGATGAGGGCTCGGGCGTCGTCTTCGTCGAGCTCGTTCTGCGTCGCCGCCGGAATCGCGACGTCGACGGCGACCTCCCACGGGCGGGCGCCCTCGACGAAGCGGGCGCCGGGACGGCGGGCCGCGTACTCGGAGATGCGCGCGCGGTCGATCTCCTTCACCTGGCGCAGCAGGTCCACGTCGATGCCGCTCTCGTCGACGACGTAGCCCGACGAGTCTGAGGCGGTGACGGGCACGGCGCCCAGCTGCCAGGCCTTGTCGATCGCGTAGATCGCGACGTTGCCCGAGCCGGACACGGCCACGCGCTTGCGCTCCAGTGAGTCGCCCTCCACGCCGAGCATCTCCTGCGCGAAGAAGACCGCGCCGTAGCCGGTGGCCTCGGTGCGCACCTCGGCGCCGCCCCACTGCACGCCCTTGCCGGTGAACATGCCCGACTCGTGACGGTTGGTGATCTTGCGGTAGGTGCCGAACAGGTAGCCGATCTCGCGTGCGCCGACGCCGATGTCACCGGCAGGGACATCGGTGTGCTCGCCGAGGTGGCGCCACAGCTCGCTCATGAACGACTGGCAGAAGCGCATGATCTCGCGGTCGGAGCGGCCGTGCGGGTCGAAGTCGCTGCCGCCCTTGGCGCCGCCGATGCCCTGCCCGGTGAGGGCGTTCTTGAAGATCTGCTCGAAGCCGAGGAACTTGATGATCGACAGGTTCACCGAGGGGTGGAAGCGCAGGCCGCCCTTGTAGGGACCGAGGACGGACGAGAACTGCACGCGGTAGCCGCGGTTCACCTGCAGACGGCCGGCGTCGTCGGTCCACGGCACGCGGAACATGATCTGACGCTCGGGCTCGACGATGCGCTCCAGGATGCCGTTCTCGGTGAACTGCGGGTGCGCCTCGAGCACCGGCGCGATCGAGTGAAGGACCTCGTGCACTGCCTGCTGGAATTCCGGCTCGTGAGGATTGCGAGCCAGGACGGTCTCGAAGACCTCCTGGACGACAGCGGGCAGGGGCGCGAGGGTTTCGGTCATAGGAGGAGCTTTCGTACCGACGGGTGGGACAGGTCGCCGCAGCAGGCGGCACAGAACAGAGGCCGCGCGAAGGCGAACCTCTCCAGAGTAACCCCGCCGCGGCCGCGCCCTCGACGCGCGCGAGCGCCGCGGCCTACGCTGACGACATGCGATTCGAGCATCTCGGGGCGCAGCCCCGCATTCACCCCGACGCCGTCGTCGCGCCGACCGCCGTCATCTCCGGCGATGTGACGATCGGCGCCGGATGCCAGGTGCTCCATGGCGCCGTGATCACCGCCGAGGGCGGACCGATCACGATCGGAGACGAGGTCATCGTCATGGAGAACGCGCTCATCCGCGCGAGCTCGACGAATCCGGTGCACATCGGGTCGCACGTGCTGGTGGGGCCGATGGCGAGCGTCTCGGGAGCGACGATCGCCGATGAGGTGTTCCTGGCGACGGGGACACGGGTGTTCAACGGGGCGCGGATCGGCACACGGAGCGAAGTGCGGATCAACGCCGTCGTCCACCTGCGCACGGTGCTGCCGCCTGAGTCGGTCGTGCCGATCGGGTGGGTCGCGGTGGGAGATCCCGCGCAGGTGCTCTCGCCCGACCGGCACGAGGAGATCTGGGCGCTGCAGCACGATCTCGATTTCCCCGGGTACGTGTTCGGACTCGACCGTGAGACGCCCGACCTCATGGTGCAGCTGACTCAGCGGTACGGATCGTCGCTCGCACGGCACGCCGACGACCGCCGGCTCGACTGACACGGCACGGCCCGAGCGGAGGGTCGCTCAGCCGGTGTTCTGCAGCCCCGCGGCGACCCCTGAGACCGACAGCAGCAGCAGGTGCTGCCATTCGGGCGCCGGGGTCTCGGTCGACCGCAGCACCCGCAGGGCGCGCAGCTGGAGCAGCGAGAGGGCGTCGACGTACGGGTCGCGCATCTTCACCGCGCGCCGCAGCACCGGGCGGTTGGCCAGCAGCTCGCCGCCGCCGGTGATCCGCACGATCCAGTCGCGTGTGAGCTCCATCTCCGAGATGACGAGGTCGGCGAGGTCGTCGCGGTCGCCGAGGTCGAGATAGCGGCGCGCGATGCGCACGTCCGACTTGGCCAGGCTCATGCCGACGTTGTCGATGACGGTGCGCAGCAGCGGCCAGTTCTCGTAGGCGTCGCGCAGCAGATCCTCGTCGCCGACCGCATCGAGGGCGGTGCCGAGGCCGAACCACCCGGCGAGGTTGATGCGCGCCTGAGACCATGCGAAGACCCACGGGATGGCGCGGAGGTCTTCGAGCGACTCGACGGACAGGCCGCGGCGCGCGGGGCGCGACCCGAGCGCGAGCAGGCCGATCTCCTCCATGGGGGTGACGGTGGCGAACCACTGCGCGAAGCCGTCGGCCTTCACGAGGTCGAAGAATCTCTTGCGCGAGGCGGTGTCCATGCGGGCGGCGACGTCGGCGAAGCGCTCGGCGGCGTCGCGGTTGCGCTGCTCGATCGACGGCGCCGAGGCGAGGAGCGTGGCGGCGGCCACCTGGTCGATGTGGCGCATCGCGATGGCGGGGTCGCCGTAGCGCGCGAAGATCACTTCCCCCTGCTCGGTCAGCTTGAAGCGACCGTCCACCGAATGCGGCGGCTGCGCGAGGATCGCCGAATTGGCGGGTCCGCCTCCGCGTCCGAGCGCGCCGCCGCGGCCGTGGAACAGGGTGAGCTGGATGCCGGAGTCCTTCGCCCACTCCGCGATCTTCGCCTGCGCCTCGTACAGGGCGAGGTTGGCGGCGACCGGACCGACGTCCTTCGAGGAGTCGGAGTACCCGAGCATGACCTCGAGGCGGCGTCCGGTCGCTTCGAGACGTGCGGCCGCCTCGGGCTGTTCGACGAACTCGGCCATGACGCCGGGCGCGGCCTGGAGATCGGCGAACGTCTCGAACAACGGGATGACGTCGAGCACCGGTGGCGTGCCGTCGGGTCCCGCGGCGAATCGCGCCAGGCGGTGCACCGCGGCGAGGTCATCGGCCGAGCGCGTGAACGACACGATGTAGCGGCCGGCGGCGCGGGGCCCGAATCGATGCTGGATCTGCGCGATCGTGCGGAAGACCTCGAGCACCTCCTGTGCCTGCTCGGACAGCTCCCCGCCGGCCTCGCACTCTGCGAGCACCTTGGCATGCACGGCAGAGTGCTGGCGCACCTCGAGCTCGGCGAGGTGGAAGCCGTACGTCTCGACCTGCCAGATGAGGTGCTGCAGATGGCCGTAGGCCTGGCGGGAGGCGTTCGCCGCGACGAGGGAGTCCTGCACGACACGCAGGTCGGCGAGCAGGTGCTCGGGGTCGCGGTAGGCGAGGTCGGCGTCGCGTTCGCGCGTCGCGACGATGCGGCGGGTGATCAGCAGCATCGCGCGCTTGTGGGGCTCTCCGGCGGCGCGTCTGCGGGCGTCGGCGGAGCCTTCCTCGTCGGCGGCGGCCATTCGCAGCAGCAGGCTCTGCAGCTCGGCGCTCGGCGGAGTGGTGTCGGCGGCGAGCGTGAGCGTGCGCGAGATGCGCTCGGCGGTGCGTCCGAGGCCCAGCAGCACGTGCTCGGACGCGATCGCCGCGGCCTTCTTGGTGACGGATGCCGTGACGAACGGGTTGCCGTCGCGGTCGCCGCCCACCCACGTGCCCAGGCGCACGAACGGCCGGACGACGGGAGCGCGGTTGCCGGCGCCCGGGCCCTGCAGCGCGTCGTCCACGCGCCGGTACACGTGCGGGACGGCCGTGTAGAGGGTCTCGTCGAAGACGGCCATGATGGCGCGCACCTCGTCGACGGGTGTCGGCTTCTCGGCGCGCAGGGGAGCAGTGCGCCACAGCGTGTCGATCTCTTCGATCATGCGGCGCTCGGCACGACGCTGGTCTGCTCCGCCGGCGACGGCGGTGTCGTGCTCGCCGAGGAGGGAGGCCAGGCGACGGATGCTCGACGACACCGCACGACGGCGGGCCTCGGTGGGGTGCGCGGTGAAGACGGGGTGGAAGCGCAGATCCTGAAGGCGGCGCAGCGCCGTCTCGTCGCCGACCTCCTCCGACAGGCGCACGAACGCGGCGGCGACCGACTCCGTCACGTGCTCCTTCTCCGGACGCCCGTCGCGCTCCTTCAGCACGCGCACGCGCTGCTGCTCCTCAGCGAGGTTCACGAGGTGGAAGTACACCGTGAACGCGCGAGCGACCTCTTCGGCGCGCTCGACCGAGAAGGAGTCGGCGATCGCGACCGCGCGCTCGAACGCCTCGGGGGAGTCGTCGGTGTACGCGGCGATCGTCGCGAGCCGCAGCCGCTCGACGTCTTCGTACAGTCCCGGAGACCCGCTCTCGCGCAGCACCCTGCCCAGGAGCCCGCCCAGCAGGCGCACGTCGGCGCGGATCTGCTCGGGAAGCTCCTGCTCGGCCTCGCTGCGTCCGACCAGGTCGATCGCTTCGGTCCGTGTCAGTTCACGCATCCCTCAACCGTAAACCGGAGCCGGAGTCGATTCTGACGCGCTAGCCTCGGGGGGAGGTGTGCCGGGAAGTCTGGTCGGCGACGTGTTCGCCAACCCCTGAGATCGAGGCCCTATGAAGCTCCTGCGCTCCACGCGATTCCCCGCTCTTCTCCTTCTGCTGGCCGCGGTCGTCGGTCTTGTCATCGCGAACTCGGGGTGGGGCGACGCGGCGCAGGCGGTGAAGGCCGCGCACGTCGGCATCCCGGGCGTCGTCGATCTCTCTGTCGGGCACTGGATCTCCGACGGCCTGCTCGCCGTCTTCTTCTTCGTCGCAGCGGTCGAGCTGCAGTTCGAGCTCACGAGCGGACAGCTCAACTCGCCGCGCACGGCCCTGCAGCCGGCGATCGCTGCCGCCGGCGGCGTGATCGTGCCGATCGTCGTCTATCTGATCATCGCGGGCGGCGCCGGCACGGCCCGCGGGTGGCCCATCCCCACGGCGACCGACATCGCCTTCGCCCTCGGTGTGCTCGCCGTGCTCGGCAAGGGGCTGCCTGCGGCGCTGCGGGTGTTCCTCCTCGCTCTCGCGATCCTCGACGACATCGTCGGGATCGTCTTCATCGCCGTGCTGTTCGCGAGCGACGTCGACGTGCCGATGCTCGTGCTCGCCACCGTGGGGCTGGTGGTGTTCCGGCTGCTCAGCCGCGCCCTCGACACCTCCACGAGGCCTGTCCTCATCGCCGCCCTCATCGTCGTCGCGATCGTGGTGTGGTGGCTCGTCCTGTCGTCCGGCGTGCATGCCACGATCGCGGGCGTCGCGCTCGGACTCGTGATGGCGCAGCAGCCGGCGATGCGCGCGCGGCACGAGCTGGAGCCGTGGGTCAACGGCATCGTGCTGCCCGTCTTCGCGCTGTCGGCTGCGCTCGTCGCCGTCCCCCAGGTGTCGCCCGCGAACCTGTCGCCCGCCTTCTGGGGTGTCGCGCTCGCACTTCCCCTCGGCAAGATCGTCGGCATCATGGTCGGGGGGGTCATCGCGCAGCGGGTCGCCCACATCCCCGGCCTCCCGCGCCTCGCGCTCGGAGACCTCCTCGCACTCGCGGCGCTGGGCGGCATCGGCTTCACGGTGTCCCTGCTGATGGCGGAGCTGTCGTTCGAGGCCGACGCGGTCGTGCGAGATCAGGCGATCCTCGGCGTCATGGCGGGGTCGCTCGCGTCGCTCGTTCTGGGCGGGATGCTCGTATCGTGGCGGGCATGGCATCACCGACGTCTCCTGAGCAGCGCGCCGTGAGCGGCGCGCCGGGTGCAGATCCGCTCCGCGAGGCGGCAGAGACGATGCGCGCGGTGCGCGAGCGATGCGTGTGGAGCATGCGCATCACGCATGACGATCTCGTCCCGTACCTCGTGGAGGAGTCCGCCGAGCTCATCGATGCCATCGAGGCCGGGTCGCGCGCCGAGCTGCGCGAGGAGCTCGGCGACCTGCTGTGGCAGGTGCTGTTCCACGCGGCCGTCGCCGCCCAGGATCCCGACGATCCGTTCGACATCGACGACGTGGCGAGGGGCTTGACGGAGAAGATGGTGCACCGGCATCCGCACGTCTTCGGAGACGCCGTGGCGCGCACACCCGAAGAGGTGCTCGTGCACTGGAACGCCGCGAAGGCCGCCGAGAAGCGCAGCCGCACGAGCGTGCTCGACGGCATCTCGGCCCACATGCCCTCGCTCGCACTCGCCCAGAAGACGCTCGGCAGGGCGGCGCAGGCGGGCGTCGAGGCGCCCGAGGCGGGGGTGGCGCCGACGACCGAGCAAGAGCTCGGCGATGCCCTGCTGGCACTCGTCGCGCACGCCCGCGCGCAGGGCTGGGATGCCGAGCGCGCGCTGCGCGCTCGCATCCGGGGCCTGGAAGCCGAGGTGCGGTCGGCGGAGAGCACCGCCACGGCCGCGTCGGCGGATCTGGAAAACTAGTCCGGTGGCCACCGTGAACCCGCCGCGCGGAATGCGCGACTTCCTCCCTGCCGACAAGGCTCGTCGCGAGCGTGTGCTCGCCGTCATCCGCCAGCGCTACCGCGCGCACGGCTTCGACGAGATCGAGACGCCCGTCGTGGAGGAGTACGACCGGCTCCACGCCGGCATCGGCGGCGACAACGAGAAGCTCGCCTTCAATGTGCTCAAGCGCGGCCTCGACGCCGAGGCCATCCACGCGGCCGCCGACACCCCCGGCGACCTGTCCGACCTGGGGCTCCGATACGACCTGACGGTGCCGCTCGCGCGCTTCTACGCCAGCCACCGCGCGGAGCTGCCGGCCGTGTTCCGTGCGATCCAGATCGCTCCGGTGTGGCGCGCCGAGCGCCCGCAGAAGGGCCGCTACCGGCAGTTCATGCAGTGCGACATCGACATCATCGGCGACGCGACCGCGCGCGCAGAGGCGGAGCTCGTCGTCGCGAGCCTCGACACACTCGACGCGCTCGGGCTCGAAGGCGGCACGATCCGCATCAACGACCGGCGAGTGCTCGACTGGATGCTCGACTCGTTCGGCTTCGCGGCCGACGAGCGCCCCGGAGTGCTCATCACGATCGACAAGCTCGACAAGATCGGGCCGGGCGGCGTCGCCGAGGAGCTGCGGGATCGCGGCGCGACGTCGTCGGCGGTCGACGCGTTCGCGGCGTTCCTGCAGCGGCCACAGAGCCCCGAGCGCCGGCCGTTCGGCGACGAGCAGATCCGCACAGCCCTGCCCGAGGGGGCGCCCGACGACATCGTCGCCCACCTCGTCGGGATCGGCGACGCGGTGGCGGCCGCACGCCCGGGCGAGATCCCGCTCGTGTTCGACCCGTTCCTCGTGCGGGGCATGGGCTACTACACGGGCACGATCTTCGAGCTCGCCCACCCCTCGGTGGGCTACTCGCTCGGCGGCGGCGGGCGTTACGACGGCATGATCGGGCGCTTCCTCGGTCAGCAGGTTCCCGCCGTGGGCTTCTCGATCGGCTTCGAGCGCATCGTCGAGCTGGTCGCCCAGCAGACGGATGCCGCGGGCGATGCGGTCGTCCTCGTGCACGACCGCGACGTCCCGGTCGCCGAGCTCGTCGCGCACAAGGCGGCCCTGATCGCGTCCGGGGCGCGCGTGCGCCTCGAGCAGCGGACGAAGAACCTCAAGGGACTGCTGGAGCGTTCGGCTGCCGACGGCTACACCTCCTTCGCGACGGTGTCGGCCGGCGTCGCGCCCGGCTCGCTCGAGGTGCGCCCGCTCTCCTGACGCACCGCCCCCGACTGTGGTGGCAGCCCGCGCCTGAACCTCGACCCCGTCCGATACGGCTGGTAGCGTGCCATCCACGTCGTGAAGGAGGGGCGTTCCATGACCACTCAGACCGAGCAGGCACGACCGCGGGAGCAGTGGACCGGACAGGTCGGCTTCATCCTCTCCGCCATCGGATCGGCGGTCGGCCTCGGCAACATCTGGCGCTTCCCGGGGGTCGCCTACGAGAACGGCGGCGGCGCCTTCCTCATCCCGTACCTGGTGGCCCTCATCACCGCCGGCATCCCGATCCTGTTCCTCGACTACGCGGTCGGTCACCGGTTCCGCGGGTCCGCGCCTGCGGCGCTGCGCCGGCTGGGCGGGCGCCGCGGTCACGCGCTCGAATCGCTGGGCTGGTTCCAGGTGACGATCGCCTTCGTCATCGGTCTGTACTACACCGTCGTCATCGCGTGGGCGCTCAGCTACTTCGTGTTCTCGTTCGACCTTCGCTGGGGCGACGACACCGCCGCGTTCCTCACCGGTGACTACCTGCGCGTGAGCGAGCCGGGCGTCAGCCTGGAGTTCGTGCCGGGGGTCCTCATCCCGCTCGTGATCGTGTGGGTCTTCGTCATCCTGGTGCTCATGGCGGGTGTCGCCAGGGGCCTGCAGCGCACCAACGTGATCGCCATCCCGGTGCTCTTCCTCGCGTTCCTCGCCCTGGTGGTCCGTGCGCTGTTCCTCGACGGCGCCCCTGAAGGCCTCAATGCGCTGTTCACACCGGACTGGGGGGCGCTGGGCGACCCCAACGTGTGGATCGCGGCGTACAGCCAGATCTTCTTCTCGCTGTCGATCGCGTTCGGCATCATGATCACGTACGCCTCGTATCGCGCGCGACGGTCGAACCTGACGACCCCGGGACTCGTGGTCGCGTTCTCGAACTCGGCGTTCGAGATCCTCGCCGGCATCGGCGTGTTCGCGACTCTCGGCTTCTTCGCCTTCCAGCAGAACGTCGCTGTCGGAGATCTGGAGAACCTCACGGGCGTGGGCCTGTCGTTCATGACCTTCCCGGCGATCGTCTCGGAGATGCCGGGCGGGGCCTTCTTCGGCTGCCTGTTCTTCGGGTCGCTGACCCTCGCGGGGTTCACCTCCCTGATCTCGGTGCTGCAGGTGGTCTCCGCCGCCGTCCAGGAGAAGTTCGGCGTCGGGCGCAAGGCGGCCGCCCTCGGCGTCGGCGGTCTGTCGGCCGTGCTGTCCGTCCTGCTGTTCTCGACGACGACGGGGCTGCTCGCCCTCGACACGATCGACCAGTGGGCGAACAACATCGGCGTCGTCGCGTCGGCGGTGCTCATGACCGTGTTCATCGTGTGGATCTTCCGCCGCGCGGGGGAGCTGCGGGATCACCTGAATGCGCTGTCGACGTTCCGGGTCGGGCGCCTCTGGATCGCGCTCATCGGCATCGTCGCGCCCATCGTGCTCGGCTACATGCTGATCTCGCGGATCGTGACGCTCATCATCGAGGGCTACAGCGGCCTCCCGCCGTGGTACCTCGTCGTGTTCGGATGGGGCACGATCGTGTTCGCGGTCGTCGCCTCGATCGTCCTCACCGTCGTGCCGTGGCGGCACCCGGTCGATGACTTCACGCCCTGGCCGCCTGTGGGTCAGGCGCAGAACCGAGGGAAGGGACAGGTGCGATGACGGGGATCGCCATCACATTCCTCATCCTGTCGATCGTCGTGGTGTGGGGCGGCCTTGTCGCCAGCATCGTCTACCTGAGCATCAGGCCCGGACTCGCTGCCTATCCCGCCGGCGGCGAAGACATGGCCGCCGAGGAGCCGGGGCCGATACAGCGAGACCTCTGACTCTTGACCGCGCCTGGGAACGTCGCCAGGCTGACGGTATGGCCGACCCCACTCCTGACGCCTGGCGCGCCGTCGACCGGTACTTCGCCGAGACGCTCGTCGGACACGATCGCGCACTCGATCGGGCCGTCGTCGATCAGAACGAGGCCGGGCTGCCGCCGATCGAGGTCGCACCGGTCAACGGCAAGCTCCTGCACCTTCTCGCGCGCATCGCCGGCGCCCGCCGGGTGCTCGAGATCGGCACCCTCGCGGCCTATTCGACGATCTGGCTCGCCCGGGCCCTGCCCGACGACGGCCGCGTCGTGACGATCGAGGCTGAACCGCGCAACGCTGAGGTGGCCCGGGCGAACCTCGAGCGAGCCGGAGTGTCGCACAGGGTGGACATCCGCATCGGGCGCGGCGAGCACGTCCTCCCGACCCTTGCCGGCGAGGAGCCGTTCGACTTCGTCTTCATCGACGCTGACAAGGAGTCGAACACGCTCTACATCGACTGGGCCGCGCGGCTCGGACGCGCAGGCACCGTCGTCGTCGTCGACAACGTCGGCCGCGGGGGAGCGGTCGCCGATCCCGCAGTGGACACGTCGCAGGTCGTCGGCACCCGGCGCGGCCTCGAGATGCTCGGCTCCGACCCGCGCTTCGACGCCACAGCGCTGCAGACCCTCGACGCCAAGGGATGGGACGGCGTCGCGCTCGCCGTCGTCGTGCGTCCGGGCGCGCTCTGAGCGTCGCGCCCACTGTGACACCTCCGGGGGCATCACTAGACTCGGGTGCGGACCGACGACGCTCCGAGATCCATCCTCCACAAGCAAGGAGTCCCCTGTGGCACTGATCGAGGCTGTAGGCGCACGCGAAATCCTGGATTCACGCGGCAACCCGACCGTCGAGGTGGAGGTGCTGCTCGACGACGGCATCGTCCAGCGCGCGGCCGTCCCCTCGGGCGCATCCACCGGCGCATTCGAGGCGTATGAGCTGCGCGACGGCGACAAGAGCCGCTATGGCGGCAAGGGCGTCCTGAAGGCGGTCGCCGCCGTCATCGACGAGCTCGGCCCCGCGATCGAGGGAGTCGACGCCGCCGAGCAGCGCGTCATCGACGAGATCCTCATCCAGACGGACGGCACCGAGAACAAGTCGCGCTGCGGCGCGAACGCCATCCTCGGCGTCTCGCTGGCCGTCGCCAAGGCGGCCGCCGACAGCGCCGACCTGCCGCTCTTCCGGTACATCGGCGGACCGAACGCGCACGTCCTTCCCGTTCCGCTGTTCAACGTCATCAACGGCGGCGAGCACGCCGACAACGGCATCGACTTCCAGGAGTACTTCCTGGCTCCCATCGGCGCCGAGACCTACGGCGACTCGCTCCGCTGGGGCACCGAGGTCTACCACGTCCTGAAGGGCGAGCTGAAGGCCGCCGGCTTCGCGACCGGCCTCGGCGACGAGGGCGGCTTCGCGCCCGACCTGCCCAGCAACCGCGAGGGCCTCGACTTCCTGATCCGGGCGATCGAGAAGGCGGGCTTCACGCCCGGCGAGGACATCGCCGTCGGGCTGGACGTCGCGGCGACCGAGTTCTTCAACGACGGCGTCTACACCGTCGAGGGCAAGGCCTGGACGCCCGAGCAGCTCACCGAGTACTTCGCCGACCTCGTCGCCAACTACCCGATCGTCACGATCGAAGACGCGCTGGCCGAGGACGACTGGGAGTCGTGGAAGACGCTCACCGACGCGATCGGCTCGAAGGTGCAGCTGGTCGGAGACGACCTCTTCGTCACCAACCCCGAGCGCCTGGGCCGCGGCATCGACCTGGGCGTCGCCAACGCGCTGCTCGTGAAGGTCAACCAGATCGGCACGCTGTCGGAGACGCTCGACGCGATCTCCCTCGCGACGTCGAACGGCTACCGCTCGATGCTGTCGCACCGTTCGGGCGAGACCGAGGACACCACCATCGCCGACCTGGCCGTGGCGGTCAACTGCGGCCAGATCAAGACGGGCGCCCCGGCCCGCAGCGAGCGCGTCGCGAAGTACAACCAGCTTCTGCGCATCGAGGAGGAGCTGGGCGAGGCGGCGGTGTTCGCCGGCCGTGGCGCGTTCCCGCGTTTCAAGGCCTGAGACCGCTGTGACCCCTCCGGCGGCGCGCGTTCCCGACGTCGCCGGAGCGCCTCACTCGTCGTGCACGAGCCCGACGTAGTCTGGAGCCCATGACCAGAAGGGGAGCCGCACGCGATGCGTCGGCTCCCCTTCCGCGTTCCCGCCCGGGAGGGGCGGCGCGCCAGGTGGACGTGCGTGACTGGATGGGCGGTGTGCGCTTGTCGGCGTTCACCGGCATCATGCTCGGGCTCGTCGTGCTGGCCGCCTTCGTGCTCGTGCCGACGGTCGGGGTGTATGTGGATCAGCGGCAGCAGATCGCGGCGCTCCAGGAGGCTGTGCAGGTCGAGCGGCAGAAGGTCGAGGCGCTCGAGGCCGAGCAGGAGCGCTGGAAGGACCGCGCCTACATCACGTCTCAGGCCCGGGAGCGCCTCTACTACGTGAAGCCCGGCGAGGTGGTCTATCTCGTCGACGACGACCTGCCCGCCAGCGCGATCCCCGACGAGCAGTCAGCCGTCAGCGACGAGGTCCAGGAGACCCGCAACGACTGGATGGGCCAGATGCTGCGGTCGATCACGGCCGCGGGCGTCGCCCGCACGGCCGTCTCCGACTGACCCCGCCCCTCTCGCCCCGACACCGGGTCCAGGCGACTGACGTACCCTGGAATCGTGCCTCTGACAACCGCGACCGACGCCGACCTCGAGACGATGCGCGAACAGCTCGGCCGCCCCATGCGCGGTGTGGTCGGCATCGCCGCTCGGTGCGTATGCGGCAATCCGACGGTCGTCGCGACCGAGCCGCGCCTGCCCGACGGCACCCCGTTCCCGACGTTCTACTACCTGACGCATCCCGGTGCGACCGCCGCGATGAGCGCCCTCGAGGCCGCTCAGGTGATGCGCGAGTTCTCTGAGATCCTCGAGACCGACGAAGAGGTCGCGAACGCCTATGCGGCAGCTCACGAGTCGTATCTCGCCGACCGGGCGGCATACGGCGAGGTGCCCGAGATCGACGGGATCTCGGCGGGCGGGATGCCGACCCGCGTGAAGTGCCTGCACGCCCTCGCGGCCCATTCGCTGGCGGCGGGGCCGGGCGTGAATCCCATCGGCGACCTCGCCCTGGGGCGAAGCGAGTGGAGCCCTCTCGTCTGCACGTGCGCGACGCCGCGGGCGGCGGGATGACGGCGCGCTGGGCGATCGCGACGGCGGCCCTCGCGCTGGTCGTCGTCGGCGGCACGGGCGCCACGCCGGCCCCGGAGGAGACGATCGAGGCCGTCGAGGTCGACCCGACGCAGGCGGCCGAGTACTGGCTCGACGACTACGGCATCCGCGAGGCGTGGAAGGTCACGCGGGGCGAGGGCGTCACGATCGCGGTGATCGACACGGGCATCGGCCGCGGTCCGAAGGAGTTCGACGGCGTCGTCGTGGGCGGGGCCGACTTCTCGGGGCTCGGGTCGTCGGACGGTCGCACGCCGGTGGGTGCAGTCGACTCCAATCACGGCAGCTGGGTGGGCTCGCTGGCCGCTGCGCGCGGCACGGGCGAGGGCGCCGGCATGCTGGGCGTCGCGCCCGAGGCCTCGCTTCTGTCGATCTCGGTCGGCTTCGGATCATCGGCGTCCGTCCCCTTCGTCGAGCAGGTCGCCGATGCGATGAAGTGGGCGGTCGACAACGGCGCCGACATCATCAACCTGTCGTTCACGACGAACACTCTCGAGTGGGACTCCAGCTGGGACTCTGCGTTCCTGCACGCGTTCGAGAACGACGTCGTCGTGGTCGTCGCAGCGGGCAACAAGGGCAGCGGCACCGACGAGGTCGGCGCGCCCGCGACGATTCCCGGGGTGCTGACGGTCGGCGGTGTCGACCGTGACGGCAAGGCGAGCGAGGAGGCCTCGACGCAGGGGATCGCGATCGGGATCATGGCTCCCAGTGAGGAGCTTCTCGGGGTCTCCGCCGACGGTCAGCTCGTCGTCTGGAACGGCACGAGCGGCGCCGCCCCCATCGTCGCCGGCATCGCGGCGCTCGTCCGCGCCGCGCACCCCGACCTGGACGCCGACAACGTCGTGAACCGCATCGTGACGACCGCTCGGCAGACCAAGGAATCCCGCGACAACCCGGCCCTTTACGGCCGGGGACTCGTCGATGCCGAGGCGGCCGTGACCGCCCGCGTGCCGAAGGTCGACAGCAATCCGATGGGGAGCCTCGCGGAGTGGATCCGCCTGTACCGCCGTGCCGAGGCGTCGCCCGGTCCGACCCCCACGCCGACGCCCGTCGAGATCACGCCGCTGCCTCCTGCGGAGGCCGCCACGCGCCCCGGATCGCCCCTTCTCCCGAGCGCGGAAACGCTCATCTACGGCACGGTGCCGCTCATGGGGGGGACGCTGGCCGCTATACTGGTCGGGCTCGGCGTCACCGCTGCTGCCCGGCGAATAAGATCGGCGCGCATTCCGCGATCGCCGAGCCGTTGATTCAAGGAGTTCCTCTTCCTGTGACCAGCACTGCGACCAGCACTGTGCCCAAGATCCTGATCGTCGGAGGCGGCTACGCCGGCTTCTACACGGCATGGAAGCTCGAGAAGCACCTCCGCAAGGGCGAGGCGGAAGTCACGATCGTCGACCCGCTGTCCTACATGACCTACCAGCCCTTCCTTCCCGAGGTCGCGGCCGGTGAGATCGAGGCGCGTCACGTGATCGTCGGCCTCCGCCGCCATCTCAAGAAGACGCGCGTCGTCACCGCGAAGGTCACCGGCATCGACCACGCCAGCCGCACCGCGACGATCACGCCCGAGGTCGGCGAGCCGTGGCAGGAGGCGTACGACCAGATCGTCGTCACCGCCGGCGCCGTCTCGCGCACCTTCCCGATCCCCGGCATCGCCGACAATGCGATCGGGCTCAAGACCATCGAAGAGGCCGTCGCGATCCGCGACCGCATCCTCACGAACTTCGAGCGTGCCTCGAACCTGCCTCCCGGCCCCGAGCGCGACCGCCTGCTGACGGTCGTCGTGGTCGGCGGCGGCTTCGCGGGCATCGAGGTGTTCGCGGAGACCCGCGCGCTGGCGTCTTCGCTTCTCAAGGACTACCCGCAGCTGCGCTTCGAAGACACGCACTTCCACCTCATCGAGGCGATGGGTCGCATCATGCCCGAGGTGTCGCTCCCCACGAGCGAGTGGGTGCTCAAAGACCTCGCGAAGCGCGGTGCGTACGTGCACCTCGACACGCAGGTCACGGGCGCTGTCGGCGGCAAGGTCGAGCTGTCGACCGGCGAGGTCATCCCGACCGACCTGATCATCTGGACGGCCGGCGTCATGGCGAACCCCACCGTCGTGCGCGGCAGCGACCTGCCGGTGGAGGAGCGCGGCCGCATCCGCACCCGCGCCGATCTGCGCGTCGGCACGCCCGAAGAGGTCGTCGAGGGCGCGTGGGCCGCCGGTGACGTCTCGGCCGTTCCCGACCTCACGGGCGGCGGAGTCGGCGGCTACTGCGTGCCGAACGCCCAGCACGCCGTGCGCCAGGCCAAGCTGCTCGCGAAGAACCTCGTCGCCGTGCTGCGTGGCGAGCTGCCCCGTGAGTACGTCCACAAGAACCTGGGCGCCGTCGCCGGCCTCGGTCTCTACAACGGCGTCTTCCAGTCGGGCAAGATCGCCATCAAGGGCTTCCTCGCCTGGATCGCGCACCGCGGCTACCACGGCCTCGCGATGCCGTCGTGGGAGCGCAAGTGGCGCGTCATCTGGGACTGGTGGAACAACTTCTGGCTGGGCCGCGACAATGTGTCGCTGCAGACCGTGCAGAACCCGCGCTATGTGTTCGAGGAGTTCGCGGCTCGTCCGCGTCCCGCGGTGGCGGAGCCCGCCCCCGAGCCGGCCAAGGCCTCCAGGTAGTCGACTTCGCAACGACCGGCGCTCTCCCTCGGGAGGCGCCGGTCGTTCGTCGTATCCGGCTATCGTGATCCGCAGGCCCCCGTAGCCCAATGGCAGAGGCAGGCGACTTAAACTCGCTTCAGTCTGGGTTCGAGTCCCAGCGGGGGTACGACAGCGGATGTCTCGTTCTGCGCTGCGGCTCACGCGCCGGAGCGTCCGCGCCGCGACTCCGAGCGGGGCGTGGCTGACGCGCACGACACCCCGCGTCGTCGAGTGACGGCGGGGCGGCATGTTCACGCTAACCTGACTCGTGCAGGGGTCCGCGGGGAAGAGGTGCGATGAGTCTGGAGCCGACCGCGAACGGCGCCGCGCGGCGTCCGAACATCTACGATGTGGCGGACCGGGCGGGCGTCTCGCACATGACCGTGTCCCGCGTGCTGAACGGCCATCCGAGCGTGCGAGAGGCGACCCGAGAGCGCGTGCTGGCCGTGATCAGCGAGCTCAACTACGCGCGGAGCCGGAGCGCACGGGCGCTCGCGACGAACCGCTCGATGCGGATCGGGGCGATCATCGACAACGCCGAGCACTACGGGCCCAATAGCACGCTGCTCGCCATCGAGGCCGCCGCGCGGGAGAGCGGCTACGCGCTCAGCACCTACTCCGTGGTCGGGCAGGCGGACGGCATCGGCGCCGCCGTCGCCGACCTGAGCGACCAGGAGGTCGACGGACTCTGTGTCATCGCGCCCCGCGCGTCATCGGTCGCCGAGCTGCGCGCCCTCTCGATCGACGTGCCGCTCCTGGTCGTCAAGGAAGAGCCCGACGAGTTCCTGCACACCGCCGCCGTCGATCAGCACGCCGGCGCACTGGACGCCGTGCAGCATCTGATCGACCTCGGACACCGCGAGATCCTTCACGTGGCCGGTCCGCAGGAGTGGTTCGACGCGCGATCGCGCACGGAGGCCTGGCGACTCTGCCTGAAGCGGGCGGGGCTTCCCGCGCACGATCCGCATTTCGGGGACTGGTCGTCTGACTCGGGATACGAGATCGGCCGTCGCATCGAGCTCGGGGAGGCGACAGCCGTCTTCGTCGCGAACGACCAGATGGCGCTCGGTCTGATCCACGGACTGGCGGAACGCGGCATCCATGTGCCCGACGACGTCAGCGTCGTGGGCTTCGACGATCTGCCCGAGGCGCGTCATTTCCTTCCCCCGCTGACGACGGTGCGTCAGGACTTCGCAGCCCTGGGGCGTCTCGTCATCGAAGAGCTGATCGCCGCCATGGAGGGGCAGGAGACGGCGGTGGGGGAGCTCATCCGTCCCCAGCTGCAAGTCCGGGCCTCGACGGCTGCGCCGCGCCAGCTCGGCTGAGGCCGCTGCCGACCGCCGGCCCGTTCCCGAGGCGATGCCCGGGCTCGCGAAAGTGAGCGCTCACAAATTTTCACCGAATCCATTGCGCGCTGGAAATGTGAGCACTAACATCGCGTGCACCAGCATCGCGTGTCCGCTGGTCACATCTCGGACCGACGACGGGCCGAGTTCGATCTCAAGGAGGAGATGGGCTATGACCCTCAGCATGCGCAAGTTCGGTCTCGCAGGTGTCGCCGCCGTCGGCGCGTTCGCGCTCGCGCTCGCCGGCTGTGCGAGCAGCAGCACACCCGAGGCGGGCGACGATCCCGGCAGCGGTGACGACGTCATCACCGTCGGCTACGTCGCCGTGGGCCCCGAAGGCGGCTGGCGCGACGCTCACGAGCAGGCGGTGAAGGACGCCTTCACGACCGACGCCGGCTTCGACCTCAAGTACGCCCCCGCGGCGTCGCCGACCGACCAGAAGTCGCAGATCGACGCCTTCACGACCTTCGTCAACGACGAGGTCGACGTCATCCTGCTCACCGCCACCGAAGCGTCGGGGTGGGACGACTCGCTCAAGCTCGCCCAGGAGGCCGAGATCCCCGTGATCCTGCTCGACCGCGGTGTCGACTCCTCCGACGACCTCTACGCCACGCGCATCGCGCCCGACAACGTGACGGTGGCCAAGGCGGTCGGGGAATGGGCGCTCTCGGCCTTCCCCGACGGCGCGAACTACTACGTGCTCGAGGGCGTCCCCGGCCTCTCGGTCGTGAACGAGCGCAACCAGGGCTTCGAGGAGGCCATCGCCGGCGCGTCGGGCTGGAACAAGATCGGCGCGCAGACCGCCAACTGGAGCGCCGATGAGGGCAAGTCCGTGACCGAGACGGTGCTCAAGGCGAACAACAACGATGTGCAGTTCATCTTCGCCCAGAACGACGAGATGGGCATCGGCGCCGCGCAGGCCGTGAAGGATGCGGGGCTGACTCCCGGCACCGACGTGAAGATCGCCACGATCGACGGAACGCAAGGCGCGCTCGAGGCCCTCGCCGCGGGAGAGCTGAGCTTCGTCGCGCAGTACAACCCGTTCTTCGGTGACATCGCCGTGGACGCCGTGAAGAAGGCGCTGGCAGGAGAGACGCTCGAGAAGACGATCATCGTCGACGGCGAGACGTTCGACTCTGCTGAAGCCGGTCAGGCCGCGATCGACGCGGGCAAGGGCTTCTGACCGCACGCCTCGGATGCCGGTGTGCCGGCGCCGGGGCCGAAAAACAGCGGCACGGGCGGGAGTCACGTTCGGTGGCTCCCGCCTCGCCTGACCGCCGCTCGATCCGACCCTCACAGACAAGGAGCCACGCCGATGGTCGAACCCATGCCGGTCGCCGAGGTACGACGCGCATCGGTGACCTTCCCCGGGGTGAAGGCGCTCGATGACGTCAGCTTTCGGCTGCTGCCGGGAGAAGTGCACGCCCTCATGGGCGAGAACGGCGCAGGCAAGTCCACCCTGATCAAAGCGCTCACGGGCGTCTATCAGATCGACTCCGGAGACATCGTCGTCGACGGTCAGCCCCGGCGCTTCTCGGGCACGGCATCCGCCCAGAACGCGGGCATCTCGACCGTGTACCAGGAGGTCAACCTGTGCACGAACCTCTCCATCGGCGAGAACGTCATGCTCGGCCACGAGGCGCGCGGGTGGGCCGGCATCGACTGGAATCAGACGCATCGGCGCGCGGCCGAGGCGCTCACGCGCATGGGTCTGGGCAGCCTCGATCCCCGCGCCCCGCTCTCGTCCATCTCGATCGCGATGCAGCAGCTGGTCGCCATCAGCCGGGCGATGGTCACCGACTCCCGGGTGCTCATCCTGGATGAGCCGACATCGAGCCTCGACGCCAACGAGGTGGAGGTGCTGTTCGATGTCGTCCGCCGGCTGCGCGACCAGGGCGTGGCGATCCTGTTCGTCTCCCACTTCCTCGACCAGGTCTTCGAGATCAGCGACCGCATCACGGTGCTGCGCAACGGCCGCTTGGTGGGCGAGTACCGCACGGCCGAGCTCGACCGCGCGCAGCTGATCTCGAAGATGATCGGCAAGGACCTCGCGTCTCTCAGGGCTCTGGAGTCTCATCGTCACACCCAGACCCGCGACCGGACATCCACCCCGCTGCTCTCCGCCGAGGGCCTCGGGCGCAAGGGCGCGATCGAACCGGCCGACATCGACATCCACGCCGGCGAGGTCGTCGGGTTCGCGGGACTCCTCGGCGCCGGCCGCACCGAGCTCGCACGCTTGATCGCCGGCGCCGACCGCGCCGACACGGGCGCTGTCAGGGTGAAGGGCCGCAAAGTCGTGCTCACCTCGCCCGTGGCGGCGCTGTCGCACGGCATCGCCTACTCGACGGAGAACCGTCGCGACGACGGCATCATCGGCGACCTCAGCGTGCGCGAGAACATCATGCTCGCCGTCCAGGCACGGCGCGGATGGCTGCGCCGCGTCTCGGCGCGTGAGGTCGACCGCCTCGTGAGCACCTACATGGAACGGTTCAGCGTGCGGCCCGCCGACCCCGACCGTCCCATCCGGCTGCTGTCGGGAGGCAATCAGCAGAAGGTGCTGCTCGGGCGATGGCTCGCGACAGAGCCCGATCTCCTGCTGCTCGATGAGCCCACCCGCGGCATCGACGTCGGCGCGAAGGCCGACATCCAGGAGACCGTCGCCGAGCTCGCCGAGGGAGGCATGGGCGTCGTGTTCATCTCGTCAGAGCTGGAGGAGGTCGTTCGCCTGTCGGAGCGGATCGTCATCATCAAGGACCATCGCAAGGTCGGCGAAGTCCTCAACGGACCGGGAGTGACCGCCGAGAGCATCGTCGCCGTCATCGCTGCCGAGTCCGAGGCGGACGCGGAGGCACACGCCGAAGCGCTCGCCGAAGACGCCGCCGACGAGACCCGCTCCGAGGGAGGGTCGTCATGATCCGGGTCAAGGCGGCCGTGCGCGCGGCGTGGTTCTGGGGGATCGTCGGCATCCTCATCCTCCTGGTCATCAACACGGTCAAGGACCCCGGCTACCTGTCGATCGGCGTGAACCCGGCCACGGGGCTGCTCACCGGCAACGTGCTGGACATCCTGCGCGTGTCTGCGCCGATCATCATGATCGCCCTGGGCATGACCTTCGTGATCGCCACCGAGGGCATCGACCTGTCCGTCGGCTCCATGATGGCCGTGGGCGGCGCCGTGGCGATGCAGACGCTGTCGAGCCTTCGCGAGCCCGCCTCGGTGAGCGCCATGCTGATCGCGATCGGACTGGCCATCCTGCTCGCCGTCGTGCTCGGGGCCCTCAACGGCGTGCTCGTCGCCCTCGTCGGGCTCCAGCCCTTCATCAGCACCCTCGTCATGATGCTCGCCGGACGCGGCATCGCCCGCGTGATCACCGGGGGACAGAACACCAACGCCACCAACGAGCCGTTCCGCCAGCTGGCCAACGGCCAGATCGCCGGTCTTCCGACGAGCTTCGTCATCGCACTGGTCATCGTCGTGCTCGTCGCCCTCGTGATGCGGCGCACCGCCCTCGGGCTCATGATCGAGTCGATCGGCATCAATCCGCACGCCAGCCGGCTCGCCGGGATTCGACCACGGCCGATCCTCATCGCCGTCTACGTGCTCTCTGCCGCGCTCGCCGCGATCGGCGGCCTGTTCAGCGTGTCGGAGGTCATGACGGTCAGCGTCTCGGGCACGGGCAACCTGATGGAACTCGACGCGATCCTCGCCGTCGTCATCGGAGGGACCTCGCTCGCGGGAGGCAAGTTCTCGATCCTGGGGTCCACCGTCGGAGCCCTGCTCATCGCGACGCTGAACAAGACCGTCCTGTTCCTGGGCGTCCCCGCGGCTGCCACACCCGCCTTCAAAGCGGTCGTCATCATCGTGCTCGTGCTCATCCAGTCGGAGCGGCTCCGGTCGTTCCTGCTGCGCCGCAGTCAGCCCTCGCGTCCCGGCGGACCAGACCGTCCCGCGGCAGGCACGGGCGACCCCATCGTGAAGGAGGTCACGGCGTGAGCAGCTCGCACACCGTCGCGGAGACGGCTCCCGAGACGCCCGATCTTCCGCACGCCTCCGAAGAGGCCTCCCGCACCGGGCTGGCGCGGGTGAGGCGGCGCATGCTGACCCTCCTGCCGACGCTCGTCGCCCTGACGCTGCTGCTCGGGATGCTCGTCTACGCCGAAGTCGCGTACGGGCGGGTCTTCCATGCGGGCACCATGTCGAGCCTCCTGGTCAGCTTCGCGCCCACGATCATCCTCGCTGTGGGCATGACGATCGTCATCGTGTCGGCCGGGATCGACCTGTCCGTCGGCGCCGTCGTGGCCTTCAGCTCTGTCGCCGGCGTCATGCTGCTGAACCTCGGGGTCAACGGCTGGCTGTCGATCCTGCTGATGATCGCCTTCGGCGCGATGTTCGGCCTCATCGCAGGAGTCATGGTGCAGCACTTCAGCGTGCAGCCGTTCATCGCGACACTCGCCATGATGTTCCTCGCGCGCGGACTGGCATCCATCCTCTCCACGACGCCCGTCGTCGCCCCGGCTGACTCCCCGCTGCTGCTCCTCGCCACCGACTGGAAGATCATCGACGGGCCGAAGGTGAACGACTTCACCATCACTCCCGGGCTGCTGGTCGCCGTGGTCGTCGTCATCGGCGCCCTGATCTTCCTGCAGCGGACGAGGATGGGCCGCACCGTCTACGCCATCGGCGGGAACGAGAGCTCTGCGCAGCTCATGGGACTGCCCGTCGCGAAGACGCGCGTGTGGATCTATGTGATCTCGGGGGCGCTCGCCGGGCTCGCGGGCGTCGTGTACACCGCCGAGGTCGGCGGCAAGGCGCAGAACGTCACGGGACTCGGGTGGGAGCTCGACGCGATCGCCGCCGTCGTCATCGGCGGAACGCTTCTCACGGGCGGCGTCGGCTATGTGCTGGGCTCCGTCATCGGCGTCTTCGTGCTGGCGGCGCTGCGGCTGATCATCACGAAGGACGGCACGATCAACCCCGAGTACCTCACGATCATCACGGGCGCCGTCCTGCTGGTGTTCGTGCTGCTGCAGCGGGCGCTCACGCGAAGGAGGACAAGATGACGTTCGACGACCGGACTCAGGCTGCGATCGACGCGGTGCGCGCCGATGTGGCGCGCCTGCACGGCGAGCTCGTTCGCTACGGCCTCGTCGTGTGGACGGGGGGAAACGTGTCGGGGCGCGTGCCGGGCGCTGACCTCTTCGTCATCAAGCCCTCGGGCGTCTCCTACGACGACCTCACGCCGGAGAGCATGATCGTGTGCGACCTCGACGGGCGCGTCATCCCGGGGACGCCCGGAAGCGAGCGAAACCCGTCCAGCGACACGGCGGCGCACGCATACGTCTACCGCCACATGCCCGAGGTGGGCGGGGTCGTGCACACCCACTCCGATCACGCCGTCGCGTGGGCGGCGCGCGGCGAGGAGATCCCCTGCGTTCTCACGGCGATGGCCGACGAGTTCGGCGGCCCGATCCCGGTGGGGCCGTTCGCGATCATCGGCGACGACTCGATCGGACGCGGCATCGTCGAGACGCTGCGAGGACACCGGTCTCCCGCGGTGCTCATGCGCAATCACGGCCCGTTCACGATCGGCAAGACGCCGGAGGCGGCGGTGAAGGCGGCGGTCATGTGCGAAGACGTGGCGCGGACCGTTCATCTGGCGCGGCAAGGCGGTGAGCTCGTGCCGATTCCGCAGGACAGCATCGATGTGCTGTACGCCCGCTATCAGAACGTCTACGGGCAGACGACGGGCGATGCGCGATGACCGAGCGCGAGCAGATCCGGGCGGGTGACACCGCCCTCGGCATCGAGTTCGGGTCGACCCGCATCAAGGCGTGCCTGGTGGATGCGCAGAACCCGGAGAAGGTGCTGGCGGTGGGAAGTCACTCCTGGGAGAACGCCTTCGTGGATCGGCTGTGGACCTACGCGCTCGAAGACGTCTGGGCGGGGCTGCGCAGTGCGTATGCCGATCTCGTCGCCGACGTGAAGCAGCGATACGGCGTTGCGCTGGAGACGGTGGGGTGCATCGGGATATCGGCCATGATGCACGGCTACCTCGCTTTCGACGACGCCGGAGAGCTGCTCGTGCCGTTCCGGACGTGGCGGAACACCAACACCGGGCCTGCGGCGGCCGAGCTCAGTGCGCTGTTCGGGCTGAACATCCCCGTGCGGTGGTCGATCGCCCACTACCGGCAGGCGATGCTCGACGACGAGAGACACGTCGCGCACATCGCGCGCCTGACGACGCTGGCCGGATGCGTTCACGAGGCGCTGACCGGTCGTCACGTGCTCGGAGCCGGCGACGCGAGCGGCATGTTCCCGCTGAACTCGAGCGGCCTCGCCTACGACGAGGAGCTCATGCGACGATTCGATGATCTCGCCCCCGGGGCCGCGCCGATCGCGCGGCTGCTCCCCGAAGTGCTCGTCGCAGGGCAGGACGCAGGGGAGCTGACCCCCGCGGGTGCGGCGCTGCTCGATCCCACCGGAACGCTGCCTCCCGGCATCCCGTTCTGCCCGCCCGAGGGCGACGCCGGCACCGGAATGGTCGCGACGGATGCGGTCGCCCCGCGCACGGGCAACGTGAGCGTGGGCACGAGCGTGTTCGCCATGGTCGTGCTCGAGCGGCCGCTGACCCGATCTCATCCGGAGCTCGACCTCGTCGCGACGCCCGCAGGAGACCCCGTCGCGATGGTGCACTGCAACAACGGCGCGAGCGAGCTCGCCGCGTGGGTCGGCATGTTCGTGAGGTTCGCGGAGGCGGCAGGAATGCGGCTGGACCCGGACGTCGTGTTCGACGTCGTCCTGCGGGAAGCCCTCTCGGGCGACGCCGACGCCGGGGGACTCCTCTCGTACAACCATCTCGCCGGTGAGCCGATCGCGGGTCTGCCCGAGGGGAGGCCGCTGTTCGTTCGCGCTCCCGACAGCTCTTTCACGCTCGCCAACGCGATGAGGTCGCAGGTGTACGGCGTGTTCGGCACGCTCGCGCTCGGAATGCGAGTGCTCGACGAGGAGGGCGTGCGGCTGGAGCGGATGATGGCCCACGGCGGCATGTTCCGCACGGCCGGGGTCGCACAGCGGTTCCTCGCGGCCGCGCTGGACGCTCCCGTGGCGGTCGCCGACACGGCGGCGGAAGGCGGGGCGTGGGGCATGGCGGTGCTCGCGGCCTACCGGGCGACGCAGCCGGCCGAGACGAGCCTGCCCGACTATCTCTCTTCGCGCGTCTTCGCTGACACGACGCTTCACGTGGCCGACCCCTCGCCGGATGACGTCGCCGGCTTCTCGGCCTATCTGGAGCGCTACCGGGCGGGCCTCGCCGTCGAGGAGGCCGCCGTGGCACTCCTCTGACATCTCCGCATCGGATCCGGCTCCTTCGCTGCCACGACACGACCCCTGGAAGAAGAACATGACCCTCACCACCACATTCGACGAGTTCACCGTCTGGTTCGTCACCGGCAGCCAGTCGCTTTACGGAGAGGAGACCCTGGCGCAGGTCGCGGAGCAGTCCCGGCAGGTGGCCACGGGGCTGTCGGGGCTTCCGGTGCGGGTCGAGTGGAAGCCGGTGCTCACCGATTCCGAGAGCATCCGCCGCCTGGCGCTGGACGCGAACAGCGATGACAGCGTGATCGGGATCATCGCGTGGATGCACACGTTCAGTCCCGCCAAGATGTGGATCGCGGGTCTGGACGCCCTCCGGAAGCCGCTGCTGCACCTGCACACCCAGGCGAACGTCGAGCTGCCGTGGGCCGATATCGACTTCGACTTCATGAACCTCAATCAGGCCGCTCACGGTGACCGCGAGTTCGGCTACATCCAGACCCGGCTGGGCGTGGCGCGCAAGACGGTGGTGGGTCACGTGTCGAGCCCCATGGTCGTGCGCCAGGTCGAGGACTGGCAGCGCGCGGCGGCCGGATGGCACGCGACCCGGACCCTCCGGCTGGCGCGCTTCGGCGACAACATGCGGCACGTCGCCGTGACAGAGGGCGACAAGACGGAGGCGGAGCTGCGCTTCGGAGTCCAGGTCAACACGTGGGGAGTGACGGAGCTGGTCGAGGCCGTCGAGGCCGTTCCCCCCGCCGACGTTGACGCTCTGGTCGACGTGTACGTCGATCAGTACGACGTGGCAGCCGAGCTCCTTCCGGGCGGCGACCGGCACCAGTCGCTGCGTGACGGCGCGGCGATCGAGGCGGGGCTGCGGTCGTTCCTCGAGGCGGGCGGGTTCGGCGCATTCACGACGTCGTTCGAGGACCTCGGCGGGCTCAGGCAGCTTCCTGGCCTGGCCGTGCAGCGTCTCATGGCGGACGGCTACGGGTTCGGCGCCGAGGGTGACTGGAAGACCGCGATCCTCGTCCGGGCTGCCAGCGTCATGGGAGCGGGCCTCCCGGGCGGTGCGAGCCTCATGGAGGACTACACGTACGACCTCGTTCCCGGTGATGAGAAGATCCTGGGCGCGCACATGCTGGAGGTCTCGCCCTCCCTCACGACGGCGCGACCGCGCCTGGAGGTGCACCCGCTCGGAATCGGCGGCAAGGACGATCCTGTGCGGCTCGTGTTCACCGCAGACCCCGGGCCCGCGGTCGTGGTGGCGATGAGCGACATGCGCGACCGATTCCGTCTCGTGGCGAATGTGGTCGAGAATGTGGCGGCGCCGGACCTGCCGAAGCTCCCGGTGGGGCGCGCCGTCTGGAAGCCTGCGCCCGATTTCGCCACGAGCGCGGCCTGCTGGCTGGCGGCGGGCGCGGCCCATCACACTGTGATGACGACGGCGGTGGGGATCGATGTCATCCGCGACTTCGCCGAGATCGCTCAGACCGAGCTCGTCGTCATCGACGAGGACACCACCGTGCGCTCGTTCCAGCGGGAGCTCCGCTGGAATCAGGCCTACTACCGGCTCGCGCAGGGTCTCTGACTCCCCGGTGCGGGCGGCGGCACGGAACCATGCACAGCGTGCCGCAGAGGAAGCCGACGCGAGGGCGCACGCGGCGATT
>CALANM010000199.1 GCA_937926065.1 uncultured Microbacterium sp.
GACCCCACACCGGGCTCGGAGGCCTCACGCCTGCCGAACGCGTTCACAACCTCACAGGGAAGAACAACTAGCCCTCCTCCTCGACGAAACCGTCATGATCCTCCTGGATCGTGAAGTGCTGCCCCTTGCCCTTCTTGCTGCCGAAGAAGCTGTCGTGCTCGTCTGGCTGTGGGGTGACGATTCCCTTGTAGATCATGTCGTCGATGTCGTCGTTGTTGCCGTCGTTTCCCATGTGACTCACCCCCTCTCTCCGAAAGCCTCAATAAGTGGGTGCAATGCGCTGACCACGAATAGCATTACGGCGCCCGCGACGAACCAGCCGGTCGCGGTCGAGGTATGCTTCACGACCTCTCTCAGTCCGTCCTCAGCACGGTCGTACTCGGTGCGCACCTGCTTGATGAGCTCCACGCGGGCGTCATACGCGTCTTTGCCGACCAGACGCTGGATTACGCCGACTGGATGCATGACCAAGACACGGAGGGCGGCCATTGACTTCACGGCATAGATCGTCGCAAACACAAAACAGCCAATGGCGAGTGCGTACCAGCCGTTGGTGCCGACGGCCGATACCAGGGACGCTGCGAGACCGGATGCTCCAAGCACACCAGTCGACCTCGCTCGGATACTTGAAGTCCGAGCGACCTGACGTTCCCGCAAACGTAGAATCTCGCCGTGGGCGAGCTCGAGCGTTTGCAGGTCCATCTTCTCGTCCATGCGCACAGCCTAGAGGCGGGTGCAACTCGACTGCGAGGATCCGGACCCGGAGTCGGTGTGAGCCCCTTTGAGCACCTCAGTCAGTCACGTCTAGCACCGTCGCGTCGGGCGCCCAACGCTTGACCGACTCGATTCCGCTTTTTGCGGCGCTCTTCGTGGTGTACATCTCTGACGTCGCGATCACCTCGTCGTTTGGCGCCTCCAGATTGAAGTAGAACTGGCCGTCGCTCGACCTTCTGAGCATGAACCATCCGTGCTCCGACATCTGGGTTCCTTTCACCAGAGACGCGAATCAGTGGTCAGGATCGCTACATACTACCGCCGCAACGCTTCGAAGCCTGATCCAGTCGCGATCCTGGTCACCCAGCTGCGGCTTGCCCGTGTGCTGTCCAAAGCTCGTGATAGCAGTGAACCCGCCGGCAGCGATCACCGCGTTCGACAGATCGGTTGGAACGTCGTATCCGACGAGATCCAGCAACTCCTGGCGACGCGTCTCGGATAGGTTGTCCCACCATCGCGGCTTCACCGCGCTCTGTGCTTCGATGACGTGATTGTCGATGTCGACGGCTGAGACGAGGTCACCGGAACCCTGACTCGTGCCCCCGCCGCGGTATACGAGTCCACCCTCGAACGACTCCTCCCGGCCGTTGACTTGAATCAGATGTCCGATGGCCTCCGCCTCGTCGTCATAGGTGCCGAACCGAATCGAGATCCGTTTGACGCGGTACTCGATGTGGAACAGGCCGGTCATTGTTCGTCCAGTTCCGTCTTGACACGCGACCAGTCAAAGTCGCTGAGGTGATGCTCAAGCGTGGGACCAGGGTTGTGCGGACGATGCAATGGCCCACTCTCCCCGATCAGTTCGACGCGCCACATCGACTCTCCGCCGTAGACGCCCGGGTTCTCGCCCTCGCCAGCGAAGCTCACACGCGCAGTCAGTGGCTTCCCGTCAATCTCACCAACGAGCACCAGCTCTTCCCAGTACTCCGAGGACTCCGGATGGAAGTCTCCGATCTTGTCGCGAAGGGCCGCGACCGCCTGTTGCTTCAACTCGTCTCGCCTGGACATCTGCGCTCCTTCGCGCTGGGTGATCATGCCCATCGTGGCACCAGATACCCGCGGTCACCAGCGAGTGGATATTGCACGTATATCGCACGGCCTCCACCCATGGACAAACGCAGTTCGCTTCGCAAACAAGAAAACCCCCGGTAAATCGGGGGTTTCTGTCTTGCTGGGGTACCTGGACTCGAACCAAGAACAACTGAACCAGAATCAGCCGTGT
>CALANM010000200.1 GCA_937926065.1 uncultured Microbacterium sp.
CCCGCAACAGACCGACATGCTGTGTCCGCGCGAAGAGACATACGAGCCGTCGCCAATACGCGCCTTCCTGCTCGCGCCGTCTCAGGAGTCATGATCGGGCCCGATCTAGCTGCCGCCGTCACGCCGCCAGCGTGGCCGCGAAGCCCTTATGCGTGCGTTTAGGTCACGGCGGCGGTAGCAGTGGCGTCGCGCTCGGCGCTGGCGGGCGGCAACAGGCCTGCCTGACCTGCCGATAATCCTCTGGTGGCGCGTCTCAACCCCTGATCGGACTGTTCGCGCGGTGTCTCGAGCAGTTCGGACTGATGATTCCAGGCTCCGATGGCGGGGCGAATCCGCGGTCGTCTCAAGTCCCTTCAGACTTTGCGCTGAGAATGAGGGGTCCATCGCGTGCTTCGCGGAGCCCGGGGAAGCGACGTCGTCGCAATCGCCCGGCCGGCGGCTGCGAGCGGATAGCGGGTCACCCTCGACCCCCACATCCGCCCGGCGCTGCTCCTGAACACCGATGTGGGGCGGTGCGTGGAGGAGGTGGGGACGATCGCGTCGGTTGTGAGACTCAGTGACGAAGATGCCGCGCACGTCTACCCGGGCCTGCCTCGCTGATGTGACCGTCGCGCATCGCGATCTTCCTGGGTCGGCGCGTGGGCAACATACGACGAACGGTAAGGAATGCTTCTTCATCAATCAGGACGTTGACTGGGTTTCCGTTCGTGCGTTCGTTGATGACGAAGCCCTCAACTGACCTGGGGAGGCCGGTCCGATTCTCAGTCGGGCGCCGACGAACGACCTTCGAGTCTGTCCTGCTCGAACTGGCCGCCCGTCGCACCGGTAGAGCCACCACAGACGGCGGACGTGCCATCGATGCGCTGGAATCGAACGGGGATTCGCCCTTCGGGCCAAACGAGTACGTCCGCGGGCTCTGGAAGCTGAGCCACACCGGGGGTTCGCACCCTGGGCTGAGCGACGAGGTAGATGCACACCATCGCATCTACGCGATCAGCGCCATCACGAGTTGGCTGGTGCGAACCTACGCCTAGCCGTGGCGGCGAGCGGACCCCTATCCGGGACATTGGGAAACAGTGATGCACCTGCGTGGCACATGACGCATTCGGTCGTTCATCCTCTTAACGCAGCGCGCATCACGAGCGGCCGTCCGCGGCGCGCGTCGCAGCGGCGCGGCATGAGGCCGCTCACACAGACACGAATTCTCATTTGACGCGCGTCGCATGTGGGCTTTACTCTTGCCAAGACGTTTTGCCAAAACGTCTTGGCAACGAGTCTGCAACTCACAACACAAGCGAAATGGAGTCGAAGTGAAGAAGCTTCGCACACAGGCGGATGGGCGCGCTCGGCGCGTGGGAGCCGCACTCGCCGCGGTCAGTGTGTCCGCGGTCGTCCTGAGCGGTTGCGGCGCCGGCGGGACCGCAGAGCCGACGGCGGCAGCCGACGAGCTCACGATCGTGGTCGAGGGTGGCGGCAAGGCTGAGCTGCAGCCCATCGCCGACCTTTACAAGACCGAGACCGGTACAACGGTGACGCTGGTCGAACTGCCGTACGCAGGCCTCTACGACCGGATCTCGGCCGACCTCCAGGCGGGGAGCCCCTCCTTCGACATCGCGGCGCTGGACGCGATCTGGCTTTCCTCGTTCGCTCCCGCTCTCGCCCCGCTCGACGACCTCTACACGGACGAGGTCAAGAACGACCTGTTCGACGGTCTCGTCAGTGAGGCGCAGATCGGCGACGCCTTCGTCGGCATGCCCGTGTGGACGAACTCCGAGGTGCTGTTCTACCGCACCGACCTGTTCGAGGACGAAGCGAACAAGTCGGACTTCGAGGAGAAGTACGGCTATGCACTCGCGGCCCCGACCACGTGGGAGCAGTACCGCGACGTGGCCGAGTTCTTCACGCGCGACACTGACGGCGACGGAAAGATCGACCTCTACGGCACGGATGTGAAGGGTGCCGTCGAGACGGAGTGGCTGGCGACCGTCTCGCAGGCGGGCGAGGAGCACATGGTCCTCGACGCGGACACCGGCGAGGTCACGATCGACAACGCTGCGCACAAGGAGGCGCTCGACTTCTACGTCAGCCTGCTGCCGTACGCGCCGTCCGGTGCCGCGCAGCTCGACTGGGCCGGGGCTCAGAACCTCTTCTACCAGGGCAACCTCGCCATGATGCGCTTCTGGGGTCACGCGTACCGCCAGACCCCAGACGACTCGCCGGTGAAGGACTCGATCGGCGTCGCGCCCATGATCGGGGGCCCGGCCGGCGTCGCAGGTGTCCCGGGCGCTTGGTACCTCTCGGTGCCGGCGACGAGCCAGAAGCAGGATGCGGCGAAGGACTTCATCGCGTTCGCCTACGAGCACAACGAGCTGTCGGCCGACACCTCGCTCGGTCTCGTCGCACGCGCCAGCGCGTTCGAGAGCAAGGCGGGCGAAGAGGGATTCGAGAACTACGCGGCACTCGTCGACACGCTCAACGCGGCGCAGTCGCTTCCGCGACCGAAGACCGAGAAGTGGCAGGAGATCGTCGACTCGGTGCTGATCCCCACGCTTCAGAAGGCCGTGGAGCCGGGCGCCGACACCGCTGAGCTGCTGTCTGACGCCAAGGCGCAGATCGAATCGATCGTCAAGTAGGAGTTCGCTTCGTGCTTTCCACATCTCCCCAGTCCGTCGTCGGGGTGGCTCCGGCCACCCCGGCGGCGGCCGGAAAGAGCCGACGACTCGGTCGCCGCGAGCGCGGCGACCGCCGGTTCGCGCTGCTGCTCATGCTTCCGGCAGCTCTCTTCCTCGCGGCCTTCGTCCTCTGGCCGCTGCTGCGGTTCGTCTACGACAGCTTCTTCGAGATCTCCCCGTTCGCCGGAGCGGGCCGAACCTTCGTCGGTCTCGACAACTACATCGCCGCATTCGCATCCGAGGCATTCACCTCCGCATCGGTGCGCACCCTCGTCTACACCTTCTTCGTCGTCGCGATGGAGTTCACCCTCGGGCTTGCCGTCGCCCTCCTGTTCACGGCTCTGGGGAGCCGCTCGACCGTCTTCCGCACGTTCTTCATGTACCCGCTGATGATCGCCCCCGTCGTGGCCGGACTGCTGTGGCGTTTCCTGCTCATCGACAACTTCGGGATCATCAACGAGCTGCTCTTCCAGGTCGGCATCCTCTCCAGCCCTGATCAGGTGCAGTGGCTGAGCAACCCGAACCTGGCGCTCTTCTCCGTCGCCATCCCCGACATCTGGCTGACGACCTCGTTCATCACTCTCGTGCTCTTCGCCGGGCTTCAGAACATCCCGGGCGACATCATCGAGGCCGCTCGGCTCGACGGCGCGCGCTATCCCCGCATCCTCTTCAACATCATCGTCCCGCTGCTCCGCCCCGTCATCGCCGTCGCGCTGATCGTGCGCGGCATCGACGCGGCCCGCGCGTTCGACGTGATCCTCATTCAGACCGACGGCGGACCGCAGGGCAGCACAACGACCCTGAGCCTCCTCATCTACCGGACCATGACGCGATTCGGCGATCCAGGGCTGGCCAGTGCCATGGGCACCCTCTACCTGTTGGCGATGCTCGCTGTGTCCATCGCGGCGATCCTTCTGATCTGGCGACCGGGAGCTGGTGCGCGATGAATCCTCTCGAAACACGTGGGCGCAGCCGCATCCTCCTGTGGGCGTTGCTCGCGGCGACGCTGGTCCTATACGGGTTCCCGTTCGTCTACCTGCTGCTGACGTCGTTCAAGACTCCCTTGGAGGCGATCTCGGTTCCGCCGAGCGTCGTCCCCACCGTGTGGACGCTCGAGAACTATGTGTCGGCGCTCACCCGCCAGGGCGTCGATGCCGCCCTCATCAACAGCGTCGTCACGGCTCTGATCTCGACCGGTCTGAGCCTGGTCCTGGCGGTCCCCGCGGCATACGCGATCACGCGATTCCGCACACCCTCCGGCCGCGTCTTCATCCTTGCGGCGCTCGTCACGCGAATGGTCCCGACGATCGCGGTCGGCGCGCCGCTGGTCGAGATCATGCGAAGCATGGGGCTCACCGACACGTCCTTCGGGCTCGCGCTTGCGCACACCACGATCTCGCTGCCGCTGTCGATCTGGCTCATGGCGAGCTTCTTCGAGGCCGTGCCGGACGAGCTCAGCGAAGCGGCCCAGATGGACGGATGCAACCGGCTCCAAGCGATGATCCGCGTGGTCCTGCCAGTGGTGTCGGGAGGACTGGCAGTCACCGCGATCTTCGCCTTCCTCGCCTCGTGGAACGAATTCCTCTTCTCGCTGCTGCTCACATCGGTGCGTGCGCAGACGACACCCGTCGTCATCGCGAACTTCCAGAGCCAGTTCGGGCTCGACTGGGGTGGCATGACCGCGCTGGCCGCGGTCTACTCGGTCCCGGTCATCATCCTGACCCTCTTCCTCCAGCGCCACATCGTCGCCGGGCTCACGCTCGGTGCGGTGAAGGGCTGACCCGATCGGAGCCCATGACATGACTAGCGTGAGCACCTTTGACGTCACCAGCGGCGAGCACGGCGACCCGCACGACGACATCGGAGCCGTCATCAACAGCATCCTGGCCGATGTCAAGAAGCGTCAGGACCGCAACGACGTCCGTGATGGCGGAAAGCCGGGAGCGGTGATCCACATCCCGCCCGGGGACTACCGTCTCCGCACGCAGGTGCGGATCGACATGAGCTTCGTGAGGATCCAGGGCTCGGGTCACGGTTTCACGTCGTCCAGCATCCGCTTCAACGTGCCCGCCGAAGACTGGCCAGCGTTGCACGAGCTCTGGCCGGGCGGCAGCCGCGTGCTCGTCGACCTGCCGCCGGCAGAGAGCGACGACCCCTCCGCGGGGGCCGCCTTCGTCATCGCGCGTGAGGGTGATCCCCGCATCAGCTCCGTCGAGTTCTCCGGCTTCTGCATCGACGGCCTCCACTTCACCGGCTCGGCTGCGGACGGCAACCCGGAGAACTCCTACGTCAACGGCAAGACGGGGATCTACGCGGCGACGGCCAACGACTCCGTCCGCATCAACGGGATGGGCTTCGTCTACCTCGAGAACGCCGTCGTCATGTGCAACGCTGACGCGCTCTCGATCCACGACAACTTCGTCGCCGAATGCGGCAGCTGCATCGAGCTGCGCGGATGGGGGCAGGCTTCCAAGATCACCGACAACCTCATCGGCGCCGGGCCAGCCGGCCACTCCATCTATGCCGAGAACCACGGCGGGCTGCTGATCGCTGCGAACAACGTCTTCCCCCGCGGCCGCAGCAGCGTGCACCTCCACGGCGTCACGCGGTCGACCGTCACCGCCAACCGGCTGCACTCCTTCTATCCCGGGATGGTGCGCCTGACCGGCGGCAGCTCCGAGAACCTCGTGTCGGCCAACCACCTGCTTCGGGACCGGGAGCCCTGGACGCCGTTCTTCGGGGTCGACAACGGCGCCACGGATGACTTCGGCCTCCTGCACGTCGACGGCAGCGACAACAGCATCATCGGGAACCACTTCTCCGAGGTGGTCGACGCGAACGATGTCATGCCGGCGGGGGTGAAGCCCGTCATCGTCCGCATCGCGGAAGGCACCGGCAACTTCGTGTCCAACAACCACACAGTGGCCAAGAACATCAGCGCCGCCGCCAACGACTCCTGTTATGAGGCCCAGGTCGGAGCCCTGCTGGAGACGGGCGCGGATCGTCGCCTCGCCGTCACCACGGTGCAGATCGACGCCGCCTCCACGGGCAATACGGTGCTCGACTCGGGCACCGACGCCCAGGTTGCCGTAGACAGGTCTGCGAACGCTGTCCGCGCCACGCCGTCGGTCGGTGCGTAGCAAGCCGACGGGTCGCCGCCGACCCCGAATGGAGATGAGACCTTGAAGCAGAAGCGAGTCACGATCAAGCAGGTGGCTGCTGAGGCGGGCGTATCCATCACCACCGTGTCGCACGTCCTCAACAACGTGCCGGGACTTCGGGTGAACCCCGCGACGCGTCAGCGGATCGAGGAGGTATCCGCGCGCCTCGGCTACGTGCCCAACGGTCTCGCCCAGTCTCTGCGCACGCAGCGTTCGAACTCGATCGGGCTCATCGGCGACGAGATCGTCACCACTCCCTTCGCGGGCAAACTCGTCCTCGGTGCGCAGGAAGTCGCGATCTCTCGCGACGCGGTGCTGTTCGTGGTCTCCACCGGTTACCAGCGCGATGTCGAGGCGCGCGAGATCGAGGAGCTTCTGCGGCGGCAGGTGGACGGCATCCTCTACGCGTCGATGTTCCACCGCGACCTCGCGCTGCCCGAACAACTGGCGTCCGTGCCCACCGTCATCCTGAACGCCGAATGCACCACCGCCGGGGTTCCGTGGGTCGCCCCCGACGAGGTCGCCGGCGGACGGGACGCCGCTGACGTCTTGATCGGGGCAGGACACCGGCGACTGGGATTCATCAACAACATCGATGACATCCCCGCCTCCTCCGGAAGGCTCGCCGGCTTCACGGCGCGGATGGAAGAAGCGGCCATCCCGGCCGACACGCTCGCGCTCGCGACTGCCCAGACCGACCCCGCGGGCGGCTATGAGGCGGCGATGGAACTGCTGTCACGCTCGCCGCGGCCGACGGCGATCTTCTGCTTCAACGACCGGCTGGCCATGGGGGCGTACCGCGCCGCTGCGGAACTCGGTCTCCGGATCCCGCAGGACGTGTCGATCATGGGCTTCGACAACCACGAATTCGTCGCCGACGGAATCCACCCCGGCCTGACGACGATCGAGCTGCCCCATTACGACATGGGCGTGTGGGCCGCCGAGCAGCTCTTCAACCAGATCGACGGTGCGACCGCTGCGACGCCGACGGCTCTGCTCCGCGGACCCGTCATCCATCGCGGGTCTGTCGCCCCGCCCTCATAGACCCCCACGACCGCGAGAGGGCCCGCAACGTTTCTGCAGACTCGCGCCCGGGCCCTCTCGCTTTTCCACGCCGAAAGAGAGCACATGCGCCCCGCTGTCCACTTCACGCCCGCGTCCGGATGGATCAACGATCCCCACGGCATCACCGCCCGCGATGGCGGCTACGACGTGTTCTTCCAGCACGTGCCAGACTCCACCGTCTGGGCGCCGAACTGTCATTGGGGCCACGCAAGCGGGACGGATCTGCTCAGCCTCCAGGAGCGACCCGTGGCGCTCAAACCGGGTGAGGGCGACGACGGCATCTGGACCGGCTGCATCGTCAAGGACGGTTCGGAGGCACGCGCCTTCTACACCGCCGTGTCGACGCCCGACTTCGGCATCGGCAGGGTGCGCGTTGCGCGCCCAGACGACGCATCGTGGGATACGTGGACGAAGGGCGACGTCGTCGTTACGGCGCCCGAGAGCCTCGACCTCATCGCTTACCGCGATCCGTTCATCCGGAAGGAGGGCGACCGCTGGCGCATGTTCGTCGGAGCTGCAGGCCGCGACGGCACAGCAATGGCACTGACATACGTGTCCGAAGACCTGGACGCCTGGGACTACGACGGAGTGGCGCTCGAACGGCACACCACCGAACGCGATCCCGTGTGGACGGGAGCGCTCTGGGAGTGCCCGCAGGTCTTCACGTTTGATGATCGTGCCGTGATGGTGTCGTCGATCTGGGATGCGGACGAGCTGCACTACGCGGCGTATGCCACCGGCGTGTTCCGTGATGGCCGGTTCGATGCGCAGCGGTGGGAACGGCTCACGTGGGGGCCGAGCCTGTACGCACCCTCGCTCTTCGCAGACAAGGAGGGGGCTCCCGCACTCACGTTCTGGCTCCGCGGAATCGGCGGAGACGGCTGGGCAGGCGCGCACAGCATCCCCTATCGCCTCGAGGCCACCGAGGATCGACTCATCGCCCGTCCGCACCCGGACGTCGCGGCGCACCGCACGCAGAGGTTCGACGACGGTCGGGTGTCGGGATTGGCGGCCGACATCGAGTGGGCCGCCGTGGACGGCCCGCTTCGTGTCGAGTCGGGCGGGAAGGCGCTCCTCGAACTGACGCGCCGGGGCCGCGAGCTGGAAGTCTCGGCCGGTGAGGAGACGGTGCAGATTCCGGTCGACGGGTCGGTGCGGATCATCCTCGACGGGCCCATCCTCGAGGTCTGTTCCGACGCTGGGATCTTCGCGTGTGCCCTTTCGCCAGCTGGCGACGACCTCGCTGTCATCGGCGAGGCTGACACCTGCTCGGTATATGGACTGGCCCGATGAGTACGTCACGTGTCCTCGTCGTAGGTGAGGCTCTCATCGACATCGTCGACGGCAAGGAGATCGTCGGCGGCTCACCCGCGAACGTCGCACTCGGCCTCGGGCGACTCGGCGTCACCGTCGAACTGCTCACCGCGATCGGCGGCGATGACCGCGGCCGCCGCATCATGGAGCACCTCGCGCAGTCTGGTGTCTCCGTGCTGCCGGAATCTCTCTGTCTGGAGAAGACATCCACAGCGCGCGCGGTGGTCGGTCCAAACGGAAGCGCCACGTACGACTTCGACATCGAATGGAGTCTCCCAGGAACGGCATCAGGCGGGCACGACATCCTGCATGTGGGATCGATCGCGTGCTTCCTGGAGCCGGGGGCAAGCGACGTCGTGGCACTCGCCCGGCTGGCGGCTGCGAGCGGACAGCGGGTGACCTTCGACCCCAACATCCGCCCGGCGCTTCTCGCGGGCACCGATGTGAGGCGGCGCGTGGAGGAGCTGGCGAAGATCGCTTCGGCCGTGAAACTCAGTGACGAGGACGCCGCGTACGTCTACCCGGGCCTTCCCATCGACGCGGTCATAGAGAGGCTGATGTCGCTTGGGCCCCAGATCATTGCCGTGACCGAGGGCGGCGACGGCGCGGTTATCGCCAGCAGCAATGGTCGCGTGCGTGTGCCCGGAGCAAAGGTAGAGGTCGTCGACACGGTTGGCGCCGGCGATACTTTCATGGCGTCTCTTGTGGCGTCTCTCGCAGAACTTGAGGACTGGAACGCGCCTGCAGAGGACCTGGAGCCGCTGCTCCGACGATGCGTCAACGCCGCCGCGGTCACGGTGAGTCGCCGAGGGGCCGACCTTCCGTGGCGGGAGGAGCTTGGAGGCTAATCCGAGCATCTCCACGTGCCGAACCTGTCACACCCGAGAGACACCAACGCGTTGCGGTTAGCGTGATCCTATGAGCACTGATGGCCGATCGTCGCGAGCATTGGCAGCCGTCGCGGCGGTCTGGCTGCTCACTGCGTGCTCTGGCGGAGGTATCGGCGTGGACGTTCCTCCGGGCGCGGACGAGCTGGCTCCGTGCCCTGTAACGACGATCGACGTCGATGGGATGGGTTCTGACCGCGCGCCCGATTGCGACTTGGAAGGCTCCTCCGTCCAGATCTCCGAGTCACTCTCCTTCGCAATCCCCGCCGTCGGTGAGGTCGAAGTGCACGAGGGTGTCGACGTCGAGGGCTACTACATTGTGAATTGGGGTGTTCCTGGCGTGGGGATCGCGTCCGTAAAGGACAGCGCGGCCGTCAACATCTGGGGTAGCACTCCCGACGCTCTCGAACTGCAACGCGAGCAATTGATCATCTCGGGCATCACCCTGCCCGAGTGATTCGCTTGGGTAGAGCTGGTACCGCTAGCCCTCTTTCGTGGTCGCGCGAGACGTCGATCTTGTCGTCGCGAATCATCGGCCGACCGTCTGCTGCCGAAGGCTTCCGAGCAAAGAACGGGGCGCTTGCTCCGGACAGCGGTGCTGCCGATCTCACGGATCGAGCCGGTCTGGCGCCAGTCCGAACTACCTTGAGAAAGTCCAACCGAGGTTGAGACGTGACTGTGGTGGATGTCGCGTCTCGACCCGGATCGGACTGATGCGGCTGCGTCTCAAGTAGTTCGGACTGATGATTCCGGGCTCCGATGGCGGAGCGATTTCGCCCTTGTCTCAAGCTACTTCAGACTTTGCGCCGAGAATCAGGCTGGTCAACGGCGATTTCGCAACTCCATCGGTCAAGTCCCGTTGAGTGGTGTCACTCCGGTTGCTCCTTGAGGGGCGCGGGTC
>CALANM010000201.1 GCA_937926065.1 uncultured Microbacterium sp.
GACTTGATCGTGCCGTAGGTGACGATCTGCGCGACGCGCTCCGAGCCGTACTTCTGCGTGACGTACTCGATGACCTCGCCACGGCGACGATCGTCGAAATCGACGTCGAAGTCGGGCATGCTGACGCGGTCGGGGTTGAGGAAGCGCTCGAAGATGAGGCCGTGCTCGAGCGGATCGAGGTCGGTGATGCGCATGGCGTATGCGACCATCGAGCCCGCACCGGAGCCGCGGCCGGGACCCACACGGATCCCGTGGTCCTTCGCCCAGTTGATGAAGTCGGCGACGACGAGGAAGTAGCCCGGGAAGCCCATCTGCAGGATGATGCCGACCTCGTACTCGGCCTGCTTTCGGACATTGTCGGGGATGCCGTCGGGATAGCGGTAGTGGAGGCCCTTCTCGACCTCCTTGATGAGCCAGCTGTCCTCCGTCTCGCCATCGGGCACCGGGAATCGCGGCATGTAGTTGGCCGACGTGTTGAACTCGACCTGGCACCGTTCGGCGATCAGCAGCGTGTTGTCGCACGCCTCTGGGTGATCGCGGAAGAGCTGGCGCATCTCCTGCGCCGTCTTGATGTAGTACCCGTCGCCGTCGAACTTGAACCGGTTCGGGTCGTCGAGCGTCGATCCGGACTGCACGCACAGGAGGGCGGCGTGGGCGTCGGCCTCGTGCTGGTGCGTGTAGTGCGAGTCGTTCGTAGCGACGAGCGGGATGTCGAGGTCTTTCGCGAGGCGCAGCAGGTCGGTCATGACCCGTCGCTCGATCGACAGCCCGTGGTCCATGATCTCGGCGAAGTAGTTCTCCTTCCCGAAGATGTCCTGGAACTCGGCGGCGGCCGCGCGCGCGGCGTCGTACTGACCGAGGCGGAGGCGGGTCTGCACCTCGCCCGACGGGCAGCCCGTGGTGGCGATCAGACCCCTGCCGTACTGCTGCAGGAGCTCACGGTCCATGCGGGGCTTGAAGTAGTAGCCCTCGATGCTGGAGAGCGAGCTGAGGCGGAAGAGGTTGTGCATGCCCTCCGTCGTCTCGCTCCACATCGTCATATGCGTATAGGCGCCCGAGCCCGAGACGTCGTCGGACTTCTGGTCGGGCGAGCCCCACGCGACGCGGGACTTGTCGCTGCGGTGCGTGCCCGGCGTGACATAGGCCTCGAGACCGATGATCGGCTTGACCCCCGCGGCGTTCGCGGCGCGATAGAACTCGAACGCGGCGAAGGTGTTGCCGTGGTCTGTCACGGCGATCGCGGGCATGCCGTACTCGGCCGCCGCCTGCGTCATGGCGCCGATCTTGGCGGCGCCGTCGAGCATCGAGTACTCGCTGTGCACGTGCAGATGTACGAAGGAGTCGGATGCCACACATCGAGTCTACGAAGGGCGCCGACATCGACCGCCGCCCACGCCCCGGTGCGACTCAGGTCACCTCAACCTCGGGTTGAAGGTGAGGCCGCCGCGCCGCTCAGACGACCACCCGCCCCTACGCTGGAGGACATGGCCACCCCTGAGTTCGTCGTCGCGCTGCGTGAGAGGATCGGGCATGCCCCGCTCCCCCTCGTCGGCGTCACCGCGGTCGTGTTCAAAGACGACAAGGTCCTGCTCGGGAGGCGCGCCGACAACGGATCCTGGCAGTGCGTCTCGGGCATCGTGGAGCCCGGCGAGGAGCCGGCCGACGCCGCCGTGCGCGAATGCGCGGAGGAGGCCGGCGTCGTCATCCGCGTGACACGACTCGCCCTCGTCGAGCAGCAGCCGCGGACCACCTACGCGAACGGCGACGAGGTCGACTACCTTGACCTCGTCTTCCGGTGCGACTGGGTCTCGGGCGAGCCACGCCCTGCCGACGGCGAGCTCACCGACGTCGGCTGGTACGGCCTGGGCGAGCTGGGCGATGTCGACCAGTCGCATGTGCGGAAGATCGCCCTCGCGATCGCCGAGGACGACCCCGCGTCCTTCCGCGGCGGCCGCTGACGAAGGGCCCCGTCAGATCTCGTCGAGCGCGTAGGCGTCGATCCACGAGCGCGGCAGGGGCAGCGGCACGCCGTACAGGTAGCGGATCAGCTGGCCGTGATGCTGCGCCTCATGTTCGAGGAGCGCGAGCGCCCACTCGAGCGACGATTCGTCATCGTCCCCGATCTCATTCAGCCACGCCGTGACATCGGCCGCCGTCCGCTCGAGCGTCGCGGCGACCGCCGCGGGGGCGTCATCCGCGGCGACCGAGCTGTCGAAGCCCTGCCACGAGCCTGCGCGCGCCGCACGGGGGTAGCTCTCGCGTGCCCCCACGACGCACCAGAAGTGGTTGCGCACGTCACTCGAGCGCACGCCGGGAAGCCGTGATCCCAGCTGCTCGGGTGTGAGTGCGCCGATCAGGTCGGCGTACAGGCGCTGCGACGCATGCATGCGTCGCACCAGCAGGGCGGTGATCGCGGTCATCTCAGGTCCTTTCGCATGAGCACCCGCGGGTGACCCGCGAGCACGGAGTCGGTGTCGGCGACCTTCACGAAGCCCGCCTTCTCGAACAGGGAGCGCGTGCCCACGTAAGCCATCGTGAGGTCGATGCGCTCGCCGCGGCTGTCGAGCGGATAGCCCTCGACGGCGGGAGCCCCGGCATCCCGTGCGACATCGACTGCGCCCGAGATCAGATGATGCATGATCCCCTTCTTGCGGTGGCCGGCGCGCACACGGAAGCACCAGAGCGACCACACGTCGAGATCGTCGACGTGCGGGATGCGCCGGTTGCGCGCGAACGTGGTCTGTGCGCGAGGATGCAGGGCGGCCCAGCCGACAGGCTCGCCGTCGTCGTAGGCGAGCACTCCGGGCGGCGGATCGATGGCGCACAGCTCCTTCGCCTTGCGGGCGCGGTCGGGCCCCCGCAGCTCCCGCACATCGCCTCCGAGCCGGTAGCTGAGGCAGAAGCACACGCTCGAGTCGGGGTTCTTCGGTCCGATGACGGCGGCCATGTCGGCGAACACCGTCGCCGGGCGCACTTCGATCACCACGGAGACTCTCTCCTCATGCGCACAGCATGCCGGATATCGCCGACATCGGGCCGGAGGTCACTCGGCGCGCAGCACTTCGAGTGCGTGAGCGAGGTCGGCGGGGTACTCCGACGTGAAGGTGACCCACTCCCCGGTCACAGGATGCGAGAACGACAGCTCACGCGCGTGCAGCCATTGACGGATGAGGCCGAGGCGGGCAGACATCGTCGGATCGGCTCCATAGAGCGGATCGCCCACGCACGGATGCCGGTGCGCCGCCATGTGCACGCGGATCTGGTGCGTGCGCCCGGTCTCGAGGTGGATCTCGAGGAGGGAGGCGCCGCGGAACGCTTCGATCGTCTCGTAGTGCGTGACAGAGTCCTTGCCGTCGGGGGTGACAGCGAACTTCCACGAGTGCGAGGGGTGGCGGCCGATCGGCGCGTCTATCGTGCCGGCGAGGGGGTCGGGGTGCCCCTGCACGACGGCGTGGTAGATCTTCTCGACCTCTCGCTCCTTGAACGCGCGCTTCAGCGCCGTGTATGCGCGCTCGCTCTTGGCTACCGCCATCAGGCCGCTCGTGCCGACGTCGAGCCGATGGACCACGCCCTGACGCTCGGGAGCCCCGCTCGTGGCGACACGGTAACCGCCCGCGGCCAGTGCGCCGAGCACCGTGGGACCCTCCCACCCGATAGAGGGATGGGCGGCGACACCGGACGGCTTGTCGACCACGACGATGTCGTCGTCGTCGTAGACGATGCCGAGGTCGGGCACCTCCACCGGGATCACCTCAGGCTCGCGACGCGGCTCCCACTCGACCTCGAGCCAGCCCCCGCCGCGCAGGCGGTCGGATTTCGCCAGCGGGCGCCCGTCGAGGCGAGCACCGCCCGCGTCGACGACGTCGGCGGCGAAAGTGCGGGAGAACCCCAGCATCTTGGCCAGCGCTGCGTCGACGCGCACGCCGTCGAGTCCGTCCGGCACAGGGAGGGTGCGGGACTCCATGTCACTTTCCCCGTCGCCGGTCGGGGCCGGCATCGCCGGATGACGCATCGCCCTCAGCGGCGGCATCGGCCGTGGGAGGGAGAGTCTCAGAGGACGCGCCTCGTGGCTCACGCGTGCCGTCGAGCCGGAGGCCGAAAAGCACGAGCAGCGCGACGGCGATCATCATCGTGACGATGAAGATGTCGGCCACGTTGTAGATGGCAGGCATCATCCACGGGGTGTGGATGAAGTCGACGACATGACCCACGGCGAAGCCGGGCTCGCGGAAGACGCGATCGGTGAGATTGCCGACGACCCCACCCAGCAGCAGGCCGAGCACGGCGGCCCACAGCAGCGAGCGCACACGTGTGATCGCGAGGACCACGATCGCGACCGCGGCGGCCGCCAGCACGATCGTGAAGATCCAGGTGACGCCCTCGCCGAGCGAGAACGCCGCGCCGGGGTTGCGCGTCACATAGAACTGCAGCACGTCGCCCCACACCGCGATGGCCTGCTCATACGGCAGGTTCGCGAGAACGAGATTCTTGGTGAACTGATCAGCGGCCAGCACCAGCACCGCCAGGAACGCGATGATGGCACCGGCCGCTGCAGCACGAGCCCCCACGGGCCCAGTGTCACGACCTGTCAAAGAGGCGCCGCTTACAGACCCGCGGACGAGACCGGCGTGGCACCAGACGAGGTGCCCGTGACATCGAGGTCGCGGAGCTTCTCCTCGATGAAGCTGCGGAGCTGCGAACGGTAGTCGCGCTCGAACTGGCGGAGCTCGCTGATGCGGCCCTCGAGCACACCGCGCTCGCTCTCGAGACGGGCGATCTCGTCGCGTCCCTTGGCCTCGGCGTCAGCGAGGATCGCAGCGGCCTGCGCCTGAGCCTCGGAGATGAGCTTCTCCTTCTGAGCGAGGCCCTCCGCGACGTGCTCGTCGTGCAGACGCTGCGCGAGCTCGATGATGCCGGCGGACGCCGCGGCGGGAGCGGCGGAGGGGGCTTCGGCGGGAGCCTCCTCGACAACGGGCTCCTCGGCGGCCGGAGCGGGCTCAGCGGGCGCGGCAGCCGGAACGGCGCCCGATTCGTACGCCGCCAGCTTGGCCTTCAGCTCCTCGTTCTCGGCGATGGTCTTGCGCCACTCGACGACGATCTCATCGAGGAAGTCATCGACCTCGTCCGGGTCGAAGCCCTCCTTGAACCGGACATGCTGGAACTGCTTGGTGACGACGTCTTCGGGGGTGAGAGCCATTGTGTTGTCCTCTTTCAGAGCTTCACGACGGAGCCGCTGGGCGGTGACCCGCGGACGGCGAGCCGTATCCGAACAGCATAGTGCGCCCTCTGCGGGGGCGCGAGAAAGGGCGATCAGAAGCGCATGATGACGCCGGTGATCGACAGCAGAACGAAACAGCACAGCATGGTGATCGGGAATCCGAGGTCGATCGCGATCGGCCCCAGCCGCAGCGGAGGAATGAACCTGCGGAAGAACCTCAGCGGCGGATCGGTGAGGGTGTAGACGGTCTCGGCCAGCACGAGGCCGACCCCTCGAGGACGCCACTCGCGGTTGAAGAGCGGTATGTACTCGAGAATGACGCGCGCGAGCAGAACGAAGATGTAAAGGGCCAGCAGCGTATTGACGATGCCTGCGACGAGTCGGACGACCTCCACGACTTACGGCGCGAAGGGGCCGGCCTCGGGGTCGGCCTGTGCGACGACGCCGTCACCGGAGACCGCGATGTTCTCGGGCGACAGGAGGAAGACCTTGCTGGTGACGCGCTCGATGCGGCCGAAGAGGCCGAGCGAGAGGCCGCTCGCGAAGTCCACGAGGCGACGTGCGTCGGCATCGCTCATCTGCGAGAGGTTGATGATGACAGGGATGCCGTCGCGGAAGGCCTCGGCGATGCCCTGCGCGTCGCGGTACTGCTTGGGATGCACGGTGAGGATCTCGCTCACCGCACCCACGGCGGGCTGACGGACGACGGCGGGGCGGTGCAGGGGCGTCACGGGCGCGGTCTTCTCCGCGGTCTTCTCGACCGCCTTCTCACGACGGGGGGCGGGGGCCGCAGCGGCCTGCTCCTCGTAGATCTCCTCTTCGTCTGCGAGACCCAGGTACACCATGGTCTTCTTCAGCGGGTTCGACATCGCATCCTCCGTTTGCTCGTCTGTTTCGAGGTTATCCGCGCTGCGGGCGCGGACCCGTTATTGCCGTGCCGATACGCAGGTGTGTCGCGCCGGCGGCGATCGCCTCGGCGAAATCGCCCGACATCCCGGCCGAGATCCATGCGGCATCCGGCACGACGGAGCGCACGGCGGCGGACACGCGGGCCAGCCGGTCGAACGCGGACGCCGGCGGCTCGTCGAGCGGCGCGACCGCCATGACGCCGCGCAGGCGCAGCGACGAGCAGCGCTCGACGATGTGCGTCGCCAGAGCCTCGGCTCCCGTCGGCTGCACTCCCCCACGGCCGGGATCGTCGGTGAGGTTCACCTGCACCAGCACATCGAGCGGGGTCGCCGCTTCGGCATCCGCCGCGTGCAGCGCATCGGCCAGCCGATCCCGATCGACCGAGTGCACGATCGAGGCGGACGCCCGGATCGCTCGCGCCTTCTTGGTCTGTGCCTGGCCGATGAAATGCCACGTCAGTCCGTCGTACGCGGGCAGCTCCGCACGCTTGGCCGTGAGCTCCTGCTGGCGGTTCTCCCCGACGTCTCTGACGCCGAGCTCGTACAGCGCCGATACGACCGAGCTCGGATGGAACTTCGTGACGACGATGCGGGTCAGCTCAGAGGGGTCGCGGCCCGCCGACCTCGCCGCATCCGCGATGCGGGCGTCGAGGTCGGCGAGTCGGCTGCCCAGGTCCACTTACTTGAGGAAGTCGGGAACGTCGAGGTCGTCGTCGCCGAAGACGGAATCGTTCGACGTCGAGATCGACACCGAAACCGTCTCCTTGGGCTCCGTCTCGGCCGCGAGCTCGCGCGCCGCCTCGTCGGCGGGCACCGGCGGGACCACGGGCGCGGTGCGCTGCGTCGCGATCGGCTCGAGACGCGCCTGGGGCTCGCCGCCGTCGAAACCGGCCGCGATGACCGTGACGCGCACTTCGTCGCCGAGCGTGTCGTCGATGACCGTTCCGAAGATGATGTTGGCCTCGGGGTGCGCGGCCTCCT
>CALANM010000202.1 GCA_937926065.1 uncultured Microbacterium sp.
GTCGACCGTCATGCTCGCCGACCGGGTCGCGCTGCTCGAGGGCGGACGCATCTCTGCCGTCGGCACCCACTCGGAGCTGCTGCGCACGAGCGAGCACTACCGCCACGTGATCTCGAGCCTGGAAGACGAACAAGCCCGCATGCGGGAGAGGGAGGTGAACCTGTGAGCGCCACGGTCATCGGCACGAGCGGCGAAGACCGCTCCGACTACACGCGCGAGGAGTCGCGCGCCATCCGCCAGCGCTCGCTGCGCCTGCTCGGCTCGCTCGTGCAGCCGCTGCGCGGGCAGCTGATCCTTGCGGCGGCGGTGCTCGTGGTCTCGACGGCGCTTCGCGTCGCGGGCCCTGCGCTGATCGCGTACGGAATCAACACGGCGCTGCCGGTCATCCTCGACGAGGGCGACTGGATGCCGACCATCATGGTGGTCGCGGTGTACCTGGTCGCGGGCATCGGCGGTGCAGCCCTCATCGGGTGGTACGCCGTGGTCGCGGCGCGGCTGACGCAGGCGGTCATGCTCGACCTGCGCAAGCGGATCTTCCTGCACACGCAGCGACTGAGCCTGGAGTTCCACGAGTCGTACACGTCCGGTCGCATCATCTCGCGGCAGACGAGCGACCTCGACTCCATCCGCGAGCTGCTGGACGGAGGGCTCAACGAGCTCGTGTCGGGCGTGCTGTACGGGGGGTTCACGCTGATCGCGCTGCTCCTGCTCGACTGGCAGTCCGGCGTCATCCTGCTCGTCATGGGCGTCCCGCTGTGGTTCATCATGCGCTGGTTCTACGTGAGCTCGCAGCGTGTGTACCGGGAGTCGCGTGTCATCAGCGCGAAGGTGATCGTCAAGTTCGTCGAGACGATGACCGGCATCCGCGCCGTCAAGGCGTTCCGCAAGGAAGCCCGCAACGACGCGGAGTTCGGCGAGCTGTCGAGCCAGTACCGAGACGTGAACCTGCGCTCGATCAAGCTGTTCGGCGTCTTCGAGCCGGGGATGATGGCCGTCGCCGCGGTGTCGGTCGCTCTCGTGCTGCTGTGGGGCGGCATCCGCGTGGAGCCCGGCGTCTACGAGATCGGCACGCTGCTGGCGGCCGTCCTCTACGTGCGCAACTTCTTCTCGCCGCTGCAGGAGATCGCGTTCTTCCTCAACTCGTACCAGTCGGCCACGGCGGCGCTCGAGAAGGTGTCGGGGGTGCTCGAGGAGCAGCCGACGGTGCCCGACCCCAAGAACCCTGTCGACCTGTGGAGCGCCCGCGGTCACGTCGAGTTCGACGAGGTGACGTTCGGCTACTCGGACGACCGCATCATCCTGCCGAACTTCTCGCTCGACATCCCCGCCGGACAGACGGTCGCGCTCGTGGGCACGACCGGCGCCGGCAAGTCGACGCTCGCCAAGCTCGTGTCGCGCTTCTACGACCCGTCGAAGGGCGCGGTCAGGCTCGACGACGTCGACCTGCGGATGCTGCACCCCAAGGACCTCCGGCGTGCGATCGTCATGGTCACGCAGGAGGCGTATCTGTTCAGCGGCACCGTCGCCGACAACATCGCCCTCGGAAAGCCCGACGCGACGCTGGACGAGATCCGTGCGGCAGCCCGCGCCGTGGGCGCCGACGAGTTCATCGAGCGGCTCCCCGACGGCTACGCGACCGACGTGAACAAGCGCGGCGGCCGCGTGTCGGCGGGCCAGCGGCAGCTGATCTCGTTCGCACGGGCCTTCCTCGCCGACCCGGCCGTGCTCATCCTCGACGAGGCGACCGCGTCGCTCGACATCCCGTCGGAGCGGCAGATCCAGGACGCGCTGCAGACGCTGCTCGCCGATCGCACGGCGATCATCATCGCGCACCGCCTGTCGACGGTCGCGATCGCCGACCGTGTGCTCGTCATGGAGCACGGGCGCATCATCGAGGACGACACCCCTGAGAACCTCATCTCGGGGGCGGGCAAGTTCGCTCAGCTCCACGCCGCCTGGCGGGAGTCGCTCGTCTGACGCCTGGCCGCACCGGACGCAGAGACGGGATGCCGGAGCCGCATGCTCCGGCATCCCGTCTCCGTCTGGGGCGAAGTCGTGCTTGCGGAGGGCGGCGGGGCCTCGTGGGGGAGGGAGAATGCGAGGCCCCGCCACCGGTCCGGAGTCCGGGGGCGGAGGTTTGTGTTCGTGCTAGAGGCGGATCTCGGCGATGACTTCGCCGTATTCGGTCTCACCGACCGGGGTGAAGCCGACGCGGCGGAAGAAGGCCTCGGGGCCGCCTTCGCCGGCTTCGTAGATGACGTTGACGTGATCCATGCCGCGACGACGCGCCTCTTCGAGGAGCTTCTCGACCGCGTAGCGGCCGACGCCGCGTCCCTGGTCGTCTGCGTCGACGTTGATGCGCCACAGCACGGATCGGAAATGCTCCTGCGGCGCGTCGGGGTCGAAGTTCGCGCTCACGAAGCCGACGACCTCGTTGTCATCGAGCACGACCCGCTGCCACGCGGTGGCCGGATTGATCACCGCCGCCGCGACCGCATAGCTGGTCGGGGCGAGGAACTGCTCCTGCCCGGGCTTGAGGGACATGGCGTTGACCGCGACGATCGTCGCGGCCGACAGTTCCACCAGTCGAAGCTCGGTCATGGCCCCAGGCTACCGGTCGAGGTCCCGCGCCGCACGGAATGTTTCCCATCGCAGGCGGCAGCGCCCCGAGTTATCTCGACGTCGAGATATTTTCGGCGGGTGCGATAGGCTGAAGGCCGATTCCACGACGCTCACCAGGAGACATCTGACGTGCCTGAGTCCACCATCATCTACACCCACACCGACGAGGCTCCGGCGCTGGCGACGGCGTCGTTCCTGCCCATCGTGCAGGCATTCGCCGGACAGGCCGGCGTCGAGCTCGACACGCGCGACATCTCGCTCGCCGGGCGCATCCTCGCGGCCTTCCCGCAGCGCCTGACGCCGGAGCAGCAGGTGGGCGACGCGCTCGCCGAGCTCGGCGGTCTCGCGACGCTGCCCGAGGCGAACATCATCAAGCTCCCGAACATCTCGGCTTCGATCCCGCAGCTCAAGGCCGCGATCGCCGAGCTGCAGTCGCAGGGCTACGACATCCCCGACTACCCCGAAGAGCCCACGACGGTCGAAGAGAAGGACATCCGCGCCCGTTACGACCGCATCAAGGGCTCGGCCGTCAACCCGGTCCTGCGCGAGGGCAACAGCGACCGCCGCGCGCCGCTGTCGGTCAAGAACTACGCGCGCAAGCACCCGCACCGCAACAAGCCGTTCTCGGAAGGGTCGAAGACCCACGTCGCGACGATGGGCCACGACGACTTCCGCAGCAACGAGAAGTCATGGGTCGCCGCGCACGACGACGTGCTGACGGTGCGTCACATCGCCGCAGACGGCACCGAGACGGTGCTCAAGGAGATCAAGGTCCTTCCGCGCGAGATCATCGACGCCACGTTCCTGTCGGCGTCCGCGCTCGATGACTTCCTCGCCCACACGCTCGAGTCGGCCAAGGCAGACGACGTGCTGTACTCGGTGCACCTGAAGGCCACGATGATGAAGGTCAGCGACCCGATCATCTTCGGTCACGTCGTCAAGGCCTACTTCGCCGACGTCTTCGAGCGCTACGGCGACCGCATCGCCGAGGCCGGCCTCACGCCCAACAACGGCCTCGCATCGATCCTGGCGGGGCTCGCACAGGTCGAGGGCGGCCAGGAGATCATCGACGCCATCAACGCGCGTCTCGCCGAGGGCCCCCGTCTGTCGTACGTCAACAGCGACAAGGGCATCACCAACCTGCACGTCCCGTCCGACGTCATCGTCGACGCGTCGATGCCGGCGCTCGTCCGCAACGGCGGCAAGCTGTGGGGCGCCGACGGCTCTGAAGACGACACGATCGCCGTCATCCCCGACTCGTCGTACGCGGGCGTCTACCAGGCCGTGATCGACGACGTCATCGCCAACGGCCCGCTCGACCCCGCCACGATCGGCACCGTGCCGAACGTCGGCCTCATGGCGCAAGCGGCCGAGGAGTACGGCAGCCACGACAAGACCTTCGAGATCCAGCGCGACGGCGTCGTGCAGATCGTCGACGGCGAGGGCCAGGTCGTCATCGAGCACGACGTGCACGCCGGGGACATCTGGCGCGCGACCCAGACCAAGTACCTCCCGGTCGTCGACTGGGTGCGCCTGGCGGTGAGCCGAGCACGCGCGACGGGCGCTCCCGCCGTGTTCTGGCTCGACGTCAACCGGGCTCACGACGCTCAGCTCATCGCGAAGGTGTACCAGGCCCTCGCCACGATGGACACCCAGGGCATCGAGATCTCGATCCTGCCGCCGGCCGAGGCCACCCGCTACACGCTCGCCCGCATGCGCCACGGTCTCGACACCATCTCCGTGACCGGCAACGTGCTGCGCGACTACCTCACCGACCTGTTCCCGATCCTCGAGGTCGGCACGAGCGCCAAGATGCTCTCGATCGTCCCGCTGCTCGCCGGCGGCGGCCTGTTCGAGACCGGTGCGGGCGGATCGGCCCCCAAGCACGTGCAGCAGCTCCTCGAAGAGGACTACCTGCGCTGGGACTCGCTGGGCGAGTTCTTCGCCCTCGCTGCATCGTTCGAGCACTTCGCCGAGTTCACCGGCAACGGCAAGGCCAAGGTGCTCGCCGACACGCTCGACGCCGCGACCGGCACGTTCCTCGAGAACGACAAGTCGCCCGGCCGTGCGCTCGGCACGATCGACAACCGCGGCAGCCACTTCTACCTCGCGCTCTACTGGGCACAGGAACTGGCGGGCCAGACGACCGACCCCGAGCTGGCCGCCGCGTTCGCACCGGTCGCCGAGCGACTGGCCGCCGACGAGGAGAAGATCGTCGCCGAGCTCATCGCGGTGCAGGGCAAGCCGGTCGACCTGGGCGGCTACTACCACCCCGACGTCGAGAAGGTCGCCGCCGTCATGCGACCGTCTGAGACGCTGAACGCGATCGTCGACGCTCTCTGAGCGTTCGTCTCACGAACGAAGGCGCGGTCCCGCAGAGGGGGCCGCGCCTTCGTCGTGGGAGCGCTCAGCCCCTGACCCGCTCAGCCCCTGACCCGCTCGGCGAGGAACTCTGTCTGCGCGACCCACTGATACGTCTGCCCGCCCTCGTGGTCGTTGTGCGTGTAGACCTCGATGCGCCGGTCGTCGGATGCGTAGCTGTTGAACGCCGCGAACACGGTCGACGGCGGGCACGTCACGTCGTGGAGCGCGACCGAGAAGAGCGCGGGGGCGGTCGCTCTCCGAGCGAACGACACGCCGTCGAAGTACGAGAGCGTGCGGAAGACGCGCTCGTCGGCGCCGCGGTGGACGGCCAGGTAGTTGACGACCTCCTGGTATGGGTAGGCGTCGGTGAGGCCCACGGCGCGCTCGAAGTGGCAGAGGAACGGGACATCGGGCATCACGGCGACGAGCCTGTCGGCGAGGCCGGCGACCGCGAGGGCGATGCCGCCGCCCTGGCTCGTCCCGGTGACGGCGACGCGGTCGCCGTCGATCCCCGGCAGCGCACGCACGGCGTCGACGGCAAGCACCGCGTCGGTGAACAGGCGCCGGTAGTAGTAGTCGGCCGGGTCTTCGATGCCGCGCGTCATGTACCCGGGCGTCGCCGGCCCCGAGCCGTGCGGGTCGGGCGTCGAGCCCCCGGATCCCCAGCCAGAGCCTTGGCCGCGCGTGTCCATCACCAGGTGCGCGCAGCCGGCCGACGCCCAGCCGAGCCGTTCGACGGGCAGGCCGCGCCCGCCGCCGTAGCCGAGGTACTCGACGACCGCCGGCAGCGGTCCCTCGTGGTCACGGGGGAGGAGGAGCCAAGCCTTCACCGGGTCGCCGCCGTAGCCGGAGAAGGTGACGTCGAAGACATCGAGCGTCGTGAGCGGCGTCGGATGCGCGACGACGGTCGGCGGCTGCGCGAGGGCGCGGGATGCCGTCAGCGTCTCCGCCCAGAAGGCGTCGAAGTCGTCGGGTTCGGCGACCTCGGGGCGATAGGCGCGGAGCTCGGGCAGGCTCAGATCGAAGCGTGGCACGGAGCCACCATATCGACCCGAACGGGCGTGCCTGCCGCGGTCAGCCGTGGATCCAGACGTCGACGCCCACCGGAGACCAGTCGTAGATGCGCTTCGCCTTGGCGGGCGGCATGTTGACGCAGCCGGCGCTCATGCGGTGGCCGAAGTTGTTGTGCCAGTACGCGCCGTGGAAGGCCTGGTTGCCGTTGAAGTACATGACCCAGGGCACGTCGGGCTGCTCGTAGGGCGTGCCGGTGTCGCGAGAGACGCCGCGCATCGTCTGCAGCGAGGTCTTCCAGCCGATCGAGTAGTGCCCGTGGTAGGTCTCGGCACCATGGCGGCCACTCGAGATGAGCCACGTGTCGACGACCTCGCCGTTCTCCTTGAGGTAAAGGCGCTGTCTGCTGATGTCCACCTCGAGCAGCCGGGCGAGCTCGGTGGTCTTGTGCGGGGTGACCTCGACGGGGAGCGCGAACACGGCGTCGCCCGTGGCGAGCTGCGCGGCGAAGTCGTCGGCGAGCCCGGTCGTGTCGCCGAGGACGCGGCCGTCCTGGCCCTCGACGATCGTGCGCAGCACGTCGCCCTCGCTGTTGGTGACGACGGTCGCGTCGACGACCTTCTGGTCGATGTCGTCGGCGAGGTCGTCGAGGGCGGCCTGGATGCCGGCGGTGTCGGCCGTGAAGGCGAACTCGCCGTCGGCGTCGAGATCGACCGTGATCCAGGAGGCGGCGGTCTTCCTGCCGACGGGCACGGTGCGCTCGTCGCCGACGTAGAAGCCGATCTCGTCGAGGATGCCGTTGAGCCGGGCGGCGGCCGATTCGGCCTTCTCGGTGCTCGCGGGGTGGGCGACCGCGACGATCTCCGGGTCGATGACGACCTCGGTGCGGCCCGCCGTGAACGCTTCCTGCACGGCGACGGCGATGGCGTCGACGTCGATGCCTTCGCCGTCGACGGCCGGAGTGGCGACATAGCTCTGGCCGTCGAAGGCCACCGACGCCGCGGTGGGCGCGGTGTACAGGTCCGGGGCGGCCTCTTGCAGCGCCGCGGTGGCCGCGGCGGAGTCGAGGGCGACCTCGGCATCCGTGCCCTCGGCGAACCACTGCGTCACGTTCCACATGGGGTGCTCCTGGAACGCGTGTCCGGCCAGGGCGCCGGCATCGACGGACGCGCCGAGGTCGGCGCCGGTGACCGTCGGGCCCCCGTCTCCGAGCTGCACCGTCATGGCGGACAGTCGCTGCGAGATCGCCTCGCGTGCGCCGCCCTCTGTCATGAGGCCGACGGGGACGCCGGCGACGGCGGTGCCCGGCGCGATCAGCACGAGCGATGCGGCGACGGCTCCGACGGCGACCACGCCGATGGGGAGGCCGATGCGCAGGCCCCAGCGCTTGCGAGGCGGCGCGGGCTCTGCAGGAGCCCACTGGAGCACCGGCTGGGGCTGGCCAGGATCGGAGGAGGCGGTGTCGAGGCGGGCGGCTTCGGACGATTCGACGTCCGACGTCGTCAGTTCTGTCACGTGGCACCCCCGGGCGATCTGCGCCGCAGCGCACTTGGAATGGTACGTGACCCGGCTGGGAAGCAGGCGGATGAGGCCGGCGTCGTTGCGTCACCGTGACATGGCGCGTGCGGGGGAGGAGCGGGTGAGGGAATGTAACGGTTTTGTAAATGGTCCTGCCGAATTCGCGCCGACGTCTTGCGCAGGGGGGATTCGTAAGTTCTACTAACAAACATGTCCCGCACCGATGCGCACATCGCAGCGTCCGACGCAGCCGCCGTCGGCCGCTCCTTCGGACACGGCCGCGCTCTCCGCCACGCCGCCAAGGTGCTTCCCGAGCACGCCCGCGCGCACAACCGGTCGCTCGTGCTGCAGACGCTCTTCCACCAGGGGGCCCGCAGCCGCGCCGACCTCTCGCGCGAGACCGGCCTCACGCGCGTCACGATCTCCGACCTCGTGGCCGAGCTCATCGCCGACGGCTACGTCGTCGAACAGGGCGTACGCGAGGCATCCGGTCCGGGCAAGCCCGCCATCCTGGTCGATCTCGACCGTGAGGGCCACCGCATCGTGGGACTCGATCTGTCGGGCCCGCGCGACCTGCGCGGGGCCGTGCTCACGCTGGACGGCGAGATCGTCGCCCGGCACGAGGTCGCCGTCCCCGCCGACCGCGGCGAAGTGCTCGCAGCCGTGACGCAGCTGGCACGCGAGCTCATCGCCGACGCGCACGCTCCCGTTCTGGGCGTGGGGGTCGGAACCCCCGGTGTCGTCGACGACCGCGGCGTCGTGCTCACCGCACCCAACTTCGGCTGGACGGGACTGGACCTGCAGCGCGTGCTCTCGGAGGAGCTCGGGCTCCCCGTGCTCGTCGCGAACGACGCCAACGCCGCCGTGCTCGCGGAGTACACCTTCGGCGGCGCCCACGACGACGTCATGCTCGTGCGCGTCGGCCTCGGTGTCGGCTCGGGGCTGCTCGCGGGCGGCCAGCCGATGCGCGGCAGCCGCTACGCCGCCGGTGAGATCGGCCACGTCACGGTCGGCACCGACGGCGGCCCCGCGTGCGTGTGCGGCAAGGTCGGCTGCCTCGAGGCGTGGCTGTCGGTGCCGGCGCTCCAGGCCAGGATCGCGGCCGACGGCGCCGGTGCGGAGGCCACGCTGCGCGACGCGGGAGAGCGGCTGGGCATCGCCCTCGCTCCCATCGTCGGCGCCCTCGACCTGTCGGAGATCGTGCTCTCCGGCCCTGCTGAGCTCCTCGACGGACCCCTCGCCGACGCGACCGTCGAGACCCTGCGCACGCGCACGCTCGCACGGTTCCACGACGGCGTGCGCGTTCGGATGACGGAGCAAGGCGAGGACATCGTCCTCCGCGGCGCCGCTGTCACGGTTCTCTCGGGTCAGCTCGGAGTGACCTGAGCCGAGTCCCTGGACGGGTCATCGACGTCCTCTCCGGATGGGTCGCCCGGCCCACCGGTCCACACCAAGAGAAGAAGGAAGACAACATGAACAGGAAGCTCGGAGCCTTCGCGCTCTTCGGCGCTTCGGCGGTCGTCCTCGCCGGCTGTGCGGGCGGCGCTGCCCCTGCGGCCGAGGAGACCGACGCCCCGACGGGCGAGCTCACGGTCTGGCTCGTGGGCGCTGACACGCCCGACACCGCCCGTCAGTACCTCAAGGAGACCTTCGAGGCCGAGAACGAGGGCTGGACGCTCACGATCGAGGAGAAGACGTGGGATGACACGAACAACACGTACACCGCGGCGCTCTCGTCGAACGACGCGCCCGATGTCGTCGAGTTCGGCAACACGCAGGCCGTCGGCTTCGCCGATGCGGGACTGCTCCTCGACCTCAGCGACGTCAAGGACGAGCTGGGCGGCGACGACCTGCTGAGCGGTCTCGTCGACGCGGGCACGCTCGACGGCACGTTCTACGCCGCGCCGTACTACGCGGGCGGTCGCGTCGTGTTCTACACGCCGCAGGTCGTCGGCGACACGCTCCCGACGACGCTCGCCGAGTACGTCGAGAAGGGCAAGGAGATCACGACCTCCACGGTCTCGGGCATCTTCGCCCCCGGCAAGGACTGGTACAACGCGCTGCCCTACGTCTGGGCGCACGGCGGCGAGATCGCCGTTCAGGACGGCGACACGTGGGACGCGCAGCTGTCGAGCCCCGAGAGCATCGAGGGCCTCGAGATGCTGCAGGACGTGTACGAGAACGCGTCGGTGGCCCCGGTCGACGGCAACGAGCGCCTCGGCAACATCGCCTTCTGCGCCGGCGAGGTCGGCTTCCTCTCGAGCCCCGCGTGGGCCGAGGGCAACCTGACGGGCGCCTGGCCGTGGGGCGACGAGGCCGCCGGCGAGGAGGTCTCGCAGGGCTGCCCCGACACCTACGCGAAGGACCTGAGCGCCTTCCCGCTCCCCGGGCTGAACGCCGGTGAGACCGCGCCGATCTTCGCGGGCGGCTCGAACATCGCCATCCCGTTCAAGAGCGACGCACATGGCAAAGCCAAGGCGGCGATGAAGATCATGCTCTCCGAGGGCTACCAGAAGCTCCTCGCCGAGCAGGGCCTGGTTCCGGGAACCGTCTCGGCCGCGCAGTTCCTCCCCGACACGGCGTCGGCGCAGGCGCAGGCGACCGCTCTCGCCAACTCGAAGGGAACGCCGGCCAGCCCGAACTGGGCCGAGGTCGAGAAGGCCCAGCTGATCCCCGACGCCCTCGTCAAGATCGCCCAGGGCGGCGACGTCACGCAGATCGCCACCGAGCTCGACGCTCAGATCGAGGCCATCCTCAACGGCTGACGATCGCAGCGGGGGCCCGGACCCGAACCGGGCCCCCGCTCACCCGCCCACCTCTGCAGAAAGGAGGCGAGAGATGACCCCACCCACGATCGGCGCGTCCGTGACCGCGGATGCCGACGCCGTCTCCCGCCCGTCGCTCGCGCGCACCGTCGCACAGCGCGAGCGCGCTCGCCGCCGCCGCGACGCCCGCGGCGCGTGGTCGCTGCTGTCGCCGTCGGTGATCATCCTCGGCGTCATGGTCGGCTACCCGGCCGTGCTGATGGTGATCCAGTCGTTCACCGACTACACCGTGCGCGACAAGGTCCAGGGCACGCTTCCCGACTTCATCGGCTTCGAGAACTACATCGACCTCTTCACGAAGTCCGACTTCCCGGCGGTGCTCACCCGCAGCCTCGCCCTCATGGTCGTGCTCACCGCCCTCATCATCCTGTTCGGCGTGCTGGTGGCGGTGCTGATGACGCGCCTCACCCGCTTCTGGCGCATCCTCGTCTCGGTCGGACTGCTGCTGGCGTGGGCCCTGCCGCCCCTGACGGCCACCGTCGTCTGGGGCTGGATCTTCGACACGCAGTACGGCGTGGTCAACTGGCTTCTCAACACCGTGACCGGCACCGACGCCTGGACGAACCATGCGTGGCTGCTCGACCCGCTGTCCTTCTACTTCGTCCTCACGATCATCGTGGTCTGGCAGGGCATCCCCTTCGTCGCGTTCACGACGTACGCTGCGCTCGGCCAGGTGCCCGCGGAGGTGCTGGAGGCCTCCGCGCTCGACGGGGCGACGGGCTGGAGCCGCTTCCGGATGGTCGTCTTCCCGTATCTGCGCAGCGTTCTCACGGTGGTCCTGGTGCTGCAGATCATCTGGAACCTGCGGATCTTCACGCAGGTCTACGCGCTGCAGAGCCGCGGCGGCATCGCCGCCGACACGAACGTGCTCGGCACCTACCTCTTCCGCCAGGGCGTCGGCGAGTTCGGCGCGACGGCGGCGATCGGAGTCGTCATGGTCGTCCTGCTGCTGTGCCTGTCGTGGGGCTACGTGCGCACGACGCTTCGGGAGGAGGAGCTGTGAGCACTCAGGTCACTCCCGCCGTCCAGCTCGGCACGGTCGGCGTCGAGGAGACGGTGGCCCCGACGGGCCGTCCCTCTCGGCGTGCGCCGCGGTCGCAGCGCGTGCCCGGACGTCGTCCGTCGGGCCGCCGCGTCATGACCCGCGCCGGTCTCGATCTTGCGGCCCTCGTCGTCTTCTTCTGCTCGGTGTTCCCCGTGTACTGGATGGTGAACCTCGCATTCACCCCCAACCCGAGAATCATCAGCCGGGAGCCGAGCCTCTTCCCGTTCGACTTCACGTTCGGCAACTTCGCGACGGCGTGGCGTCGCGAGGCCGCTCCGGGACAGACCGACTTCCAGCACGCGCTGATGACGTCGGTCACCGTGACGGCCGGCGTGCTGGTCGTCACGCTGCTGTTCGCGTTCCTGGCATCCGTCGCTGTCGCCCGTTTCCACTTCCGCGGGCGGCGCGGCTTCATCGTGTCGGTGCTCGTCGTGCAGATGATCCCCGGCGAGGCGATGATGTTCACGATCTACGGGATGATCGACGACTGGCAGCTGATGAACACCCTCCTCGGGCTCGGGATCGTCTACACCGCGGCGGTCATCCCCTTCACGATCTGGACCCTGCGCGGGTTCGTCGCGGGCGTGCCCGCCGACCTCGAAGAGGCGGCGATGATCGACGGCTGCACGAAGTCGCAGGCGTTCTGGAAGGTCACCTTCCCGCTGCTCGCGCCCGGCCTCGTGGCCACCGGCATCTTCGCATTCATCCAGTCGTGGAACGAGTTCACGATGGCCCTGCTGCTCATGAAGGGATACAACCTGACGCTGCCGACGTGGCTCAACGCCTTCCAGTCGTCGTCGGTCGCGGGCTCGGTGGACTGGGGCGCCGTGATGGCGGGCTCGACCATGATGGCGATACCCGTGATCGTCTTCTTCCTGATCGTTCAGGGACGCATGACCGGCGGCCTCGTCTCCGGAGCGGTGAAGGGCTGACATGCGACTCGGATTCGACGTCGGTGGAACCAAGACCGACGGTGTGATCGTCGCGCCTTCGGGTGAGATCGTCGCTCGCGCGCGCCGGTCGACGGGGTGGGGCGCGGATGCCGTGGCCGCCACGATCGTCGCCTGCGCCGACGAGCTGCTGGCGCAGGCGGGGGCGTCGCGCGCCGCTGTGACGTCGCTCGGCATCGGCATCCCGGGCCAGGTCGCGGCGGGCACCGCGCGCGTCGCGCATGCCGTCAACCTCGGCATCGAGCAGCTCGATCTCGGCGCCGTGCTGGCGGAGGCGTTCGATGCGCCGGTGCGCGCCGAGAACGACGTCAAGGCGGCCGCCCTCGGGGCGTTCGCTCTGCACGGCGACGGTCGCGACGGCGGAACGATGGCCTATCTCAATCTCGGCACGGGCATCGCGGCGGGGTTCGTGCGCGACGGCGTGCTGTGGCGGGGCGAGCGGGGCACCGCCGGCGAAGTGGGGCACATCTCGATCGACCCCCGCGGCCCGCAGTGCCGCTGCGGCCAGCGAGGCTGCATCGAGGTGTTCGCCGGGGGCGCGTCGGTCGCGGCCAGGTGGGGGGTGCCGGGGGCGCTGCCCGTGCGCGATGTGTTCGACGCGGCGGACGCGGGCGATCCTCGGGCGCAGGAGCTGCGGCGCGATCTCGCCTTCGGGGTGGCGGCGGCCATCCGTGTGCTGCTGCTCACGGCGGACGCCGACTCGGTCGTCCTGGGGGGAGGCGTGACGGGGCTCGGCGAACGTATGCTGACGGCAGTGGTGTCGGAGCTCCAGGCCAGCGCCGCCGCGTCCGCGTTCCTGCGGTCGCTGCGACTGGCCGAACGCGTCGAGCTGCTGCCCGCGGGCTCGCCCGCGGCGGCGTTCGGTGCCGCCCTCATCGGCTCCGCGGCACACGAACAGGAGGCTGTCGCCCATGGCTGAAGTCGTCATCGTCCCCACGCCCGCTGACGCCGGGGCGCTCGTCGCCGACGAGATCGCTCGGGTCATCGCCGCCAAGCCCGACGCCGTGCTGGGCCTTGCGACCGGTTCGACGCCGCTGCCGGTGTACCAGGCGCTTCGGCCGCGCCTGGAGGGCATCGACGTGTCACGGGTGCGCGGCTTCGCGCTCGACGAGTACGTCGGCATCGACCCGGCGCATCCCGAGAGCTACCGTTCGGTCATCACGCGAGAGGTCGTGGAGCCGCTGGGGCTGAACCCCGAGCTCATCCACACGCCCAACGGCGCGCTCGAGACGATCGAGCACGCGGGCGAGGACTACGAGGCGGCCATCGCGGCGGCGGGCGGGGTGGATGTGCAGATCCTGGGCATCGGCACGTCCGGCCACATCGGGTTCAACGAGCCCGGGTCGTCGTTCGCCTCGCGCACCCGCGTGAAGACGCTTATCGAGCAGACGCGCATCGACAACGCGCGCTTCTTCGAGTCGATCGACGACGTACCCGTGCACTGCATCACGCAGGGCCTCGGCACGATCCTCGAGGCGCGCCACCTGTTCCTGCTCGCGTTCGGCGAAGGCAAGGCGGATGCCGTCGCAGCCGCCGTCGAGGGCCCTGTGACGTCGTCGCTGCCCGGATCGGCGATCCAGCTGCACCCGCACGTGACGGTCGTCGTGGACGAGGCCGCGGCCACGGGGTTCGAGAACGCCGACTACTACCGGTACGCATACGCGAACAAGCCCGCCTGGCAGGGACTATAGGCGCGGGGCCGCTTACGCCCAGGCGAAGCGGATCAGGTGGTTGCGGCTGAGGTTCGCCAGCGGGGTCGAGACGACGTCGGCGGGCGTCACCCACCGGGCCTCCTCGATCTCCGCTCCGATCCGCACGTCGGCACGGCGGATGCGCGCGCGGAACGCGTCGCCGATGACGACGTGACCGGGCTCGTTCGCCGCGGCGTCGCGGAAGGTGCCGAGCGGCTCGACCGCGTCGGCGTCGAGCCGGACGCCGACCTCCTCGTGCACTTCGCGCAGCAGTGCGTCGAGCGCCGTCTCCCCGGGGTCGGGCTTGCCGCCCGGCTGCTGGAACACGGCCGCGCCGCGCTTGCGCACCACGAGCGCACAGCCGTTCTCGTCGACGAGCACGCCCGCGCTGACACGGATCTCGCGCGTCCTGGCGGCGTCGGAGGTCATGCGACGAACACCTTGCCGGGATTGAGGATGCCGGCGGGGTCGAACACGCGGGTGATCTGACGCTGCAGCTCCCACTGGTCGTCGCCGAGCTCCTCGGCCAGCCACCGTCGCTTCAGGACGCCGATGCCGTGCTCGCCCGTGAGCGTGCCGCCCAGGCGCAGCGCGGCACGGAACAGCTCGTCGGCGGCCGTCCAGATGTGATCGGGCACCACGATCGGATCGCCGAGCGTGCTGCCCTCCGTCTCGAAGACGAAGTTGGGGTGGAGGTTGCCGTCGCCGGCGTGGCAGACGGTCGGGATGCGGATGCCGTGGACCTGCTCGATGCGGGCGATCTCGTCGAACATCGCAGGGAGCATGCTGCGGGGCACCGACACGTCTTCGATGAGCGTCGTGCCGAGCGTCTCCATCGCGGGGTGCATCGACCGGCGGATCAGCCACAGCCGCTCGCCTTCGGCTTCGTCGGCCGCGAGGGCGACCTCGCCGCCGAGCGAGCCGAGCAGCCGGGCGATGGCATCCGCCTCGTGCACGGCGCCCACGCCGTCGGTCTGGATCGTCAGCTGTGCGGCGTCGACAGCGGGAGCCGGGAGGCCGAGCAGCCGGTGGACGGCCCCGAGCGACAGGGCGTCCATGAGCTCCATGATCGCCGGCTGCAGGCCCGCGGCGGTCACGGCCGATGCAGCCACGGCCGCGGCGCGCACGTCGGGGAAGACGGCCGTGAGCGTGCGGGTCTCGCCCACGGGCAGCGGGCGCAGCTTGAGCGTCGCCCCGACGATGACGCCGAGGGTGCCCTCGGAGCCGATCACGAGCGATGTGAGGTCGAGGCCCGTCACGCCCTTGACGCTGCGGTGGCCGAGCTTGAGGAGCCGGCCGTCGGCCAGCACGAGGTCGACGCCGAGGACGGCGTCGCGCACCACGCCGTATTTGGCGCACAGGAGACCGCCTGCGCCGGTGGCGATGTTGCCGCCGACGGTCGAGATCTCGCGGCTGGCGGGATCGGGCGCCCACCACACGCCGTGCGCTCGCAGCGTGTCGTCGAGGCGCGCGTTGATGATTCCCGGCTCGACCACGGCGAGGAGGTCGTCGGGGCGCACTTCGAGGATCCGGTCCATGCGCAGGGTCGACAGCGCGATCTGGCCGGGCCCGGCGTTGGCGCCTCCCGCGAGCCCCGTGCCCGCGCCCCGCGTGACGACGGGGGTCGACGTGGCGCTCGCGATGCGCATGACGGCCTGCACGTCTTCGACGCTCTCGGCGTGCACGACGGCGAGAGGCGCCCCTTCGGACGCGTGACCGGACTTGTCGGCGCGTGCGGCCTCGAGCGAGATGCCGGACGTGTCGACGCGGTCCCCGAGCTCGGCGCGCAGGAGGCCGACGACGCCGGTCGCGGCGGTCATGCCAGGCGGCGGCGTCCGGCGACGAGACCGGCCGCGACGGCGACGACGCCGTAGGCGAGGCCGATCCATGCCTGGCCCATGCTCCACCACGCGATCGTCGCGCTCGCGTAGACCAGGAGCTCCACGAGCGCACGGACGAACGGGTGCACCGGCACGACGGCACGCGGCGAGACGAACAGGGCCCACACGAGGATGGCGAGGAGCGGCGCGCCGATGCCGGCGACGATGTTCCACGGCAGCGACCACGACGTGAAGCCCCAGATCGCGAGGGTCACGATGCCGAACACCTCGCACAGGAAGTTCACGATGTCGAGCGCGCTCAGCGGCGGGCGTGTTCCCGGGGGCTGCGCGGACGGTTCTGCCGGTGCTTCGGGGCGGACATTCGGCAGTTCGGACATGGCCTCCAGTCTACGGCTCGACCCACGTCATGTACGCCGCGCTGCGCCCACCGCCGTCGAGCGTCGCATCGAAGGCGCGGGTTCCGCCGGCGCCGACGCCGCGGCTCAGACGCGGGCGAGGGGAAGACCGTCGACCCACACGCCCTGCACGCCGAGCGCGTCGTCGAGCAGCACCGCGTCGGCGGCCGAGCCGATGCGCAGCGACCCGTAGCGCCCCTGGTGACCGAGCACCCGCGCCGGGACGGACGTCAGCGCGGCGACGGCATCGGGGAGAGGGATGCCGGCGGCGACGACATTGCGCAGCGCGGCGTCCTGCGTGAGGGTCGAGCCCGCGATCGCGCCGTCGGAGTCGAGGCGTGCAGTGCCGTCGCTCACGGTGACGGCGAGGCCGCCGAGCTCGTAGCTCCCATCAGCGGCCCCCGCGGCGGCCATCGCGTCGGTGATGAGGGCGATCCGCCCCGGGGCCCCGGCGAACACCAGCGCGACGACGTCGGGGTGCACGTGGATGCCGTCGGCGATCAGCTCGAGCGTCACGCGCGGGTCGCGCATCGCCGCGACCACGGGGCCGGGCGCGCGGTGGTGGATGCCGGGCATCGCGTTGAACGCGTGTGTCAGCAGGGTCGCGCCCGCGTCGAACGCGGCGGCGGCCTGCGCGGCGGTGGCGGCCGTGTGCCCCACGGCCGCGACGACTGCGGCATCCGTCAGGCGGGTGATCGCGTCGATCGCGCCGGGAAGCTCCGGAGCGATCGTCACCTGGCGGATCGTGCCGCGTCCCGCCTCCAGCAGCCGGTCGATCGATTCGCGGTCGGGCTCCCGCAGGAGCGACGCGGTGTGCGCTCCTTTGTGACCAGGGTCGAGGAACGGCCCCTCGAGATGGCTCCCGAGGATCGTCGCGTCGCGCTCGGCGAGGTCGGCCACCACGGCCGCACGGGCGCACAGGTCGTCGAGCGAGGCGGTCACGAGCGAGACGACCGCCCGCGTCGTGCCGTGCGCGCGGTGGAGCGCACGCGCACGGACGATCGCGTCGGCGCCCTCGTCGAACGACGCGCGACCGCCGCCGTGGACGTGCAGGTCGATGAATCCGGGAGTGAGGAAGCGGCCGGCGCCGTCGACCGCGGAGGCCACCGGCAGCCGCCGCCAGTCGTCGCCGGTTCCCGTCGCCGACACCACGCCGTCGGCGAAGGCGAGCCATGCGTCGGGCATGACACGCCCCTCGTCGACGAGTCGGACCGAGTGGATGACGACGGTCATGCGGTGCGCACCTCCCGCTCGGGCGACGTGCTCGCATCGGCCCACGCGATCTCCGGCAGCCGGGTGAAGCCGATGCCGCTCGCCGACCAGAGCGGCGCGAGTCCGCCGACCCGCAGTCGGAACGAGTCCCACGTCCGAGCGGGCGTCGTCCCCAGCGGGGGCGACCACGCGGCCTCGGCGGCCGCCGCGATGCGTGGGAAGGCAAGGGCGTCGATGTCCGCGAGATCGCGCACCGTCTCGGTCCACAGCGGCGCCTCGACGCCGAGGATGTCGTCGTCGCCGATGCCCTCGACGACGGCCGCGGCATCCCACTCGTAGGCGCGCTGCGCCGACGTCACGCCGCGCGCCCACGTGAGGCCCAGCGGGGAGTCGGCGTCGAACTTCATGTCGAGGTAGATGGCGTCGGCCGGCGACAGCACGACCTTCGACCCGTGCGTGACGAAGGCCCGGGCGCGCTCGCCGGCGTCATCGACCGGAGTGACGAAGCCCCAGTACTGGCCCACGGTCGACGGGTGCAGGCCGGGCGCGGCTCCCGCTTCGTGCCACGCGACGGGGGTCTTGCCGAGATCGGCGACCATCCCGCTGACGCGGGTCATGAAGCGGGCGAAGTCCTCGGCGGGAGTTCCGAGCGCCTCGTCGCCGCCGATGTGGAGATACGGTCCGGGGGTCAGCTCGGCGACCTCCCGCAGCACGTCGGCGACGAACTCATAGGTCGCCTCGTCGTGGATGCGCAGCGACGAGAACCCCACCGCCACGCCGTCGTACGCGACGCCGTTCTGCGGCAGGCTGCCGCCGTGGTCGCGCACGGTCTCGCGGATGTGATCGGAGAGGACGGGCTGCTCCGACAGCTCCGGGTACGCGAGCGACACCGCGTGCGTGTGGCCCGGCATGTCGATCTCTGGCACCACCGTCATGTGCTTCGACGCGGCGTACGCCACGATCTCGGCGTAGTCGGCCTGCGTGAAGCGCCCGCCCGGGTCGCCGCCGACCGAGCTCGACGACGCGCGCTCGGCCAGCAGCGGCCGAGAGGCGATCTCGAGGCGCCAGCCCTGATCGTCGGTCAGGTGCAGGTGCAGCACGTTGAACTTGAGGCTCGCCGCGCGGTCGATGAACGCCTTCACGGTGTCGACGCCATGGAAGTGGCGAGCCACGTCGAGCATGACGCCCCGGTAGGCGAAGCGCGGTGCATCGGCGATGCGGACGGCCGGGACGATCCGCGCGCCGCCGCGCGCCGCGATGAGCTGCGCGAGGGTCTGGACGCCGTAGAAGAGGCCCGCGGCATCCGCGCCCGTCACGCGCACGCCGTCGGCGCGGGCG
>CALANM010000203.1 GCA_937926065.1 uncultured Microbacterium sp.
GCTGAGGCGCCTGCCCCGGCCGCTGAAGCACCCGCTGCTCCCGCGCCCGCCGCAGAGGCATCCGCCCCTGCTCCTTCTGCCCCGGCCGCCCCCGCGCCGTCGCTGTCGTCCGACGACGATGGCCCGACCTACGTCACGCCGCTCGTGCGCCGCCTCGCCCAGCAGCAGGGTGTCGACCTGGCGAAGGTGAAGGGGACCGGCGTCGGTGGACGCATCCGCAAGGAAGACGTTCTGAAGGCCGCTGAGGCCGCATCGGCCGCTCCGGCTGCCGCTCCCGCTGCTCCGGCATCGCCGGCGCTCGAGGTCTCGCCGCTGCGCGGCACGACGCAGCCCATGTCGCGCCTGCGCAAGGTCCTCGCCGAGCGGGCGGTGGCGTCGATGCAGCAGACGGCGCAGCTCACGACGGTGGTCGAGGTCGATGTCACGAAGCTCGCGAACTACCGCGACCAGGTGAAGGGCACCTTCCAGGAGAAGACAGGCGACAAGCTCTCGTTCCTGCCGTTCTTCGCTCTGGCCGCAGCGGAGGCGCTGCAGGCTTACCCGATCATCAACGCGACGGTCGACGGCACGGACATCGTGTACCCCGCGTCGGAGAACATCTCGATCGCGGTGGACACCGAGCGTGGCCTGCTCACTCCTGTCCTGCGTGACGCCGGTTCGAAGAACATCGCGCAGATCGCCCACGAGATCGCCGACCTCGCTGCTCGCACCCGCGAGAACAAGCTGAAGCCCGACGAGCTCGCCGGCGGCACGTTCACGCTGACGAACACCGGATCCCGTGGCGCCCTGTTCGACACCCCGGTCGTGTTCCTCCCGCAGTCGGCGATCCTCGGCACCGGCGTCGTCATCAAGCGACCCGGCATCGTCTCGATCGACGGAAAGGACGCGATCGCGGTCCGCTCGTACGTGTACCTCGCGCTCTCGTACGACCACCGCACCATCGACGGCGCCGACGCCGCCCGCTTCCTGGCGGCTGTCAAGGCGCGTCTCGAGGCCGCGGACTTCGAGGGGCAGCTCGGCATCTGACGACCGGTCATCGGGCCGACTCACCGTGGCTGGTCCGCGACGTCATACACGTCGCGGACCAGCCATCGGTCTTCGTTGCGCACGACCACGACGACTTGGTGGACGCCGCCTGCGGAGACCCTCAGCGCCGCGACACCGCCGTAGTCATCGAGCACGCGGACCACAGGACTAAGCGCTGAAGACGTCGCGGGACCTCGCGGGAAGCTCCGGGACGGATCCTCAAGGACGTCGTCTCCGCATCCCGCTGACGCGCATGCAGCCAGCCGCTTGATCAGACGTTCGCCTTGCGTCGCGAGATCGTCGTCGTCCGCGTCGGAGGCGTCCGCGGCCGACAGTGTGCCGGCATCCGGCGTCGGAGATGGCATCGGCGTGGCCTCTCTGGCGTCCGATGCCGCCGCAGTCGGGCCGACCTCCTGCTCGTCCGCAGACTCCGGCAGGGCGAGCCCGAGCGCCAACAGCGTGGCGCCGACCCCGCATCCCAGCACGAGTGGCGCGCGACGCCTGGCCGACTTCTGCCTGTCAGCACCGTCGTGCCTGTCGCGTCGCTCGATCGCGTCGCTCGATCGCGTCGCAGGGTCTCGACGGCTTCCGTCGCGACGGGGGAGGCGCTTCGCGAGGTCACGCCAGACAGCCTCGACGCGTTCCGCCCAGACGGCGTCGACGTGCCGACGCAGGAAGTCGTATACCGGCGAGGGCACGTCAGCGTCAGCCTTCGCCTCATCGGGGGTGCGTGAGGGCGCCAGCGCACGCGCACGGACGGGAACGTGCGCCGTCGAAAGTGGAAGCGGGTCGGCTCGAGCGAACAGCGCGTCCTCGGCCGCCAGGCTGTCGAGTTGGAGCCGGCGCGGGTCGGCGACGATCTCGGACGCATCCGAAAGCGCGGGCCGAAGTGCCGGAGGGGCCTTGGCCGTCAGCTCCTCGAACAGCTCCACCGCCTCCTCGCGCACGCGACCCGTTCCACCGGTGGCGCACACCGGACGCCCATCGGCGGTGACCCACCACGCGCCGCACTCGACGCCGAGTTCGTCGGCCTCCGCGGTGCCCCGCAGCAGACTGACGGCGATGGTCACGGCCTCCCCCGCAGCCAGCTCCAGCCGCCGCGCGAGCACGAGCCGCAGCCGGTCCGGACAGTACGGCACGATCACGCCGCAGCCGTTCTCATCGAACCCGGCATCGATCGGCGCCAGGATGTGCCCGTCAGGCCGCGCACACCATGCCGGAGTGCCCTCCCACCACCCGCCGTCTGTCCAGACAGACGGCGGGTCGCCTGCCATCAGCAGGCCGGGAAGCGGCGCGTCGAGTTCCGAGAGGCGTCTCAGCGATGCAGGTCGAGGGCTGTCCGGCATCCGTCGATCCTCGCCCCGCGTCGGCCGGAGCGCGCGCGCCGAGCCGCCGATGTGGAATCGTGACCCCGGGGCCACGACTGTGAAGAACGCACCGTCGCAAAGGTAGGCTGGTCGCTATGGCATCCCGCAGTTCTGCTTCCGAGAAGCGCCCCGGTTTCTTCCGTCAGATCGGCTCGCTGATCACCTTCACGAAAGAGATCTACCCGTGGACTCCGTGGGTCCTGATCGGCATCGTCGTGCTGGGTGTGGTGCTGGGTGTCGTCGTCGGGTTCCTGATCCCGCCGGCGGCGATCTGGAGCGTCGTCCTGTGGGGCGTCACAGGGCTGATGTTCGGCGTTCTCGCCGCGATGATCACGCTCACCCGCGTGTCGACGCGGGCGATGTACAAGAAGATCGACGGCGTCCCGGGAGCGACCGGGCACGTTCTGTCGACGGCACTGGGCCGCCACTGGGTCGCGTCGGACATGCCCGTGGGCGTGAACCCGAAGACGCAGGACGCCGTCTACCGCGTGATCGGTCGCGGTGGCGTCGTCATCGTCGGCGAGGGTGCGCCCGGCCGCCTCACGCGTCTCATCAACGATGAGCGGGTCAAGGTGCAGCGCGTCGCCTCCGGGGTTCCGGTCAATGTCCTCCACGTCGGCCACGGTGAAGGCGACGTGCCGATCGCCAAGCTCGCATCGACCATCAAGGCCTTCCCCAAGAAGATCGACCGCGCGACGATGGCTGCCGTCATCAAGCGCGTCGACTCGGTCTCGCAGTCGGTGACGTCTCTGCCGATCCCGAAGGGCATCGATCCCACCAAGGTCCGAGCGCCGCGACCCCGCTGAGCGCTCGCGCGCTCAGGCGCGAAGCAGGACGGTGCCGGCGGCCTTGTCGTGGAGTCCACGCTGGTCGGCGTCCCAGACTGCCGCGGGGATCACAACGAGCAGCAGCAGCGTGCGCACGATCGGGCGCCACAGCCCGACCCATCCGCCGTGCACGAGCTGTATCCGCAGCCCCATGATGCGGTGACCGGGCGTCCCGCCGATCGTCGGCAGGAAGAGCACATTCAGCACGGCGAACACCGTCATGGGCGCGAACATCGTGATTCCCGCGTCGGACGGGAGCGCGAACTGGTCGTATCCGAGGAACGCGGTGGCGATGAGCGACGAAGCCAGATAGTCGATGAACAGGGCGGCGATGCGACGCCCTGGCCGCGCGATGCTGCCGGACCCGGATTCGGGGAGCCCCAGACGCTCGCCGGGGTATGTGTTCTCGCTGACTTCTGTCACCCCACCAGGCTATCCGCGACCACGTAACATTCCCGAAACACGGGAGATACTGCCGGGCAACCCGCCCTCTGTAGGTTCGTAACCAGCCTGACGGGTTCAGGCGGCTTCCTCACCCGATCTTGGAGACTCCATGTTCAAAGATTCATCCGAGGTGCTGAAGTACATCAAGGACGAGGACGTCAAGTTCCTCGACATCCGTTTCACGGACCTTCCCGGTGTGCAGCAGCACTTCAACATCCCTGCTTCGACCGTCGACGAGGACTTCTTCACCGTCGGCCAGCTGTTCGACGGCTCGTCGATCCGTGGATTCGCCAACATCCACGAGTCGGACATGCAGCTGATCCCGGATGTCTCCACCGCCTACATCGACCCGTTCCGCGAGGCGAAGACCCTGATCATGGTCTTCGACATCTACAACCCGCGCAACGGCGAGATCTACGCGAAGGACCCGCGTCAGGTCGCGAAGAAGGCTGAGAAGTACCTCGCCTCGACCGGCATCGCCGACACCGCGTTCTTCGCACCCGAGGCCGAGTTCTACATCTTCGACGACGTCCGTTACGAAGTGAAGCAGAACTCCAGCTTCTACAAGGTCGACTCGGAAGAGGGCGCCTGGAACACCGGCCGCAAGGAGGAGGGCGGCAACCTGGCGAACAAGACGCCTTATAAGGGCGGCTACTTCCCCGTCTCCCCCGTCGACAAGCAGGCCGACCTTCGCGACGACATCTCGCTGAAGCTCATCGACGCGGGCCTCCACCTCGAGCGCGCCCACCACGAGGTCGGCACCGGCGGTCAGGCGGAGATCAACTACCGCTTCAACACGATGGTGCAGGCGGCCGACGACATCCTGAAGTTCAAGTACATCGTCAAGAACACGGCGCTCGAGTGGGGCAAGGTCGCGACCTTCATGCCCAAGCCGCTGTTCGGCGACAACGGCTCCGGCATGCACACGCACCAGTCGCTGTGGCTCAACGGCCAGCCGCTGTTCTACGACGAGAAGGGCTACGGCGGACTGTCGGACATCGCCCGCTGGTACATCGGCGGTCTGCTGGCCCACGCGCCGGCCGTCCTCGCCTTCACCAACCCGACCCTGAACAGCTACCACCGTCTGGTGAAGGGCTACGAGGCTCCGGTCAACCTGGTGTACTCGGCAGGCAACCGTTCGGCGGCGATCCGCATCCCGATCACGGGCTCGAACCCGAAGGCCAAGCGCATCGAGTTCCGCGCGCCGGACGCGTCGGGCAACCCGTACCTCGCGTTCGCCGCTCAGATGATGGCGGGCCTCGACGGCATCAAAAACCGCATCGAGCCGCACGAGCCGGTCGACAAGGACCTCTACGAGCTCCCGCCGGAGGAGGCCAAGAACATCCCGCAGGTGCCGAACTCGCTGCTCGACTCGCTCGAGGCGCTCCGCGCCGACCACGAGTTCCTGCTCGCCGGCGGTGTGTTCACGGAAGAGCTGATCGAGACCTGGATCGAGTACAAGATCGAGAACGAGATCCAGCCGCTCGCGGCCCGTCCTCACCCCTTCGAGTACGAGCTGTACTTCGGCGTCTGAGCCACGGCATACGTCGAGAGCCCCTCGCTTCCTTCGGGAGGCGAGGGGCTCTCGGTATCTGGGATGCCCCGGACGCCGCCGGCCGGGGCGGGACGCGATGGGGACCAGCTCAGATCGTGTGGAGCCTCACGTCGTGCAGGTCCGTGCCGTCGATGACGGCGGTCATGTACGTGTGGTGCGGCTGACGACGCCGGTCGGTCGGCGAGCCGGGATTCAGCAGCCGCAGTCCTGCGGGGGTCGTCGTGTCCCACGGGATATGGCTGTGGCCGAAGACGAGCAGGTCGGTGCCGGAGAAGGCGGCGTCCATCCTCCGTTCGCGGGTGCGTGCGTCGCCCGTCTCGTGGATCACCGCGAGTTCAAGGTCCTCCACCCGCTCGCGAGCGATCTCGGGAAGGCGGGCTCTCAGATCAGCGCCGTCGTTGTTTCCCCATACGCCGATCGTGCGCCCGTGCTCGAGCAGGACGTCGAGCACGGAGGCCGCGACCCAGTCGCCGGCGTGCACGATGATGTCGGCGGCATCCGCCGCTTCCCGCACGACGCGTGGCAGGGTCTTCGCGCGGCCGGGGATGTGCGTGTCGGAGACGAGCAGAAGCCGCGTGGTCATGGTGCCACGGTACCCCGCGCTACTTGACCTCTCCGTCCGAGGCATCGACCGTGGGCGCATCGGGCGCGTCCTTCGCGGGACCGACGCCGACCGGCACATCGGCCTCCGGGTGGTTCAGGTCGAACGCGGGACGCTCGCTGCGGATGCGCGGAATCGACGTGA
>CALANM010000204.1 GCA_937926065.1 uncultured Microbacterium sp.
CTCGCGCACGACAGCGCCCGGGCACGATCCCGTCAGGTCGTCGACGGCGGTCAGCCCCAGGTCGACGGTCATGAGGGAGTGCGGGTCGAGGAGCACGAACTCCTCCTCGACTCCGAACGTCGTCGCGGGGTCGGCCACGGCCGCCACCGCCATGTCCCCCGGGGGCTCCGGCACCGTCGCCACCGTCATCGGCTCGGCCATGCCGCCTCCGCTCTCTTCGTGTCGCGGTCACGGTAGGCGCGCCCGTGCTCATCGCACGACGGGCTTGACGTCGGCACCGCCATGCCCTAATCACGTGCTGCTCTTCCGGCTCTACTCCCGCGGCCGCACAGGCGTCAACCCCATCGGCACCGTCCGTGCCGCGACTCAGGATGAAGGCGTCACGAGAGGAGACCCCATGCACGCTGACGACGGCGATCGCGAGACCGCTCCGCTGGACCCCGACACGGGACTCCCGCAGGAGCCGAACCCCGACGCGGCCGACGACGATCCGCCCGAGGCCCCGGGAGAGAACGACACCGAGCACCCTCTGCCGGGAGACGGCCTCGGAGACGAGCTGCGAGGCGACGCGCTCGCGAAGCCGGACTTCGCGCTGGACGAGCCGCCGCGCGGCGCCGACGCCGTGGGCGGCGAGGCGGGTGAGTCGGCAGGCTCGGAGCGGTGACGCGGTGACCGCTCCGCGTGAGATCGCCGGCGACCTGGTCGCCACGACCGACCTCTCGCGCACGTTCGAGACGCTCGCCGAGCTGGCCGAAGCGGCCGGCGAGGCCGTGCTGTACGTGCGCTACAGCGAGGGGCCGGAAGACGACCGCGAGAGCGGAAGCATCGACACCGAGAGCGGTCTGGAGCTGCCGGGGCTGTCGGTCAATCCGCTGCGGCCCGAACAGTGGTGGTCGCGGCCCGTGACCGACTGGCTCGCCCGACAGGTGTGCCAGTACCGCAGTCTGCAGGAGAAGAACCCCGACCGGTTCGCGTGGGTGCTCACGGGACGCGAGGTCGCGCGGGGTCCCGACTGCGAACCGCTGCTGCGAGAGTGCAGGCCGGTCGCGCGACTCGCCGACAGCCTGCTCGATGAGGCGCTGGCGCGCTATCACGAGCGGTTCGACGCCGGGCGCGGACCAGAGGACTCCTGAGACCAGGAGTCGCAGAGAGAACGTATTCCCGAAGTGAACGTCGAGGAGAAGGAGAAAGCAGATGCCGGAGAATCCCCCGGCCGAGACGGCCGGAATGCGCTCGATGTTCTGGGTGTGGCCCGCGGTGATCTTCGGCGGACTCATCACGATGATCGTCATTCCGCTGACGGGGGCGTGAGATGCGTCCTTTCCTCCGCGACAACGCGCTCAGCCTCACCTTCCTCGTGCTGTTCCTGGCGACCCTGGCCGGCCAGTCCGTCGCCGGGCTCGCCGATGCCAACGAGCAGAACGCGATGCACGGCGAGCCGCCGGTCGCCTATCTCGACTACGTCGCGTCGTCCGATTTCATCGTCGACGTCGCCGAGAACTGGCAGTCGGAGTTCCTGCAGTTCTTCCTGTTCATCCTTGCGACGATCTGGCTGATCCAGCGTGGGTCGCCGGAGTCGAAGAAGCCCGGCGACAGCGGGGTCGGCACCGATGAGGAGCAGCTCGTGGGCGCCTACGCGCGGCCCGACTCGCCCGCGTGGGCGAAGGTGCGCGGCTTCCGGCTGTGGCTGCTGTCGAACTCGCTCCTGATCGTGATGGGCACGATCTTCGTCGGCTCGTGGTGGGCACAGTCGCTCGCGGGTCACATCAAGGCGAACGAGCAGAACGTGCTCCACGGGATGCCGGTCGAGCCGTGGATCGAGTACGTCGCCTCACCCGATTTCTGGAACCGCACGCTCCAGAACTGGCAGTCGGAGCTGCTCGCCGTGGGGGCGATGGTGACGTTCTCGATCTATCTGCGTCAGCGGGGCTCGAGCGAGTCGAAGCCCGTGGGCGCCCCGCACAGCGAGAGCTCGATCGAAGGCGAGTGACGCCGCCGACCCCGTGACGGGTCAGGCGTCGTCGGCGCTCTGCGCGCCGGCATCCTCGCCTTCGGCCTGGCTGGGGTGGCCCGTCGCGCCCTCGTCGTCACCGGTCTCCTGACGCTGCGGGTCCTCGCCCTCGGCCTGACTGGGGTGGCGGTCCTGTTCGCGGTCCTGCTCGGTCATGCGGAGTCCTTCCGTTGCGTGGAGTCTCCAGCATCCGCCCCGCCGCGTGCGGAGCCGAGGGGATTGACAGGCATGCGTCCGATCGCCTCGCCCGCCGGATGCCGCGGAGGCCCACACGGTGTCAAGGCCCTCGGCATGTGCATCCACGGCTCATAACGTCGAGCGCATGAGCATGACCGACTCGACGGTGCCCCGCATCCCCGGAGACGCCAGCCTCGCCTTCCTCACCGAGGGCTACCTGTTCGGCCACCGCCGGTTCGAGCGCTTCGGCACCGACGCGTTCCGCACGCGGCTCATGGGCCGGCCGGTGACGCTGCTTCGCGGGCATGCGGCGGTGCGCGCGTTCTACGAGGGCGATCGCTTCACGCGCGAGGGCGCCATCCCGCGGTCGGTCGTGCACTCGCTGCAGGACGTCGGCAGCGTGCAGACCCTCACAGGGAGCGCACACCACGACCGCAAGTCGGTGTTCACGAGGATGCTCATCGACGACGAGGCCGGGGCGTCGGCGCTGACGGCCGCCTTCCGTGAGAAGTGGGATGCCGCGTGGCGCGCGGCCGCGGGCGGCGACGTCGATCTGCGCCGCCTGTCGGGCCACGTCCTGGCCGACGCGACCCTGCACTGGCTCGGGCTGACCGAGCCCTCCGACCGGCGCGAGGCGTTCGCGGAGCAGTGCCTGGCGATGATCGACGGCGCCGGATCGTTCGGGCCGCGCAACTGGTTCGGTCGAGCACGACGGCAGGGGGCCGAGGACTGGGCGGCCGAGACGATGCGCGAGGCCGGCGTGCAGGACCCGGCGCTGACCCGCGTCAGCCTCCTCGCCCGCGATCTCGGAGACGTGAGCGGCGACGTCGCGGCACGCGAGCTGCTCAACATCCTGCGGCCGACCGTCGCGGTGTCGCACTTCATCGTCTTCGCCGCGCTCGCACTCCACCGGCATCCCGAGCTGCGGGAGCGGCTGGTCGCGGAGCCCGGCTCGGCGGCGGCGTTCGCCCAGGAGGTGCGGCGCACGACGCCGTTCTTCCCGGCCGTGGGCGGCGTCGCCACGACCGACGTGCTCATCGGCGATGCGCCGGTGCGCACGGGCGACTGGGTGCTCGTCGA
>CALANM010000205.1 GCA_937926065.1 uncultured Microbacterium sp.
CGCAGGCTGGGGGGCTGCGGTCGGACGGACGATGTCGGTCGGCAGGGTGGACACTGCGCGGATCACGTCGAGCGCGGTCGGCCGGCGTGCGGGCTCGCTCGCGGTCATCGCCTGAAGCAGCGTCACCCACTCCCATCCGAGCCAGGCGGGCACCTCCGGGGATTCGACGAGGCGAGCCATGACGGCGCCGATCCCCGAGGCCTGCGGGAACGCCCTCCCGCCGGTCAGCGCCTCGAGGAGCAGAAGGCCGAGCGCGTAGATGTCCGAAGCCGGCGTCGCCGCCTCGCCTCGCACCTGCTCGGGTGCAAGGTAGGCGGCTGTCCCGATGACGACACCGGGGGAGGTGAGGCGATCGCCCTCGGCGAGATAGGCGACACCGAAGTCGGCCAGCTTGGCGCGGTGCCGGCGCCCCGGAAGCGGGTCCGATGCGAGGAGCACGTTCGACGGCTTGACGTCGCGGTGGACGATCCCCGCGTCGTGCACGACGTGGAGCGCGGATGCCAGCTCTGTCGCGAGCGCGGCGACCTCTGCGGCATCCATCGGGCCCTTGGCGAGCTCGTCGGCGAGCGTCGCGCCCTCGACGTACTCCATGACGAGGTACTCCGGCTTCCCCGGCACCACATGCGCATCGAAGAGCGTCACGAGCGAGGGATGGTTGAGCGAGGCCAGCAGCGCCATCTCGGTGCGCGCACGCGGAGGCGCCGACGCGCCATCGGCTTCGCCGCGCATGATCTTGATCGCCACCGTGCGGCCCAGCACGACGTCTTCAGCGCGGAACACCTGTGCCATCCCGCCGCGTCCGACGCACTCGCCGAGGAGGTAACGACCGTCGAGGAGCTCGGCGGTCGACGCTGGGTCAGCGTGTGCTGTCACGTCTTCCTCCAGGGAACTGGCGCACGGGTCTGCGCGTTTCCCCGAAAGTACAAGCAGGTGCCGAATCGGAGCGCGGGGGTTGACGGACCGCGGAAATACTGCAAGTCCCGGTCGGCAGCGGCCAGTGTGCCGCGACGCAGGCCAGGCCGATGAGACGCGACGGCGGGAGTCGAACCCGCTGCGCAGCCGGGTATGAACCGGTGCCCGGAACCATCCGGATCGCCGCGACGGGCCCCGGACGCTGCCTGCGGCATCCGTTCGGGGCGCTGAGATCACGCTAACCGCGCGCGTCGACACCGGCCAGGTCTGTGACAGCCGATGCCGTCATGCGTCGCTGTGTGACGCCGGCTGCCGGGAGATCGGGGGAGGGCTGGGCACAACTCCGGAGAAGTCGCGCGGGGACGGTGCGACGCGCCGGTTTCCAGCGCAGGGCGGGCGGTTCTTCCGGAGTTGTGAACGGCTTCGCCCACTCACGCGCAACAGCCGCCGGCCCCGGAGCGAGTGTCGGGCCGCGAGCCTAGACTTGACGGGACATGAGTGACCCGATCAAGCCCGTCATCGTCGGCGGTGCCGGCACCCGCACCGGCGGCCCGGATTCCGGCGTCCGCGCCGACGAAGACCTCCTCAAGGGGCTCAACCCGCCCCAGCTCGAAGCGGTCACCTACCGCGGCCCGGCGCTGCTGATCGTCGCCGGCGCAGGCTCCGGCAAGACCCGCGTTCTGACGCACCGCATCGCGTCGCTGCTGCGCAACCGCGAGGCGTGGCCGAGCCAGATCCTCGCCATCACCTTCACCAACAAGGCCGCGGGCGAGATGCGCGAGCGCGTGCAGCAGCTGGTGGGCGATGCGGCGCAGGGCATGTGGATCTCGACGTTCCACTCGGCGTGCGTGCGCATCCTACGGCGGGAGGCCGATCAGTTCGGGTTCACGAAGAGCTTCACGATCTATGACTCGGGCGACTCGCGCGCCCTCATCAAGCGTCTCGTCAAGGAGCACGAGGCGGATGCCTTCGGCCTCACTCCGGCCGCCGTCCAGGGGCGCATCTCGAAGCTCAAGAACGAGCTGGCCGATGCCGAGTCGTTCGCCCGTCAGGCCAACCTGAGCGACCCGGCGGAGCGTCTGTTCGCCGAGATCTTCAGCGACTACCAGCGGGCGCTGCAGAAGGCGAACGCGTTCGACTTCGACGACCTCATCGCCCAGACCGTCTACCTGTTCCGCGCGTTCCCGCATGTCGCCGACGTGTACCGGCGCCGCTTCCGGCACATCCTGGTCGACGAGTACCAGGACACCAACCACGCGCAGTACGCCCTCATCCACGAACTCACCCGCCCCGTCGTCGGCAAGGCGGCCGACGCGTTCTCGAGCGGCGGGATGATGATCTTCGACCCCGTCGACGCTCCCGAGCTCGAGGGGGCGTCGCTCACGGTCGTCGGCGACTCCGACCAGTCGATCTACGCTTTCCGCGGCGCCGATATCCGCAACATCACCGAGTTCGAGCGCGACTTCCCGGGCGCGCGCGTCGTGCTGCTCGAGCAGAACTACCGCTCGACGCAGAACATCCTGTCGGCGGCGAACGCCGTCATCAGCCACAACTTCGACCGCAAAGACAAGAAGCTGTGGACCGACGTGGGGGCGGGTGAGCCGATCGTCGGATACACCGGGTACTCGCAGCACGACGAGGCGCAGTTCGTCGCCGACGAGATCGAGGCGCTGCGCCGCAAGGGCGTCCCGTACAGCGAGATGGCGGTGTTCTACCGCACCAACTCGCAGTCCCGTGCGCTGGAGGAGATCTTCATCCGCTCCGCGATCCCCTACAAGATCATGGGCGGCACCAAGTTCTACGACCGCGCCGAGATCAAAGACGCGCTCGCCTACCTCGTCGCAGTCGCCAACCCGGCCGACGAGCTTGCGGTGCGCCGCATCCTCAACAAGCCCAAGCGCGGCATCGGCGATGTCACTGAGACGGCGATCGCGCGCTACGCCGCCGAAGAGGGAATCACGTTCCGTGATGCGCTCGCCAATGCGTCGGCGCTCGGGGTCGGGCCCAAGATCCAGAAGGCGATCGCGCACCTCGATGCCGTGCTCGCCGAGGCATCGGAGATCATGTTCCCGCCGTCGGGTGAGGTCGCGCCGTCGACGGCGGTCACGGAGGGCCTCAGCCTGCTGCTCAACAAGAGCGGCTACATGGACGCTCTGCGCATGTCGAAAGACCCGCAGGACGAGGCGCGCGTCGAGAACCTCGACGAGCTCCTCGCGGTCACGCGCGAGTTCGCCCGCAACAACCCCGATGGAACGCTGCTCGACTTCCTCACCGAGGTCGCGCTGGTGTCGGATGCCGATGACCTCGACGATGCGTCGGGGGTCGTCTCGCTCATGACGATGCACACCGCAAAGGGACTCGAGTACGACGCGGTGTTCGTCACGGGCGTGGAGGAAGACCTGATCCCGCACCGGATCTCGGCCGGTGAGCCGGGCGGCCCGCAGGAGGAGCGCCGGCTGTTCTACGTCGCGCTCACTCGCGCCCGCAAGCGCCTGCACCTCTCGCTCGCGATGACTCGCGCCCAGTTCGGCGAGGTGTCGGTGGCGATGCCGAGCCGCTTCCTGCAGGAGATCCCGCACGAACTGATCGACTGGCGTCAGTCGCCTGGAGACGTGAATTCCCGCGGCGGCATGCAGTCTCGCGCTCTCAATGCGCGGCGCGGTCAGGGCGGGGGGTTCGGGGGCAATCGCTACGGCGACGACCTGGTGCCGCTGCCCAAGCGCGAGAAGCCGGGCGGCGACATCGCGAAGTTCGCCAATCGCATCCCGGCGAAGGTCCGCGACAACGGCGACATGGTGCTGGCGCCCGGCGACCGCATCCGTCACGACGACTTCGGCGAAGGACGCGTCGACATGGTCACGGGGGAGGGCGCCAAGCGCGTCGCGCACGTGCGCTTCGACTCCGCCGGCCCCAAGAAGCTCCTCATCAAGATCGCGCCGATCACCAAGCTCTGACGCGTTCGACGCAGGCCGGTACCCCCAGGGGTCTTCCCAAGAATGATGAGAGTCCTCTAATGTGCCAATGACGGCACCGCTGCCCGGCTTGCTCGGCGGCGTTGCCCCAGCGATTTCTTCGCGAGGAGGTGACCGATGAGCTTCATGCGCGGGCGGCTCGCGCCCACACCCGTTCCAGCATCAGCGATGACTGCCGTGCCCTCGTTCACGGCGCCTCTGGGGCTTGCGGTGCTTCGCCGGTCGTCGCCGGGTCGTGACTCTGCGCTCTCTCGCAGCGCAGGCCGTGGCAGGCGGCGACCGGCGTGCTCACCTGCGCCATGACAGGCTGATCGTCCGCGCGCGAGTCGCAACTCGGTAACGACATCTGCTCTGCAACGCCGGCCTGTTCTATCGTGTGGGCGAGTGCGGTTCCCGGGCGCACTCAACGGCGCGTGCGCCCTGGAACCGCGTTCTGCCGCCGTCCCGCGCCCCGTTCCCTGCCCGGTTAGGCTTGGCCGATGGCACTCTTCTCTCGTCGGGGCAAGCCCGAAGACGCGCAGCCCGCCGAATCTGACGCGACCGTCGCTCCTGACGAGGCCACGCAGAGTGATCCGGATGCCGCGACCCCGCCCACCGAGAAGGTCCCGGAGGTCGGCATCTCGATCTCGACGTTCGGCGCCCCGCCGGCCGCCACGACACGTCCTGTCACCCCGACTCGCCCCGCCGCGCCCGCGCAGGGTGACGGGGCTCCGGCTGGGCCGCCGCAGAACGCCCCGCTCAAGGCGGCGCTGGCGGCACTGCCTGCCCGACCCCAGCCTGCCGACGTCATGAATGTCATGCGACAGGCCCTTCAGGGCAGCCTGTTCCTGCGGGCCAAAGGCGACGCGAAGGCGCTCATCGAGGCGGGGCAGCCCCTCACCCTGGCCGTGACGATGATCGAGGACAAGCGGGTCCTTCTCGCCTTCAGCGGCGTCGAAGCCCTGCAGGAGAGCCTCCGCGGCGACGGCGACACGCAGACGTCCGCCGTGAGCCAGCCTGTTCAGGCGGTCTTCCGGCAGGTGCTCGACGGCTCCTACGCGGGCCTGTTCCTCGACCACGCCACCGAGGGGGCGCGCCTCATCCTCCCGGCCGAGCTGATCGCGAAGGCCGTCGAAGAGGCCGACCCCGAGCTCACCCTCAAGAACCTGCTCGCCGCCCAGCGCACCGATGAGACGGTGGAGAGGATCGTCGCCGAGCTCACGCGCGTCAAGCTGTGGGTCGCGGGCAACACCGACGAGTCGGGCCGGATGGGCATCGCTGAGGCGCGCTCCGCCGACGGCCGGCGTCGCCTGGAGGTGTTCTCGCACCCCCTCGAGGTCATCGCGCTGGGCCGCGGAGATCGCCCGCTGCCCGTCACCGCGGCGCAGTTCGCGAAGGCGCTGGCATCCGACGACGGGATCAGCGGCATCGTCGTCGACCCTGCCGGTCCGTGGATCGAGATCACGCGCGACCGGCTCGGCGCGCTCCTCGCGCTCGCCGACTGACCCACGGAGCGGTCCCGGCAGGGGCTTCCGCCCATCGGGGGCCGCCCATAGAGTCGGACGCACCATGGCATCCGAGCGCATCACTCTCACCGTCGACGGCCGCGACGTGTCGCTGTCGAATCCCAACCGGGTCGTCTGGCCCGAAGTCGGGGTCACCAAGCACGAGCTCGCCGAGTACGTCATCGCCGTCGCCGAGCCGTTCCTGCGCGCGAACGGGCACCGGCCGGTGTCGCTGGAGCGATTTCCCGACACGGTCGACGGTGAGCGCTTCTTCTCGAAGAACCCGCCGAAGGGCGCGCCCGACTTCGTGCACGAGGTCATGTGCACGTACAACAGCGGCCGCAAGCACCCGCAGGTCGTGCTCGACGAGGCGGCCGCGATCGTCTGGGCCGTGCAGATGAACACCGTCGTCTTCCACCCGTGGGCGTCGCTGGCGTCTGACACCGACAACCCCGTCGAACTGCGGATCGACCTCGATCCGCAGCCCGGCACTGACTTCGCGGATGCCGCCGCCGTCGCGCCCGCGCTGCGGGACGTGCTGCGCGAAGCGGGCCTGGAGGCGTGGCTGAAGACGAGCGGCAGCCGCGGCATCCACGTGTTCTGTCCCATCGAGCCGACGCACGAGTTCCTCGACGTCCGGCATGCGGTCATCGCCGCCGGACGAGAGCTGGAGCGGCGGATGCCCGACAGGGTGACGATGAACTGGTGGAAGGAGGAGCGCGGGGAGCGCATCTTCATCGACTTCAACCAGGCCAACCGCGACCGCACGATGGCGGGCGCCTACAGCCCTCGCGCGCTTCCGCAGGCGACCGTCGCGACGCCGATCACGTGGGAGGAGCTGGAGGCCGGTGTCGACCCGGCGGCGTTCACGATCCGCACCGTGCCGCAGCGTCTCCAAGAGGCGGGCGACCCGTGGAACGACCTGCAGGCCTCGCCGGGGCGGATCGACACGCTCCTCGAGTGGTGGGAGCGCGACCTCGCCGACGGTCTGGGGGAGCTTCCGTTCCCGCCGGAGTTCCCGAAGATGCCGGGCGAGCCGCCGCGCGTGCAGCCGAGCCGGGCGAAGCCCGCCGACTGACGGTCCGCGTCAGGCGATCGAGTGCCCCGGCGCGGTGCCGCGTGCTGCTCGCGCGTCTTCGCGGTGCTTCGGGCGCGCCCACCTCGCGGGCGTCTCCGGTCCGTCCCACACCTGGACGATGCCCCACGCGACGGCAGTGATCGGCACGGCGAGCACAGCGCCGACGATGCCGCTCAGCACCGTGCCCACGGTCAGGGCGATCAGCACGACGAACGCGTGCAGCTTCATGGTGCGACCCATGAGGAGCGGCTGCAGCAGGTTTCCCTCCAGCTGGTTCACGAGCACGACGACGCCCACGACCAGCAGGGCCACGAACCAGCCGTTGGCCACGAGAGCGACGAGAGCGGCGAGGATGCCGGCGAGCGTCGCGCCCACGATCGGTACGAACGCGAGCAGGAACACGAGCACGGCGAGGGGGACGGCCAGCGGCACCTGGAGAACGAGCAGACCGATCAGGATGCCGACGGCATCCACCGCGGCGACCGTCGCGGTGCCGCGCACGTACGAGCCGAGCGTCGACACCGTCTTGTCGCCGATGCGCACGGCCCGCTCGTACTGCTCACCCTGGAACGGGCGCAGAAGGAACGCCCACAGCTGGGGGCCGTCCTTGAGGAAGAAGAACAGCATGACGACCATGAGCACGAGGCCCGTCACGAAGTTCGCGACCGCGCTCACACCCGCGAGGGCGCCCGAGCCGAACTGCGCACTCGTGATGAAGTCGGTGAGCGAGGCGATCCACTCGTCGATCTGCTGCTGGTCGATGTCGAGGGGAAGGGTGCTCGCCCACGCGAGGAGGTCCTGGAATCCGCGCTGCGCCTGCGATGACAGCTCCGCCCACTGGTCGCGCACCGCCCACACGATCAGCCACGAGACCAGCCCGAGGATCACGAGGATCGCAAGCAGGGCGAGAAGGGTGGCCACCAGCGACGGCACGCCACGCCGCCGCATCCACGTCATGACGGGCGCGAATGCCGACGCGAAGATGAGCGCCAGCACGAGCGGGATCGTGACGACCGTGACCTGCTGAATGCCGAGGACGACGGCGGCGGCGATCGCGACGACGATCATGATCTGCAGCGAGCGGATGGCGACCACGCCGAGTCCGTCGGCCCACAGGCTCCCCGGCTTTCCGACGCTGCGGACAGGAAGGGCGGGCGCGTTGTGCGTGTCGAGTCGTACGGTCTTCGGTCCGGAGCTGAACAGTCCCATGCCTCGACGGTAGACGAGCACGGCGCAGGCGGCCGGAAATCGCCCGGTCCGGCGCGGTTCCCGCCGTCGGCCGGGAGGGATGCCGTCAGTCCAGCACGTCGGCGAGGTCGTACGCGGCGACCGTCTCGAGCTGCTCGTAGGTGCAGGAGCGGGCGTCGCGGTCGGGGCGCCACCGCTCGAACTGGACGGTGTGCCGGAAGCGGTCGCCCTCAAGCTGGTCGTAGCGGACCTCGAGCACCCGCTCTGGGCGCAGCCGCACGAACGACACGTCCTTCGCTGACGAGAACCGCGAGCGATCGGTCTCTCCGACGACCGCTTCCCCTGTGTCGTCGCGTTCGACGAGCGGCTCGAGCTCGTCGACCAGCTCCAGCCTGCGGGCGTCGCTCCAGGCCGCCACGCCGCCGACGTTGTGGAGACGCCCGTGGTCGTCGTACAGGCCCACAAGAAGGGAGCCGACCCCGCGTCCGCTCTTGTGCACGCGGTAGCCGACGGCGACGACGTCCGCCGTCCGGGCGTGCTTGACCTTGAACATGGTGCGCTTGCCGGGCGCGTAGGGCAGGGCGAGGGGCTTGGCGACCACGCCGTCCAGGCCTGCGCCCTCGAACTCCTGCAGCCACCGGCGGGCCAGCTCAGCGTCGCGGGTGGTGCGGGTGAGGTGAAGCGGATGCGGCGTTCCCGCCAGCACCTCTTCGAGCTCGGCGCGACGCCGCTCGAACGGCTCGTCTCGCAGGTCGCGCTCGCCGCGGGCGAGAAGGTCGAAGCCGATGAACATCGCCGGGGTCGTCTCGCTCAGCATCCTGACGCGCGACTCGGCCGGGTGGATGCGCTGCGACAGCGCGCTCCAGTCGAGTCGCTGCGCGCCGGCCTCGCCGACGGCGACGACGATCTCGCCGTCGAGCAGGCACGGCTCCGGCAGGAGGCTCGAGAACGCGTCGACGAGCTCCGGGAAGTAGCGGGTGAGCGGCTTGGATCCGCGTGAGCCGATCTCGACGGCGTCCCCGTCCCACGCGACGAGGGCACGGAACCCGTCCCATTTCGGCTCGTACGAGAGGCCGCCCGCCACTCGATCAGGAGCGGGCACGGCGTCGACGGACTTGGCGAGCATGGGCGCGGGGATCTCGTACACGCGACCCATCCTGGCCCTCCCGCGCGCGAACCGCCACGGCCTTGACCCGCGCCCCATGCCGGCTCGTGCGGGCAGCGCTCGCGCTCAGGCGAAAGCGGACATGCCGGTGATGTCGCGGCCGATGAGCAGCGCCTGCACGCTCTCGGTGCCCTCGTACGTGTGGATCGCCTCGATGTCGGCCATGTGCTGGATGACGCCGTTCTCGAGGAGGATGCCGTTGCCGCCGAGCAGGTCGCGTGCGGTCGCGGCGATGCGGCGGGCGGCGCGCGTGTTGTGGAACTTCGCGAGCGACGCCTGCGTGGGCCGCAGCGCGCCGGCGGATTCGAGGTCGGCGAGGCGGCGGCAGTACAGCTGCATGGCCGTGAGGTCCTCAAGCATCTGCGTGAGCCGCTCCTGGATCATCTGGAACTTCGCGAGCGGCTTGCCGAACTGGGTGCGCTGCTGCGCGTACTGCAGCGCCGCCTCGTAGCAGGCCGTGGCGTGCCCGAGGGCCGACCAGGCCACGCCCGATCGGGTCGAGTACAGGACCGTCGAGGCGTCGCGGAAGCTCCGGGCGCCGGGCAGCACGGCGTCGGCCGGGAGCCGCACGTCGTCCAGCGTGATGTGCGCCTGGTGGATGCCGCGGAGCGATCCTTTGCCGGTGATGACGGTTCCCGTGTACCCGGGGGCGGACTGCTCCACGAGGAAGCAGCGCACAGCGCTGTGGTCGTCGGCGCCCTCGTCGTCGACGCGCGCCCAGACGAACGTGACGCCGCCGGCCGCGCCGTTGCCGATCCACTTCTTCGCGCCCCGGAGCACCCAGTCGCCTCCGGGCTGCCGGCGCGCGGTGGTCTCGAGCGAGACAGAGTCCGAGCCGTGGTCGGGCTCAGTGAGCGCGAAGGCGGCCGGGATCTCGGCGCGGGCGATGCGCGTGAGCCACGCGTCCTGCTGCTCGGGGCTGCCGAAGAGGGCGAGCGTGCGCAGCGCGAGACCGGCCTGCACGGCGATGACGGTGCCCAGCGAGCCGTCGCCGCGCGAGACCTCCATGTTCACGAGGCCCGCCGCGAGCGGTGAGAAGCGCGTGATCGCGGGGTGCACGACGCCGTCGTTCAGCAGGTCGAGCTCTCCCATGCGGGCGGCGAGGTCGAGTGGGTACTCGGCGGCATCCCATGCCTCGCGCATGCGCGGGCCGACTTCGTCGATATAGGCCTGCGCCCGCTGCCACACCTCTCGGTCGGCGTCGGGGATGTCGGCGAACACCGTGTAGTAGTCGGTGCCCAGCCGACCGGTGACGTCGTACGACGTGACGGCCTCGCCGGGGAATGCAGGCGGGGTGGGAAGGGCGTCGCTCATGTCCTCAGCGTAACGCAGGGCGGGATTCAGTGTCACCGGTGGCGATACGCAGTTCCAGTGCTCAGGGCGGCGGGTCACGCAGTGGGCGCGACGGCCC
>CALANM010000206.1 GCA_937926065.1 uncultured Microbacterium sp.
CCGGCAAGTCGAGCCTCGCGTTCGACACGATCTTCGCCGAGGGGCAGCGCCGCTATGTCGAGTCTTTGAGCTCGTACGCGCGTCAGTTCCTGGGACAGGTCGATCGGCCCGACGTCGACTTCATCGAGGGGCTGAGCCCCGCCGTCTCGATCGACCAGAAGTCGACCAACCGCAACCCGCGCTCGACCGTGGGCACGATCACCGAGATCCACGACTACATGCGTCTGCTGTGGGCACGCATCGGCGTTCCGCACTGCCCCGAGTGCGGCGAGCGCATCCAGCGCCAGACCGTGCAGCAGATCGCCGACCAGCTCGCCGAACTCCCTGAGCGCACGCGCTATCAGATCGTCGCGCCGGTCGTGACGCAGAAGAAGGGCGAGTTCGTCGACCTCTTCAAGGAGCTCTCGGCCAAGGGCTACGCACGTGCGGTCGTCGACGGCGAGCTTGTCCAGCTCGCCGAGCCGCCCAAGCTCAAGAAGAGCTACAAGCACGACATCGCCGTGGTCGTCGACCGGCTGGTCGCCGCACCGAACCTCCTCAGCCGCATCACCGACTCGGTCGAGACCGCGTTGAGTCTGGCCGGCGGTGTCATGCAGGTCAACTACGTCGATGAAGAGGGCGACGCCGCCTGGCAGAGCTTCTCGGAGAAGCTCGCGTGCCCCAACGGCCACGCATTGCAGCTCACGGAGATCGAGCCCCGCACGTTCTCGTTCAATGCCCCCTTCGGAGCCTGCCCGACGTGCTCTGGACTCGGGACGCGCATGTCGGTCGACGTCGAACTGCTCCTGGGCGATGAAGAGCTCTCGATCAATGAGGGCGTCATCCTCCCGTGGACGACGCAGGGCAAGGGTCTGTTCCAGTACTACGAGCGCCTGCTGGTGGGTCTCGCTGACGACCTCGGATTCTCGCTTGACACCCCGTGGCGCGATCTTCCCGCGCGTGTGCAGGAGGCCGTGCTCCGCGGTGAGAACTTCAAGGTCACTGTCAAGTGGAAGAACCGCTACGGCCGCGAGATGCGGTACACCTCCGGGTTCGAGGGCGTGATCCCGTACATCGAGCGTCAGTACGCGCAGGCCGAGTCCGACACCCAGCGCCAGCGCTGGGCGGAGTACCTGCGAGAGGTGCCGTGCGCCTCGTGCAATGGAGACCGCCTTAAGCCAGAGGTCCTCGCCGTCCTCGTGCACGGCCAGTCCATCGCCGACGCGTCTCGGATGAGCCTGGGAGAGGCGCAGGAGTACTTCGCGAAGCTCGAGCTCACCGAACGCGAGGCTCACATCGCCGCCGCCGTGCTGCGCGAGATCCGGGCGCGACTCGACTTCCTCATCCAGGTCGGCCTCAACTACCTCAGCCTCGGCCGTTCCGCCGGCTCACTATCGGGAGGCGAAGCCCAGCGAATCCGCCTCGCCACGCAGATCGGATCCGGTCTCACCGGTGTGCTCTACGTGCTTGACGAGCCCTCCATCGGTCTGCACCAGCGCGACAACCGGCGTCTGATCGAGACGCTCGTGCGTCTGAAGAGCCTCGGGAACACGCTCATCGTCGTCGAGCACGACGAAGAGACGATCGACGCGGCTGACTGGATCGTCGACATCGGTCCGCGCGCCGGTGTCCACGGCGGTGAGGTCGTGCACTCCGGACCGCTGTCGTCTCTGCTCGCCGAAGAGCGCTCGCTCACCGGTGCCTACCTGAGCGGACGTCGCTCGATCGAGACGCCGGCTCGCCGTCGCAAGATCGACAAGAAGCGCATGGTCACGGTCGTCGGCGCTCGCGAGAACAACCTCAAGAACGTCACGGTCGACTTTCCGCTCGGCGTGCTCACCGCTGTCACGGGCGTGAGCGGGTCGGGGAAGTCGTCGCTCGTCAACGGCATCCTCTACGAGGTCCTCGCCACCCGCCTCAACGGCGCACGTCGGGTCGCCGGCAAGCACACCCGCGTCACGGGGCTCGAGCACCTCGACAAGGTGGTTCACGTCGACCAGGCGCCCATCGGGCGCACGCCGCGCTCGAATCCGGCCACCTATACGGGCGTGTTCGACCGCATCCGCACGCTGTTCAGCGAGACGCTCGAGGCGAAGGCGCGCGGCTACCAGCCCGGACGCTTCAGCTTCAACGTCAAGGGCGGGCGCTGTGAGGCCTGCTCGGGCGACGGAACGATCAAGATCGAGATGAACTTCCTGCCCGACGTGTATGTCGACTGCGAGGTGTGCCACGGTCAGCGGTACAACCGCGACACACTCGCCGTGCACTACAAGGGCAAGAACATCGCCGAGGTGCTCGACATGCCGATCGCCGAGG
>CALANM010000207.1 GCA_937926065.1 uncultured Microbacterium sp.
CGCGGTGAGCGAGCCCGCGGCATCCGCCCCGAGCCGTGCGAGGAGCACGGCCGCCGCATCGCCGTACGCCGCGGGCGCCAGTGCGGGAAGGTGTGGATCGGCGGGGTGGAACCACACGCGCGCGACGCCTTCGAGCGCGAGGCCGGTCTCCTTCGCGACAGGCAGCCTCGAGGTGTCGACATAGGCGACGGTCCCGTCGGGGAAGCCGGGACGATCAGGGGACGGCGGGAGCGCCGATGCCCCCTGAAGCTCGAAGCCGGTGACGCTCCCCTCCCCCAGCGGCTCGCGCGAGAAGGGACGGAGCACGGATGCCGGCACTCCGAGGGCCTCGCTCAGCAGCGCCGCGTCGCCATCCGCACCCCCGTTGTCGGGGGTCTGGGTCGGCTCGGTGTGCACCGTTCGATTCCAGCAGACTCGGCGTGCGTTGGCGAGGAAGGGGCATGAGACATTCCTTAGGCTCCCTGTCGGCGGGTGGGGCAGTCGCGATACTGAGAGGGTGACCGATTCCCCCGCCGACCGGACGCCGCGCGCCGCGCTGCCGACCCGCTTCTCGGTGCGCACGCGGATCGTCGCCGTGATCACCCTCGTCGCCGCCCTGGGCCTGACCCTCGTGGGCGCGACCGTGTACTTCGTCGAGCGCGCCGTGTCGCTGGAGGCGATCGAGGGCCGGCTCAAGGACAACCTCGAGTCCGCGCGGTTCATCGTGGCGAACGGCGCCGACTCGACGGGGTCGTGGAAGAGCGCCGACGAGGCGCTGCGGGCGGTCGTGCAGCGCATGAGCCCGGACGACAACACGGGTGCGGTCGGCATCATCGACGGCCGCGCCGTGCTGCGCTCGGGCATCGACCTCGATCTCGACCTCACGAGCGCGCCGGGCTTCGTCCCGCATGTGGCCGAGCAGATCGACAGCGACGACGCGATCATCGGCACCTATGCCGAGGAGGGCGTCGTGTGGCGCTATCTGGCGGCGCCGATCGCGACCGAGGGAGGCGCGGACGGCGAAGAGGTCATCTTCGCCCTCGCCTACGACGTGCGGGCGGAGCTCGCTGAGATCGACAGCACCGCCCGGGCGTACGTGATCGCGGCCGCCATCGCACTGCTCGTGATCGCTGCGGTCGCGACGATCGTGTCGACGCGCCTGCTGCGGCCGCTGCGCCAGATGCGCGAGACGGCCGAGCGGGTGTCGGCGCAGGCGCTGAGCGAGCGACTGCCCGTGCAGGGGCGCGACGACGTGTCGGAGCTCGCCGCCACGATGAACGACATGCTCGACCGGCTCGACCGGGCGCTCGACTCCCAGCGCCAGCTGCTGAGCGATGTCGGCCACGAGCTGAAGACGCCCATCACCATCGTGCGCGGCAACCTCGAGGTGATGGACCCCGACGATCCCGATGACGTGCGCGACACGCGCGCGCTCGCGATCGACGAGCTCGAGCGCATGGCGGCGCTCGTGCAGGACCTCGCTGCGAGCGCCGCCCTGCACGGCCCGTCCCCCGTCAAGAAGACCGAGGTGGATGCCGCGGAGCTCGTCGAGCAGATCATCCGCAAGGCGCAGGGCATCGAGGGCGCCGCCGTCACCGCCGGCCCGGTGGCCGACGTCGTCGTCGGCATCGATCCGGCACGGATCACGCAGGCGATGCTGCAGCTTGCGCAGAACGGCGTGACCCACGGCGGCGGCCGCATCGACATCGGCAGCCGCGTGGAAGGCGACATGCTCGAGCTGTGGGTGCGTGACCACGGCCCCGGCGTGCCCGATGCCGACAAGGCGACGGTGTTCGAGCGCTTCCACCGGGGCGACGAGGAGCATGCGGGCAGCGGCCTCGGGCTCAACATCGTGCAGGTCATCGCGCGCGCTCATGGCGGGGCCGCCCGGGTGGAGGATGCCGCGGGCGGTGGCGCGCTCTTCATCATCGCGGTGCCGTTGACGGCCGTGCCGACGACGGATGACGCCGCGATTCCGCCGAAGCCGCCGCTGCCGGACATGGCCGAGACCACGGGAGCATGACATGGCATCCATACTGATCGCGGAGGATGAGGCTCGGATCTCCGGCTTCATCGAGAAGGGCCTGCGCGCCGCGGGGTTCGCGACTCGCGTAGCCGCGACGGGGCCGCTCGCGCTCGAGCTGGCGCAGACCGATGAGTTCGACCTCATGGTGCTCGACGTCAACCTGCCCGGCATGGACGGGTTCCAGGTGCTCGAGCATCTGCGGGGCGGCGGCTCACGGATGCCGGTGATCATGCTGACGGCTCGCGTCGAGCTGCATGACACGGTGGCGGGGCTCGAGGGCGGAGCCGACGACTACCTCGGCAAGCCGTTCCGGTTCGACGAGCTGCTGGCGCGCATCCGGCTGCGGATGCGCAGAGACGACGACACGGGGAGTCTGTCGGCGCTGTCGCACCGCGACCTGTCGCTCGACGTGCGGACGCGGGAGGCGCGGGTCGGAGGGCGTCGGGTGGAGCTGTCGTCTCGCGAGTTCGCCCTCGCGGAGGAGTTCATCCGCAACGCCGGCCAGGTGCTGAGCCGCGAGCAGCTGCTGAGCCGCGTGTGGGGCTACGACTTCGATCCGGGATCGAACGTCGCGGATGTGTACGTGGGATACCTGCGGCAGAAGCTCGGCGCCGAGCGCATCGAGACCGTGCGCGGCATGGGATACCGCCTCGTCTGACGCTTCGGCGGCGCCTCGTCAGGAGGCGGCGACGGGCACGGCGTCCTGCCGGATGACGCTCGGCCCTTCGCCGGAGGCCTCGACGATCAGCTGAGCGGGGATCTGGTCTTTCATGGCCTCGACGTGGCTGATGACGCCGACGGTGCGCCCACCCGCGCGCAGCTCGTCGAGGGTGCGCATCGCCAGGTCGAGGGTCTCGGGGTCGAGCGAGCCGAAGCCTTCGTCGATGAAGAGCGTGTCGAGACGCAGGCCGCCGGCCCGGTTGGTGACGACTTCGGCGAGCCCGAGGGCAAGGGAGAGGGAGGCGAGGAACGTCTCGCCGCCCGACAGCGACTGCGGGGAGCGCCGCTGGCCGGTGTAGGCGTCGAGCACGTCGATGCCGAGGCCCGAGGCGCGGCCGTGGGAGGCCTTGGCGTCGCTGTGGTGGAGGGTGTAGCGGCCCGACGACATCTCTGCGAGCCGCAGGTTGGCGGCGGCGACGATCTCTTCGAGTTCGGCGGCGAGCACGAACGTCTCGAGGTCCATCTTCATCGTGTTGGGCGCACGCCCGGCGACCGAGTCGGCCAGCCGCGTGACGACGGCGGCCTCGTCGGCGAGCGCGGCGACGTCGCCGTACGCCTCGTCGATGCGCAGGAGGAGATCGCGCAGCCGGGCCGCGGTGTCGCGTGCCGCCGTCTCCGCCTCGATGCTCGCCTGGTGTGCGGCTTCGGCCGCTTCTCGGGCGGCGCTCGCGCCCTCGAGGTCGACGTCGGTGGCGGCGCGCTTCCAGCGGTCGACCATCGCGCGGAGCATCGTCGCCGGCGTGGCGTCGGGACCGAACGTGTAGGTGGCCGGGAAGAGGTAGCCCTCCGGGTTCTGACCCGCATACTCGGGCAGGCCGAGCGCGTCGGAGTCCTTGAGGGCCCG
>CALANM010000208.1 GCA_937926065.1 uncultured Microbacterium sp.
CATCGCTTCGCCCAGATGCGGGGCGACGAGTTGAAAGCCGATCGGCAGCCCTTGCCGCGACAAACCGCCTGGCAGCGTCAGGGTCGGATGGCCGGTCAGGTTGAAGGGACAAGTGTACCGTTGCAGCCCGGCGATCAGCGCCGGCTGTTCGCCAAGCGTGCGTACCGCGGCCAGCGACAGCGGCGCATACGGATGCACCGGCGTCAGCAGCAGGTCGACGGTTCGCAGCAGCGCGACCATGCGGCCGCGCAATTGCGCACGGCGCAGCAGGATCCGTTGATAGTCGATGCCGGACAGCGCGCGTCCGGCTTCGATGACCGAGGCCAGCACCGCCCCGTATTGATCCCGGCGCGCGGGGTAGGTGGCGGCATGCGCGACGGCCGCCTCGACCGCGCAGCTGGCGGCCCAGTCGTCGGTCAGTCCGCTGCCGGCGCGCACCGCGTCGGGAACGCGGACATCGACCAGGGACGCGCCGAGCGCTTGCAATACCTCGGCGGCCGCGCCGACGACGGCCACGACCAGGCCGACGGGGAGCCACCCCCAGCTGGCCGCCTGCCCGATCGTGCCGGCGACGCCGTAGACCACGCCGACGACGAACGCGACGATCCAGGTGCCCGCTCGTGTCACGTTCGTTGCCACCGGGTCAGTCTAGGGCGGATCACGCCGCCCAGCCCCACAGACGCAGCAGCGCAGCGACCACGGCGGCGGCGACCACCACGACAAGGAACGGTGCACGCAGGAGAAGAAGCCCCGCCGCCACGAGGAGCGCGGGCACGCGCGCGTCGACAGTGACCTGCTGCCCGACGCCGAGGCTCTGCACTGCGACGAGCGCGGCGAGCAGCGCGACGGTCAGCAGGTCGACGATCCGCGATGGAGCGGGCGCCTCGAACCAGCGCGGCGGGATGAGGTAGCCGACCGTCTTGAGAGCGACGCACACGATCGCGGCGAGAAGCACGGCGTTCCACAGTGTCATGGTGTGACGGACTCCTTCGCGCCGACGCCGTTCTCGCGCGCGCCCAGCCAGTTCGTCCACCCGACCACCACGGCGACGACAGCCGCGACGAGCACGGGGATGCCGGGCATCAGCACCGGCGTGAGCGCGGTCGCGACCACGGCGGCCGCAATCCCCACCGCGACGGCCTGACGACGGCGCAGTCGCGGCCACAGCAGCGCCAGGAAGGCCGCAGCGGCCGCGGCATCGAGCCCGTACGCACGAGGGTCGCCGAGCACATCGCCCAGCAGCGCCCCCGCGAGGGTCGAGACGTTCCAGCCGACCCAGATGCCGATGCCGGTGGCCCAGAAGCCCACGCGCCGCGCCGCGAGCCGGGTCTGCGCGAGAGACACCGCCGTCGACTCGTCGATCGTGATGTGAGCAGCGGCCGCGCGCCGCCAGAACCCGCGGCCCACCACGGGAGACATCCGCAGGCCATAGGCGACGTTGCGGGCGCCGAGCAGACCCGCCGACGCGATCGCGGCGGGTGCCGCGGCCAGGCCCCCGGCGCCGATCACGCCGACGAACGCGAACTGAGAGCCACCGGTGAACATCAGAAGACTGAGGACGCACGTCTGCCACAGATCAAGCCCCGACGCCACCGACAGCGCACCGAAGGAGACGCCGTACGCGCTCGTGGCGAGCGCGACGCCGAGCGCTTCGCGCCAGGCGCGACGAGTCTCCAGGCGCGCTTCCTCGGCCTCGGGCGATGCGCTGGACGACATGCCCTCATGATGCGCGACAGCACGAGTGTTCGTCAAATCAGCCGGTCGTTTGACATACTGAACGCATCTCACAGTCCGCGCGTTCGGATGACGATCCCAGGAGGGCGCAATGGAACCACTCGGCTCACGCATCGCACGCGCCCTGCGACGCGAGCGCGAGCGCGCCGGCCTCAGCGTGTCAGAGCTCGCCCGTCGCGCCGCCGTGTCGAAGGCCACGGTCTCGCAGCTCGAAGGCGGCGCGGGGAATCCGAGCGTCGAGACCCTCTGGGCCATCGCGACCGCGCTGGGCGTGCCGTTCTCCGTCTTCGTCGAAGACGGGCGTGCAGGACCACACATCATCCGCGCCGCCGACCGCCCCGGCATCCGCTCTGCAGAATCTCCTTACGAGGCGCTGCTCCTGGCGGCGGGGTCCCCCCAGGCGCGCAGCGACCTCTACCTCATCCGTGCCGAGCTCGGCGCCCCGCGGCGTTCCCTCCCCCACGGGCCGGGCACGACGGAGCATGTCGTGCTCGTCAGCGGACGGGCGCTCGTGGGGCCTTCCGATGCACCGTTCGAGCTGCAGCCGGGGGACTATCTGCGCTACGCCGGGGATGAGCCGCACGTCTTCGAGGCGCTCGCTGCCGAGACGAGCGCCATCCTCGTCTCAGAAGTGCGGTAGGGATACGCTTCCGACATGAGCAGCAGACTGGAGCGCATGGCCTTCGCCGCGGTGTACCCGCTGTATGTGCAGAAGGTGGAGCGCAAGGGCCGCACGAAAGACGAGCTCGACGAAGTGCTGCGCTGGCTCACGGGCTACGAGCAGCACGAGCTCGAGCGCCACATCGCCGCGAGCACTCCGCTGCCGGAGTTCTTCGAGCAAGCCAGCCTCAACCCGAACGCCTCGCTCATCACGGGCGTCGTCTGCGGCGTGCGGGTCGAGACGATCGAAGACCCCTTCATGCAGAAGCTGCGCTACATGGACAAGCTCGTCGACGAGCTCGCGAAGGGCAAGGCGATGGCGAAGGTCCTGCGCGCCTGACGCGTCAGGCGTTCGCGTCCTGGCGCTTGAGACGGGCCGTCGCGCGGCCGCGCTCGGTGGCGTCCAGGATCACCTTGCGGATGCGCACCTTCTCGGGCGTGACCTCGACGCACTCGTCGTCGCGGGCGAACTCGAGGCTCTCCTCCAGGGACAGCTGACGCGGCGGGGTCAGACGCTCGAGCTCGTCGGCGGTCGACGAGCGCATGTTTGTGAGCTTCTTCTCCTTGGTGATGTTGACGTCCATGTCGTCGGCGCGGCTGTTCTCGCCCACGACCATGCCCTCGTACACCTCTTCGGTCGGCTGCACGAAGAACGTCATGCGCTCCTGCAGCGCCATCATCGCGAACGGGGTGACAACCCCCGCGCGGTCGGCCACGATAGAGCCGTTCTGGCGCGACTGGATGTGGCCGGCCCAGTCGTCGTAGCCGTGCGAGATCGCATTGGCGATACCAGTGCCGCGCGTCGCCGAGAGGAACTCGGTGCGGAAGCCGATGAGGCCGCGCGAGGGGACGACGAATTCCATGCGCACCCAGCCGGTGCCGTGGTTGACCATCGTCTCCATTCGGCCCTTGCGAGCCGCGAGGAGCTGTGTAATGGCCCCCAGGTACTCCTCCGGGGCGTCGATCGTCAGGTGCTCGTACGGCTCCTTGAGCTTGCCGTCTTCGCCCCGCTTCGTGACGACCTGCGGCTTGCCGACCGTCAGCTCGAAGCCTTCACGGCGCATGTTCTCGACGAGGATGGCGAGGGCCAGCTCGCCGCGCCCCTGCACCTCCCAGGCGTCGGGGCGCCCGATGTCGACGACGCGCAGCGACACGTTGCCGATGAGCTCGCGGTCAAGACGGTCCTTGACCATACGAGCCGTGACCTTGTGGCCCTTGACCTTGCCGACGAGCGGCGACGTGTTGGTGCCGATCGTCATCGAGATGGCGGGTTCGTCGACGGTGATCGCCGGCAGCGGACGAACGTCTTCGGGATCGGCGATCGTCTCGCCGATCGTGATCTCCTCGATGCCCGCGATCGCGACGATGTCGCCGGGGCCGGCCTCCTCGGCAGGGTAGCGCTCGAGGGCACGGGTCTTGAGCAGCTCGGTGATGCGCGCGTTCGAGTGCGAGCCGTCGTGGCGCACCCACGCGACCGTCTGGCCCTTCTTGAGGGTGCCGTTGAAGACGCGCAGGAGCGCCAGGCGGCCGAGGAAGGGGCTCGAGTCGAGGTTGGTCACCCACGCCTGCAGCGGAGCCTCGTCGTCGTACGAGGGCGCCGGCACGTGCTCCAGGATCGCCTCGAACAGCGGCTCCAGGTCGTCGTTGTCGGGAAGCGAGCCGTTGGCGGGGCGATTGCGGGAGGCGGCGCCGGCGCGACCCGACGCGTAGACGACGGGAACGTCGAGCAGCGCGTCGACGTCGAGGTCGGGAACATCATCGACGAGGTCGGATGCCAGGCCCAGCAGCAGGTCGTGGGCCTCCTCTTCCACCTCGGCGATCCGCGCGTCGGGACGGTCGGTCTTGTTGACCAGCAGGATGACGGGAAGCTTGGCCTCGAGCGCCTTTCGCAGGACGAAGCGCGTCTGCGGAAGCGGGCCCTCGCTGGCGTCCACGAGAAGCACGACGCCGTCGACCATGGACAGGCCACGCTCGACCTCGCCTCCGAAGTCGGCGTGCCCCGGGGTGTCGATGACGTTGATGGTGACGGGCGACTCGGTGTGCGCGCCGTTGTAGGTGATCGCCGTGTTCTTGGCGAGGATCGTGATGCCCTTTTCGCGCTCGAGATCGTTCGAGTCCATCGCCCGCTCCTCGACGTGAGCGTGCTCGCCGAACGAGCCCGTCTGGCGCAGCATCGCGTCGACGAGGGTGGTCTTGCCGTGGTCGACGTGCGCGACGATCGCGACGTTGCGGAGGTCGGGACGGAGGGCGTGCGCCATGAAGGATTTCCTATGCAGAAGGGGATTGCGCCGGGATGCCGACGTTCCATTCTACAAGGGAGAGCCCTGCACGGCGCACTCCCTCCCCCGCCGTCAGCTCTCGGCGCCGGCTCCCGTGCGCTGCAGCAGGGCGGCACGGGCCTCGCGGCGGATGCGCTGCTCCTCGGGGTTCGGCACCGGCACGGCGGCGATCAGGCGCTGTGTGTAGGGGTCGTTCGCGCCGCGCAGGATCTGGTCGCGCGTGCCCGTCTCGACGAGCTTGCCGTGGTGCATCACCGCGATCCGGTGCGCCAGGATGTCGACGACCGCGAGGTCATGGCTGATGAACAAGCATGCGAACTGCAGCTGAGCCTGAAGCTCCTGCAGCAGGTCGAGGAAGCGCGCCTGCACCGACACGTCGAGCGCGGACGTCGGCTCGTCGGCGACGAGCAGCTGGGGTGCGAGCGCGAGCGCGCGGGCGATGCCGACACGCTGGCGCTGACCGCCCGACAGCTCGTGCGGGAAGCGGTTGCGGTACGACGAGGGCAGCTCGACCTGGTTGAGGAGCTCCTCGACCCGACGGTCGAGGTCGCGGCCCTTCGCCTCCCCCGCCAGCAGGATCGGCTCCCCGATCGACTGTCCGATCGGCATGCGGGGGTTCAGCGACGACGCCGGGTCCTGGAACACGATGCCGGTCTTGCGGCGGATCGCGAACAGGTCCTTCTGCGTCGCGTTCGAGATGTCCGTGCCGACCGTGAGGAGCTTGCCCTCCGCGATCGGGAGAAGGCCGATCGCCGCGCGACCGAGCGTCGTCTTGCCCGAACCCGACTCGCCCACGAGACCGACGATCTCACCAGGGTAGATGTCGAGATCGATGTGCTCCGCGGCACGGAATGCGGGGATGCGGCCACGCTTCGGGTAGTCGATGGCGACGTCCTGGAATGACAGGACGGGCGTGCGGGTCTCGACGACCTCGTCGGCCACCTCCGAGGCACGCTCGCGGATCGACGACACCGAAGGCACGTCGGCGACGACCTCGGCAGGGCCCGCCTGCGCCTCGTCGAGCACGCCGAGGCCGAGGTGGGGCACCGACGCGAGCAGCTGCTGCGTGTAAGGGTGCTCTGGCTCGTGGAAGATCTTCTCGACCGTGCCGGTCTCGACCACGACGCCGTTCTTCATCACCATGATGCGGTCCGCCAGGTCGGCGACGACACCCATGTCATGCGTGATCAGGATGATCGCCGAGTCGAGGCGCTTGTGCAGGCTGCGAAGCAGATCCAGCACCTCTGCCTGAACCGTCACATCGAGCGCCGTCGTGGGCTCGTCGGCGATGAGGAGGAGAGGATCGCAGGAGATCGACTGCGCGATCATGGCGCGCTGACGCTGACCGCCCGACAGCTGGTGCGGGTACTTGTGGAACGACTGCTCGGGGTTGGGCATCTCGACCATGCGCAGCAGGTCGATCGCGCGCGCCTTCGCCTCGCTGGGCGCCAGGTTGCGGTCGTGCGACCGCAGCGCCTCGACGATCTGGAAGCCGATCGTGTAGACGGGGTTGAGCGCGGTCATCGGCTCCTGGAAGATGACTGCGATCTCATTGCCGCGCAGCGACCGCAGGGTCGCGTCGTCGACGCCGCGCAGCTCGCGGCCTGTCAGTTTGATCGAGCCGGTGACCCGCGCGTTCTCGGGCAGGAGCCCGAGCAGCGCCATCGAGCTCGTGCTCTTCCCGGAGCCGGACTCGCCCACGATCGCGAGCACCTCACCACGGCGCACCGTGTAGTTCATGTCGACGGCGGCGGGATAGAACTCCCCCTCGACCCAGAAGTCCACACCCAGGTGCTCCACCTGGAGGATCGTCTCGGGAGCGGTCTCGCCCGACGCAGCAGTGCCGCGCTCGGTGCCCATCGTGTCAGTCATTGTTGCTGTCCCATCTGGAAAACTGGACGTCATGTCTTTTCAGGAGGTCCTGTACCGGCCCGTCTTCGGGCGCTCCCTCGCTGCGGTGACGATTGGTGTGTGCGCTCTCGGAGCGATCGGGCTGTTCATCGCCGACCCGGCCTCCGCGATTCGCTATGTCTGGCCTGTGCTGCTGATCGCCGTCGTGGCGTGGGCTCTGTTCTGGCGCCCGAGCCTCCGCGTGCAGGAGCACGGCATCACGGTCGAGAACGTGGCTCGCACGCATTTCGTGCCATGGCCGTCGATCTCGGCGATCGACACCCGCTACTCCCTCACACTGCACACGGCGCGCGGCCGCGTGGCGGTGTGGGCCGCGCCGGCACCGGGACGCCATCGCACCCTGGGGCTCGCGCCCAAGGACTTCGAGGGCATCAGTGCGACCGCGCACGGCGACGTGGGCGAACTGCGACCCACCGACGCCATCACGACGCCCACGGGCAATCTCGCGCAGCTGATCCGCGGCCACTGGGAGCGCCTTCGCGACGCGGGCGCGTTCGCGAGCGGGGTCGATCCCGAGGCGCAGACCGAGGTATGGCACGTCGCCACGATCGCGGTCGTCGCGGCGCTGGCCGCGGCGACCGTGATCGGTCTGGCGATCTAGCAGCACGTCAGCGCTCCGGCGTGTCCGACCCGCGCCGACCCGCGCCGGGCTCGGGGCGAGGGTCGTCGTACCCTGCCACGTCGCCGGTGTAGATCGCTGCACCCGGAACCGTCACCGACGGCGCATCCGTCGACGGCGTCGTGTCGACATCCGCCGGAGCGTGACCCGCCGCACGCGCGGCACGCGCCATCGCCCGCTCGCTCGGCATCTTCTTCTGCCTCGGATCGAACGCGTCGCGCAGCCCGTCGCCGATGAAGTTGACGCACAGGGCGATCGCGATGATGAAGACACCGGGCCACCAGAAGAGCCACGGACGCGTCGAGAACGCGGCCTGGTTCTCCGAGATGATCTTGCCCAGCGAAGTGTCGGGCGAGACGACGCCGAAGCCCAGGAAGCTCAGCGACGACTCCAGCAGAATCGCGCCGGCCATCAGCAGCGTCGCGTTGACGACGATGACGCCGACCGAGTTCGGCAGGATGTGACGGAAGATGATGCGTCGGTCGCGTGCTCCGGATACCCGTGCCGCGTCGACGAACTCGCGCTCGCGCAGCGACAGGAACTCACCGCGCACGAGTCGCGCCATGGTCGTCCAGGCGAACAGGCCGATGACGATTCCGAGGACGGCGGCGCCGAGGTTGCCGAAAGTGCTGCCGAGCACCGCGCCGATGACGATCAGCGGGATCGTGATGATGATGTCGGTGAAGCGCATGAGCACCGAGTCGGTCCACTTGCCGTAGTAGCCGGCGACCGCACCGACGACGACGCCGATGACCGTGGACACGACTCCCGCGATGACCATCACCATGATCGACTGCTGCGCACCGCGCATGACGACCGCGAAGATGTCGCGGCCGACCTCGTCCTGGCCGAACGGGTGCTCGCCGATCTGAAGCGGCCACAGGCTCAGCGTGGGTGCGCCGTTGTTCAGCTTCGCGGGGATCTCGTTCCAGGTGTACTGCCACCATCCGGGGATCCTGATGCCCCACAGGCTCACGCCGACCGACGTGAACGCGAGCAGGACGATGAAGGCGAGGATGATCATCGAGATCATTGCCGCGCGGTGCCGGAAGAAGCGACGGCGGACGATCTGGCCCTGGCTGAGCCCCTCGGTCTCCTTCTGCTCGATGGAGACCTCGGCGCGCGCCTGGTCTTCGCGGGTGTCGGGCTCGTTCGTGATTGTGGTGTTCATGTCAGCCCACCTTGATTCTCGGGTCGAGTGCCGCGTATACGAGGTCGGCGATCAGATTGAAGACGACGGCGAGCGTTCCGGTGACGACGAAGAACGCCATGACCGGGTTCGGGTCGTGGGCGTCGAGCGCCGTGACGAACAGCCGGCCCATCCCTGTCCACCCGAAGACCGTCTCGGTGACCACTGCGCCGCCGATGATCGCACCCACGTCGAACGCGATGATCGTCGTGATCGGGATCAGCGCGTTGCGGAACGCATGGCGGACGATGACCGTGCGCTGGGTGAGGCCCTTGGCCCGCGCTGTGCGGATGTAGTCCTGGTTCATGACCTCGAGCAGGCTCGCACGGGAGTAGCGCGTGTAGCCCGCGAAGGAGATCAGGATGATCGCGAGCGTCGGCAGCAGCAGATGCGTGTAGAGGTCGATACCCTGCACCCAGAAGTTGCCGCCCAGCCCCGGCGTCGAAGCGCCGACGGTCGCGATGGGCCGTCCGCGCACGCGGCTGGAGTTCGCGTAGGCGTTCCAGTACGACATGTACTTGTCGAGTGCGATGAACGCGGCGACCAGGAACCCGACGATCATGGTCGTGCGGATGACCGGGCCGCGATCAGGGGCCCCCATGAACCAGCCGACGGCGGCCGACACGACGAGGGTGATGGCGATCAGGCCCAGGAACAGCGGCATGGTCATGCCGTTGAGCAGGTAGTTCATCATCGGGAAGTACAGCGCGATGCCGATGACCGCCACGATGAGCGAGGCGTACAGCGCCTTGCGGTTGCGCAGGCCCGTCGAGACCGCCGTCACCGCGAACGCGATGCCCACCGCCAGGAACGCGTAGACCACGATGCCGATGCTCGGGTCGGCGAACCACTCGGTCACCGAGAGCGCGGTGACCACGAGGCCCGTCGCCACGGCCGACACGGCGAAGACGATGAGCCGGCGCTTCCACCGGCCGCCCAGCAGGGACATCCAGATGAGTCCCGCCACGACGGAGATCCCGATGATCACCGGCACAGAGAACTTCGGCTCGCCCAGCCAGTTGTTGACGCGGATGGCGCCGAACTGCTTGAGGAGCACGGCCACCCAGAAGATGGGCAGCGAGAAGAACAGGAACGACAGCAGCGTCATCCCGTAGTCGAAGCCCGTGTACTGGCGCAGCGCGGACACGATGCCGACCGCGATGCCGAGGACGATCGCGACGACGGTCGCGATGGTCACGAGGGTCAGCGTGGACGTCATCGCATTCGCCAGCAGCGCGTTCACAGGCTGGTTCTGGATGCTGATCCCGAAGTCGCCTCGGAGAAGGGCGCCGAGCCAGAGGAAATAGCGCAACGGCGCGATGACGTCGAGGTTGAGGAGCTTGGTGCGAGCTTCGATGAGCTCGGCTTTGTTCGGAGCGTTGCTCTGCCGGAGGTCTTCCAGGGGATCGCCCGAGAACGAAACCAGCAGATACATCAGGAACGTCGCGGCGAAGAGCACGAAGATAGACGCGATCAGACGCCGGATGATGAATGAAGCCATGTTTTGGCCGCCTGCCAATCAGATGAGTCAGCGCAGGGCGCAGGCCGGCGAGTCAGATGCGCCGGCCACAATCTGCGACATACCAGTCTAACGCGGCGGGGTGCAGGTCCCCTTGGGAGACCTGCACCCCACCTCGGTCATGCGCCGGGATCAGCCCGGTGCGGACCTGTCAGACTCTCAGTCTTCCAGTCCTGCCTCGGTGATCTCCCAGTCCCAGGCGTTCCAGAACACCGTGGGCGCCAGGATGGACGACGTCACGTTGGTGACGCGGTCGCTGATCGCCGTGACCTCGGGGAACTGGAAGAGGGTGACACCGTAGAAGTCACTCCACAGGGCCTTGTCCAGCTCGATCTGAAGGTCGATCTTCTTCTGCTCGTCGAACTCGACGTTCAGCTGTTCGACGACGTTGTCCACCGTCTCGCTCGTGTAGAAGTTGAGGTTGTTGATGCCGCCGGTCTCGAACGTCGGGAGCGAGTTCGTGACACCGAGGCTCGTCGACTGCCAGCCGAAGAGCGACGCGTCGTAGGCGCCCGGCGTGCCGAGCAGACCGCCCCATTCCTCAGAACCGCAGTCGGTGACCTCGAAGCCGGCCTTCGCAGCCGACTCCTGGATCAGCGCGAACTCGTTGACACGGCGCGGGTTGTTCGATGCGTAGAGGATGCAGACCGAGGTGTCGGTGATGCCCGACTCCTCGAGCAGCGCCTTGGCGCCCTCGATGTCGACCTCGGCGTAGGCGTCGGAGCCGTTGGCCGCGACCGACTCGTCGTAGCCCTCGGCACCCGGGACGAAGATCTGCGAGTTACGCACGATGGCGGTGTCGCCGATGATCGGCTTGATCAGCTTGTCGACGATCTCCTGACGCGGGATCACCTTCATGAACGCCTCGCGAGCCTTGGCGTTGGAGAAGATGTTCTCCGGGTTCTTGCCCTTGTCGAACTGCAGGTCGATGTGCTCGTAGGTGCCACCGAGGCTGGTGTCGACCGTGATGCCCTCGATGTCCTTGAGCGCGTCGGTGATGTCGGCGGTCGCCTGCGGCTGGATGATGTCGACCTCGCCGTTCTCCAGCGCCTGAACCGCAGCGAGCGGGTCGGGGATGAAGCGGATCGTGATCTCCTCGATGTGAGCCTCGTTGTCACCCGTGTACTCGGGGTTCGCGGTCAGCGTCACGTACTGGTCGGCGACGTAGTCGCTGATCTGGTACGGGCCGCTCGCGACCACGAGGTCCTTGTCCTCCGGCATCTCGGTGAAGTTGAAGCCCGAGTTCCAGAACGACGAGAGCGAGGCCAGCGCGGCGTCGTCCTTGTTGGTGATGGCGTCGACCACGGCCTGAGCGGCCTCGGCGTTGTCCTCGATGCCGAGGGCCTTCTTGGCGACGATGTGGGCCGGGAGCATCGAGCCGACACTGGCGTACGAGAGCTCCCAGTCGACGAACGGCGCGTTGTAGGTCAGCGTGACGGAGCGCCCGTCGTCGCCGATCTCGGGCGTCTGCGAGACGAGGCCGAGACCGGACGTCGGGGTCGCGCCGGAGTCGAAGTAGACGACGTCGGTCGGGAAGCTGTCGGTGAACTCACCGGTCTCGGGGTCGGTGTACTCGCCCGGATCGAAGTCCGGCGTGTCGAGTGCACGCGAGAGAGCGGCCCAGTGCAGGAGGAGGTCCGCGACGCCCACCTCGGTGCCGTCCGACCACTTCTTGCCCTCAGCGACGGTGTACTTGACCGTGAGCGGGTCTTCGCTGATGAGCTCGTACGAGCCGAACGAGGTGTTCTGAACGAGCTCAGGGGTGTTGTCGTAGTAGTTGAACCCGTCGAGCACCAGGTAGTTGATGTTGTTGTTCGCGGTGGCGTTTCCGAACGACGTGTTGCCGTTCAACGAGTAGAACGCCTGGTTCCACGCAGCGGTGATCGACGAGCCCTCAACGAGACCGGAGTCGTCGTTGTTTTCGCCGCCACCGGCAGCGCAGCCCGAGATGACCAGTGCGCCGGCTGCGGCGACTGCCACCGCTGCCGAGAAGCGCTTGATTCTCACTGTTCCTCCTGTACAAGGTTGTGCGCACCCTGACGCGGAACGTCCGGGGGCGCGGATGGATCAACATAAGCACGCGTCGCGCAATGCTCAAAACCATCGGCGGAAAAAGTTACAGAGCCTTAACTCACCGGGTTTCGGATGTGACATTCTGACAACGTGAGCGAGATGTCCGGCGCGGAAACGCACAGAGAGACGGCCACGCGCTCTCGTATCTGGTGGGAGATGGCGCTCGTCCTGGCACTGTCCGTGGGCCGGTCGGCGCTCTACTCTGTCCTGGCGCTGGTGCAGGCGCTCACGCGCGAGGAGCCGCTCGGCGACCAGTCGACCGCCCTCAACCCGGGCGCGTCAGCCGAGCAGTTCTGGGACGTCCTCTACCAGGTGCTCGCGCAGTTCTTCGCCCTCGCGCCGGTGGCGCTCGCCATCTACTTCCTGTGGGAGCCCGGCCGCGCCGCGTTCCGACGCATCGGGCTCGACTTCCGCGCGTTCGGGCGCGACGTCGGCGGCGGAGTCCTGTTGGTGGCGGTCATCGGCATCCCGGGCCTCGGGCTCTACGCCGCCGGTCGCGCCCTCGGCATCACGGTGCAGGTCGGCGCCTCTCCGCTGGACCCGTCGTGGTGGACGATCCCCCTGCTTGTCCTCGCCGCCGTGCGCGCAGGCCTCACGGAGGAGGTCGTCATGGTCGGCTATCTCTTCGACCGCCTGCGCCGCCTCGGCTGGGGAAGGTGGACGATCATCCTCTCGACCGCGGCGCTGCGCGGCGCCTACCACGCGTACCAGGGCTTCGGCCCGCTTGTCGGCAACGTCGCGATGGGCGTCGTCTTCGGCTGGGTGTACCACCGGTGGGGCCGCGTCATGCCGCTCGTCATCGCACACGCGCTCATCGACGTCGTCGCGTTCGTCGGCTATCCGCTTGCCGCGTCGTGGTGGCCCGCTCTCTTCTGACGACGAGGCGGATGCCGCACGAGACGGCGAGCGTCGTCAGGCGAACGCCTCGGGCGGCGGGCACGCGCACACGAGGTTGCGGTCGCCGAAGGCGTTGTCGATCCGGCGCACGGGCGGCCAGTACTTGCTCCGCACGAGGCTGCGCACGGGATAGACAGCCTCTTCGCGGCTGTACGGGTGATCCCACTCCCCCGCAACCACCGATTCCGCCGTATGCGGCGCGTTGACGAGCGGGTTGTCGGAAGACGGCCACTCGCCCGCCTGCACGCGGGCCGCCTCGGCGCGGATCGCGATCATCGCCTCGACGAAGCGGTCGAGCTCCCCGAGGTCCTCCGACTCCGTGGGCTCCACCATGAGCGTGCCCGCGACGGGGAACGACATGGTCGGCGCGTGGAAGCCGTAGTCGATGAGCCGCTTGGCCACATCGTCCACCGTGATCCCGGTCTGCTCCTTCAGAGGGCGCAGGTCGAGGATGCACTCATGGGCGACGAGGCCGCCTTCGCCGGCGTAGAGCACCGGATAGTGGTCGTTCAGCCGGCGAGCGATGTAGTTGGCGGCGAGCACGGCCGCGCCGGTCGCCCTGCGCAGTCCCTCCGCGCCCATCATGCGCACGTACGCCCACGAGATCGGCAGGATCGACGCGGAGCCGTACGGGGCCGCCGAGACGGGGCCGCCATCGAAGACGAAGCCGCCCGCGTGCTCGGC
>CALANM010000209.1 GCA_937926065.1 uncultured Microbacterium sp.
TCGGCGACCGCCACGTCGTGAGCGACCGCCAGCACCCAGGCTGACGGAGAGATGCCGCGCGGCGCGGCCCCCGCCGTGTCGGCGACCTGCGTGAACACATCGAGCAGCAGGTCGGCGCTGCGGTCTGGATCGTCGGTCACCCGCAGCAGCAGACCGTACACGCGGTCTCCCAGCAGGTCATAGAGCTCAGCGCCGGCGGCGACATCGCCTGCCGAGAGGCGCATGAGCAGGTCGGCGGCCGGGTCGCTGCCCGGTCCGCCCGCGGTGCCCACTCCATCGAAGACCATCCCGTCCAGCATGCACCATGACCGCTCCCTGACCGAAGCGAAGCGAAATCGCACAAGACACGCTCGAACGCCGCTCAAGGTTTGCCGAATGCTGGCACGGCACCCCGCAGAGGATCGCTAGGCTGGGACACGAGGGCCTCTAGCTCAGTCGGTAGAGCATCGGACTTTTAATCCGCGGGTCGTGGGTTCGAGCCCCACGGGGCCCACCACACAACGACACACGCACACGCGGCCACCGGACCTTTTCATCCGCGGGTCGTGGGTTCGAGCCCCACGGGGCCCACCGCAGAACGACACACGCACACGCGGCCACCGGACCGACAATTCCGACATGCACATTTCCGCCAACCCTCCGGATGCAGGGGAATTTCGTATGCGGTGGCATAATTGCCCTGCCCGAAGATCATCGCACCGACGGTTCGAACCGATCAATCAGCCCGTTTGATCAGGCGTTCTTGTGCATGGATCGCGCGCCGAGCTCACCCGAGCGCCCCGACGCCTCGGGCGTTTCCGGATGGCAAATGCTGTCTGGTGAGAGTTAGGCGCGCGCGTGGCGTTGACGAAACTGAACCCCGTCGGATTCGCGGGAGCTACCCAACAGGAGCTGAAGTTCCTGCATACCCAGCTGCTCGAACTCCTCCTCGAGTTCGACGAGATCTGCCGCAAGCACAACATCCAGTGGTACCTCGACGGGGGCAGCGTCATCGGAGCCGTGCGCCACCGCGGGTTCGTCCCGTGGGACGACGACGTCGACATCCTCATCAAGCAGACCGAATGGGAGCGCCTGCTGGCCGTCATCGACGACGAGCTCGCCAGTCGCCCCAACCGTCTCCTGGCGTTCTCCGGACGACCGCACGACCATCACCGGACATTCGCGCGCTTCGTTCGCACCGACGTCCCCCACGTCGTGCGCAACACGATGGTCGAAGCCAACTACAAGCCCGGCATCTTCCTCGACATCTTCATCCTCGACGGGGTGCCGGCCAAGCATCTCCCCCGCTACCGCGCGAAGCTCGAGGCCTGTGAGCTCTGGTATCACAAGCGCCTGCTGGGTGTGAAGGAGCCGTCTGACCCGAAGCTCTATCGTCGGTTCAACCGCATGGAGAAGGTGCTCGGCCGGCGTCGGCTCGAGCGACTCTTCACACGCCAGCTGACGCGCTGGAAGAACGATCCCGCCGACTACTACGTGCCGCGAAGCGGCTGGAACTACGCCGTCTACGACGCCGACGTGTTCCAGGAGCCCACGTATCTGGAGTTCGAAGGGCACATGCTGCCCGTGCCGACGCTGCCCGAGAAGTACCTCCGCGGACACTACGGCACCCGCTGGTACATGCTGCCGCCGAAGAACGAGCGCGCCTTCACGCACTACACGTTCACCAGCACCGAGCTCACGACCGACGACTTCCTCTCCGCCTACAACTGGCTCGACCATCATGAAGAGATCGTGGCGAGCAAGGAGAGCGAGTACCTCCTCCGGATCCACCGTAAGCCGTCACGGGATCGTGCGGCGCTCCTCACCGCGCAGGTGCGCTTCGTCGCCGCCGCCCTGGACCTGCCCAGACGGCTGCCGATAGAACACGCCCACGAACTCCGGCGCGACCACGCGACGCGCGAGATCGTCCGGCTGAGCACGCGATTCATCAACGCGACGCGGGGCGTCCTCAAGCGCGGCCCGATGCCCTCCGACGCGCCGGAGATCGACGCCTCACTCATCGAGTGCATCGCCTACGCGCTCACGTCAGAAGGACGCGCGGAAGAAGCGGCGAAGATCCTGTCGCTCGTGCCCGCTCCCTCGACCGAGCTGAAGGAGCTGATCCGCGACTCGATCGAGCTGATCAAGAGCCTCCAAGACCGCGACCACACACGAGCCGAGCAGCTCGTCGCGCGCCATCTGCCCCAGCATCCCCGACTCGTGCCTTTCCTGACCGCGGACGCGGTGCTGCACCCAGACAGCTACGGTCCGGAACGGCTCGCATCCCTGCTCGATGCTCTCGACGGCCGGGCCGGAAACCTCGACGGCCTGCGCCTCCAGTACGGCTGCGCGCTGAGCGAGGCCGGAGAGACGGACGCCGCGAACGCGGTGTTCCAGCGTCTGGTCAAGAGCGACAACGGACTCGTGGCGCTCACGGCCCGCACGCGACTGTTCGACCTGCCGACTGCCGCGAGTCTCGACACGGCCGAGACTGAAGTGGTCGCGACAGACACGACCGAGCTGGTCGCCGTCGCAAGCGAGACCGTCCCGGGCGAGGTGCTCGACCCTGACGCAATCGACACCAAGGTGCTCGACCCGGACGCGGCCGAAGCCGACGAGGTCGTCGTCGAGACCGACACGGCGGAGATCGCAGACGGCGAGAGCGACGCGGCCGAGCTCGCCGACGGCGAGACCGATGAGCTCGAGCAGCTGATCGAGGCGGGACCGCGCACCGTGCGCCTCGATGACATCCAGGAGGTGCAGCTGACCCTGCTCGCCAGGTTCGAGGAGCTGTGCGCCTCGCACGGGGTCTCATACTCCGTCGGCGGCCTCGCCGCCGTCGACTACGTCCGCAACGGCGCCCTCACCCGTCGGGGCGACCACGTGCTGCAGGTGCTCCTCGTTCCCGAGGAGCTGGCGAAGGTGGTCGCGCTCGATCCGGCATCCCTGCCCAGCGGCACCGGGCTTGAAGGAACATTCAACAACCCTCGTCTCAAGGGACGTGTCGTTCGCTTCTACGACGAATCGACCCTGTACTTCGACCCGTACGACTCGCGCTCACGCGCACAGTGCATCCACATCGAGCTCGTGCCGCTGCAGGTCAGCACGCTCACGCGCACCCGGAGCGACGCCGCCGGCGCTGACTCGTTCCGACCGCTGGCCCACGTGATCTCGGAGGTGCCGTCGGCGAGGTTCTACTTCGACCCGGCCCGCATCGAGCAGACGACGGAGATCATGCTCAACGGCGTGCGCACACGCATCTTCACCGAGTTCCTGGACCACCCGCGCCAGGTGCTGAGCCGCATCGACAGCATCAGCCTTCACCCGTTCCGCGCGCACCGCCCGATCTCTTCGCGGCATGTGAGCTACGCCGAGTACCGGCAGTACGTCCGCCGCCCCATGATCCTCGCGCTGCGCGAGGCGACGAAGGAGCAGCTGGACTGGCTCGGCAAGATCGATGAGCACAACCGCGACGAGTTCTCTGCCGACAACCAGGCGCTGCGCGTCGCATTCCACATCCACGAGCTCAAGCTCCGCCACGAGTTCCTGGGATCGGCCGAGCAGCTGGCCGAGCTTCGGGCTGCGAACGACACGCAGGGCCTCCGCTCGTACCTGAAGAAGTACCGTGCCATCTTCCGCTTCTTCTTCGACCGCGATCGCATCATGGTGCCGACCGAAGACGCCTTCGAAGCGCTGATCGAGCTGCTGCGAGCTGAGGGGCGCACGAAGTACGTTCGGCAGATTCTGGAGCTGCGTGCCCGAACGGGCAGCGACGGCGCCTCGTCCGACCTTGTGAGAGACGCGACACGGAAGGCGTGATCGCCCGTCCGGCGATCGGGTGACGCGGCTCGGTGTCCCCGGGTCGGGAACGCTCACTACACTGGCGCGCATG
>CALANM010000210.1 GCA_937926065.1 uncultured Microbacterium sp.
GCTGTGGGCCGTCATGGTCGCCTTCGCGCTCTGGGGTGTCGCCTCGCACGCTTTCGGCGCCGTGCAGGACATCACTGCGGACCGCGCCGCAGGCATCGCGTCGATCGCGACGGTTCTCGGCGCACGCACGACCGTCCGCTTCGCACTCGCCTGCTATCTGGCAGCGGGCCTCGCCATGCTCGCCTCGGCATGGCCGGGGCCGCTCGGCGCGGTGCTCGCAGTCCCGTACATCGCCAACGCCTGGCCGTACCGGCACGTCGACGACGCGCACGCGCAGGCGGCGACGGCTGGCTGGAGCCGCTTCCTGTGGCTCAACCAGATCACCGGGTTCGCCGTCACGCTCCTGCTCATCTGGTGGTGGCTCCTCGCCGCCTGAGGGACACGACGAGGGCCCGGGCCCTCGATGGTCCGGGCCCTCGTCGTCCGTCAGTCGCCGCTCAGGGCGAGGAGCCGCTCGATGGCGGCCGTCAGCCGCTCGTCCGCCTCGGCGAATGCCGCCAGGTCGCCGGCCTTCAGAGCCGCGTCGCGTTCCAGCATCGCCTGGCGTGCCTCCTCGAGCGCCTGCTCGAACGTGACATCCGCGCCCGGGTCAGCCGGCTCGCCCGGGTCACTCGGCTCGGCCGGTTCCGTCGGCGTGGGCGTCGGGGTCGGCGTCGGACCCGGCGTCGGCGTGACGTTGCCGTCTCCCGTGCTGGCCCCCGAATCACCCTCGAACAGCGCGTCGAGCGCCTGCTGCAGGGTGTCCTCGAACGCCAGCTCGTCACCGAAGGCCACCAGGACCTTCCGCAGCGCGGGCAGCTGCGTGCCGCTGCTGGGCTGCACGAAGACGGGCTGCACGTAGAGGAAGCCCCCACCGACGGGAAGGGTCAGCAGATTTCCGTTGAGAACCTCGGACTGACCGATCTTCAGCACGTTGATCTGCGAAGAGATCGTCTGATCGGAGTTGAAACGGCTCTGCACCTGTCCCGGGCCGGGAACGCTCAGGTCGGCGCTGATCTCCAGCATCCGCAGCTTGCCGTAGCTGTCCGCCTTCACACCCGCTTCGCTGCCGGCGTCGGCATCCACCGCGAGGTATCCCATCAGCACGTTCCGCGTGTTGTCGCCCACGGCGGCCGGGATGAACGACGTGAACATCGAGAACGTCGGCTCGTCCTGACCAGGCATCTTCATCGTGAGGTAATACGGCGGCTGCAGCACCTTCGACTTCGACACCGGGTCGTCGGGCGTGCGCCATGCGTTGTCGCGTGCGTAGAAGGACGCCGCGTCGTCGACGTGGTAAGTGCCGAGCATCGCGCGCTGCACCTTGAACAGGTCGCTCGGGTATCGCACGTGGCTCATGAGCTCGCCCGACATCTCCGAGATCGGCTTGAGGGTGCTGGGGTACACCTTCTGCCACGCCTGCAGGATCGGGTCTTCCTCGTCCCATGCGTAGAGCGTCACCGAGCCGTCGTAGGCGTCGACGGTCGCCTTGACCGAGTTGCGGATGTAGTTGACGTCATCGAGCGCGACCCGCGAGGCGATCGTCTGCGTGTCGCTGATCGCCTCACGCAGGCTCACGATCGAGGAGTACGGGTAGTTCGCGCTCAGCGTGTAGCCGTCGACGATCCACACGATGCGGCCGTCGACGACGCTCGGATACGGGTCGTTGTCGAGTTCGAGGTACGGTGCGGCCTTCTCTACGCGCGTCACGGGGTCGCGGTCGTAGAGGATCTGCGACTCCTCGTTGACGGCATCCGAGAAGAGGATGTCCGTCGACTGGAACTTCAGAGCGTAGATGAGCCGGTTGAAGATGTTGCCGACATCGGGACCGCCGTCGCCGGAGAACGTGGTCTTGGTCTGATTGCCGCCGTCGTCGCCGCTGCCGCGCGGGTAGTCGAGCTCGATGTCCTCCGCTCCCTCCGGGGCGCCGACGATCGAGTAAAGGGGCGACGACTCGCCGAAGTACACGCGGGGCTCGTACTCCTCGCTCGTGGTCAGCTCGCCGGCAGTCGGGATCCCGCGCTCCAGGAAGACGGGGTTGCCGTCGGCCGTGCGGTCGTTGCCTTTCGCCGCGACCATGCCATAGCCGTGCGTGTACACCAGCGTCGTGTTGTACCACGACGCCGCCTGACCGAGCTGGTTGAGGTCGAGCTCACGGACCGAGACGACGGTGTCCTGGGTCTGGCCGTCGATGTCGTAGCGGTCGACGTCGAGCGGGTCGCCGAACTTGTAGTACGACCGGTACTGCTCGAGCTGCCGCACGGTCGGGCTGATGATCGCGGGATCCATGATCCGGATCGACGCCGTGGTCTCGGCGTCTTCGCGGAGCTGTCCCTCTTCGGCAGTATTGACGGCGTCGTAGTCGATCTTCTCGAGGCCGTCGATCCCGTACGCCTTCTTGGTGGCGTCGATGTTCCGCTGGTAGTACTCCGCCTCGAAGCGCTCCTGGTTGGGAACGACCTGGAACTGGTTGACGAACCACGGGTAAGCCACGCCCACGACGAGCGACGAGACGATCAGCAGTCCCGTCGCGATCAGCGGGAACCGCCAGCGGCCGATGATCGCCGTCACGAAGAACAGCACCGCGACGAGCGCCGCGACGATCGACAGGATGGTGAGCCCAGGGATGATCGCGTTGACGTCGGTGTACCCGGCGCCCGTGATGCGCTCTCCCTCGGACAGCAGCGTCTTGTAGCGGTCCAGCCAGAGACTGACGGCCTGCACTGCCAGGTACAGTCCCGCAAGGACGGCGAGCTGGATGCGAGCTGACTTGGAGATGCGCAGCTCGCGCTGGCCCACGCGCACGGCGCCGTAGAGGTAGGCCACCAGCGCCGTGACGACGAGGCAGATGAGCAGCACAGCCGACGCGAAACCCAGCACCGAGCTGTACAGCGGCAGCTCGAACAGGTAGAAGCTCGTGTCAAGGCCGAACTGCGGATCGGCGTCGCCCGTGGGCACGCGGTTGATCCAGAGCCACACGGTCTCCCACTGCGCCGATGCCGCGAAGCCCGAGAAGAACCCGAAGAAGACCGGGATGCCCCACATCGCGAGGCGTCGCAGCGGCTCGACGACCTCCTGGTAGTGGTCGAGCTGCGAGCTGAGCCGCGCGTAGACCGGTCGAAGCCGGTAGGCGAGCTGGATCGCGACGAAGACAGGGACGGCCATCGCGGCGAACCCGATGAGGAACATCACGACGCGCGCCGTCCACTGCGTGATGAGCACGCTGTCGTAGCCGAGCTGCTCGTACCAGAGCCAGTCGGCGTAGAGGCTCGCGAAGGTGAAGAACGCGACGACGAGACCGGCGATCACGGCGATCGTGATCCCGACGGCGCGGCGGAGCGGGCTGGAGGGCGTGGCCTGGTTCGGCACAGAGGTCGTGGTCACCCTCTCATCCTAGGCGCGGGCAGACCGAGTGGACGCCGAGCGGATGCCGCGAGGTCGCCCAGTTCCCACCGGGGCCGGTCGGAGTCCTCAGCCGCAGGCCGGAAGCGAGGAGAGTTCGCCGTCGTCGCGGATCGCGCCGAGGACCTCGAGCGCATCGTCGAGGGTCTCGACGGCAAAGACCTGGAGACCGGCCGGGACATGCCCCACGACCTCGTCGCAGTTGCTCGCCGGCGCGAGGAAGTAGTCGGCGCCGGCGCCCGACGCCCCATGCAGCTTCTGGCGGATGCCGCCGATGGGCCCCACGTTCCCGGCCGAGTCGATCGTCCCGGTGCCGGCGATGTCCTCGCCTCCATTCAGCTCGCCCTCCGTGAGCGTGTCGATGATGCCGAGGGCGAACATCATGCCGGCGCTCGGTCCGCCCACATTGTCGAGCTGGATCGTGACGTCGATCGGAAACGAGAAGTCGTGCAGCGTCGTCACGCCGATGAGCCACAGCGTCTCCCCGCCGATCTCCGACTGCCGCGGCGTGACCTCGACGGTGCGCTCCTCGCCGGCGCGCTCGATCGTGAGCTCGACCGCCTTCCCACCGCCGTCGTTGATGATCCCGCGAAGCGTCTCCGTGTCGGTGACCTCCTGGCCGTTCGCGGCGACGATGACGTCGTCCGGCTCGAGCACGCCGGCAGCAGCCGAATCGTCGGTGAGCGCATACACGCGGACCATCTGCTCGACGTCGTAGCCGAGTTCCGACAGCGCCGCAGCGGTGGCCTCCTTCTGCGAGTCGACCATCATCGCCGCGCTCTCCTCGTTGCGCTCCTCCGTGGTCTGGTCGGAAGGGAAGATGTCGTCGATCGGCAGCACGGCGCGTGAGGAGTCGAACCACGCCAGCGCGAGCTCGAACCACGACGGCGTGCGCTCGCGGTTGCCCACGACCTGCACCGTGAGCAGGTCGAGCGAACCCGAGGTCGGGAACGTCTCTGCGCCCTCGATCGAGATGAGCGGGACCTCCGTGCCCTCGGCGTCGCGCGCCGTTCCCAGCGTGTTGAAGACGGGCCCCGGCTGCTGGACGACGTACGAGGTCGGCAGCAGAGTGAGGGCCAGCAGCGCAATCAGCGCGACGGTCAGGGCCCAGATGCCGGCGACAGTCGTGCGCGGCAGTCGGCGGGGACGAGGGGCGACGGCATCCTGCCGCTCATCGAAGAGTGTCACGTCGGACCTTCCTGGCCGGACGTTCGCGACCGGCGTACACGGGGCGGGCTCCCGCCAGACCTGGCGCGAACGCGTGCGACTAGCGTAGAACGCGATGTCATCCCCTGCTGAAAGGCGCCCGACATGACTGACGACGACCGTCCCGATCCTGAGGACTTCGCTGAGATGCTGCGTCGCCTGCTGGGCGGACAGGGCGGCATCGACCCCGCGCAGTTCTCCGAGCTCCAGGGACTCGGGATCGATCCGGCCATGATGCAGCAGGTCATGCGGCACCTGCAGGGCGCGTTCGCTGCGGGCGGTGACGGTGGCATCGACTGGTCGGCGGCGCGCACGCACGCGCTGCACCTGGCGAACAAGGACGATCGCGGCATCTCCTCCGGCTCGAGACAGGACTTCGATCAGGCATTCACACTCGCGACCCTCTGGCTGGGCGAGGCCACTGCGATCTCGGAGCTGGCGACCGCCCCGCGCGCGCTGACCCGGGGCCAGTGGGTCGAAGAGACCCTCCCTGTGTGGCAGGAGCTCGCGGAGCCGGTGGCGACGTCGATCACCGACGCGATGACCGAGGCACTCGGCACCCAGCTCCCCGAGGAGATGCGCGACATCGCCATGGGCGCCGGACGCCTCATGCGCTCCGTCGGCGGATCGCTCTTTGCGGCCCAGTTCGGCGCCGTCATGGGAGGCCTGTCGCAGGAGGTCGTCTCGGGCGGCGACGTCGGCATCCCCGTCATGCCCGCCGGCGAAGCGGCGATCCTTCCCCAGAACTTCGCCGACTTCGGTCGCGATCTCGAGATCGACGACGATCAGCTCGCGCTGTACCTCGCCGCCCGCGAGCTCGCCCACGCTCGTCTCTTCCGCCATGCCAAGTGGCTTCGGCTGCACGTCATCTCCCAGGTGACGGAGTTCGCGCGGGGCCTCCACATCGACACCGACGCCATCGAGCAGGTCGCCTCGCAGTTCGATCCGACGGCTCCCGACTCACTGCGCGAGGCGATCGAGAGCGGCGCTCTGCTGCCCCAGCGCAGCGAGGCGCAGACAGCGGCCCTCGCTCGCCTGGAGAACCTCCTCGCCACTGTCGAAGGCTGGGTCGAGGTCGTGACCACCGATGCCACGCACCGACTCCCGGCCGCCGACCGCATCGGTGAGGCCGTGCGCCGCCGCCGCGCCGTCGGCGGGCCCGCAGAGCGCGCCCTGGGCTCTCTCGTCGGCCTCGAGCTGCGACCACGCCGTCTGCGTGAAGCGGCGGCCATGTGGCGTGCCGTCACCGACGCCGTCGGCATCGCGGCGCGCGACGCCCTCTGGGACTACCCCGACCTCATGCCGTCGGCCGAGGACATCGATGACCCTGCGTCGCTCATCGCTCGACTGCAGTCACAGGCTCGAGGCGACGCTCCCGAGCGCGACGAGATGGACGAGGCGCTCGACGCCCTGCTCGCGGACGCGGCTGCTGAGCTCGCGGACGCGGGGGCGGATGAGCGCGCATCCGATGCGGGCGACTCTTCCGCCGCCGACGAGTCTCCCGGCAGCGCCGGTGACGACGAGGACGACGACGACCGCCCCGACGGCCACCGCCCCGTCTGAACCGCCGGCGCCCGCGCGTCGCCGCTGTGGAGAGGGCGAGCGGGCGGCACCATGTCCCGCGAGAATCGGGCGGTGCTCAGGCTCCCTCCCGCTCATCCGCCCCTCTGGCGCACGGCGACGACTCTGCAGTTCGGCGTCGACGGGATCGCGCGCCTCGACGATGTCACGGCGTGGCAGGAACGACTGCTCGAAGCGCTGCGCGACGGCATCCCGGCAGACCGGATACTCGCGCTCGCCATCTGCTATGGGGCCGACGCGGTGGCTGCCGAGCGGTTCGTCGAGCGGCTGCGCCCGGCCCTCGAACCGGTGCCCCCGTCCGGGCCGGTCGTGATCCTCGAGCTGCCGTGCGAGCTTCCTGAAGCCGAGGCGAGCGCCATCGCCCAGGGTCTCGTGAGCGCCGGCGTGCGGATCGCCCAGGCGCGAACGTGGGCCGGCGACAATGCCGGGCATCCTGTGGTCGCGGTCGCTCGGCGCCTGCTCGACCCGCGGCGCGCGGCCCAGCTCGTGCGCGACGACGTCGTGCACCTTCCCATCGAGCTCGCCGGCGACCGCGCGACGGTCGGTCCGGTGGTCGTTCCCGGACGCACGCCCTGCACGGCATGCCTTCATGCGCATCGCAGCGACGACGACCCGGTGTGGCCCGTCCTGGCGGCGCAGCTCTTGGAGCGCCGCGCTCCACCCACCGATCCCGGCGTTCTGCTGGAAGCCGGAGTCCTCGCCGGCAGGATGCTGCGCGACGAGCCCGGCGAGGCGACGGCGTCGGTCAGCCTCGAGGCCGGGAGTGTCCGCCGGACGTGGCGCGCGCACCGCCCGCACGCACGGTGCCTGTGCCGATCTCCTGAAGGAACCGCGACCGCTGGCGCTCTCTATGCCCGCTCATACGAGCCCATGACATCGAAAGTGAGCGAGCAGCGCGCGTGACCCCGACATAGGCGAGGCGTCGCTCCTCGTCGATCGCCTCGAACGTCGTGGCGTAGGAGATCGGGAGCAGCCCCTCCGACAGCCCCGCGAGGTGCACGTGGTCCCACTCCAGGCCCTTCGCCGCGTGCAGCGTCGCGAGGGTCACTGTGCGCATCGTCGGCTCGTGCTGGTCTTTCGCACGTGAGAGCAGTTCGTCGGTGAATGCGCGCAGCGTCGTCCCTTCGGGAGCCTCCTCGGCCAGGCGCAGGAGCGCGGCACGCGCCTCCCACGACTCGCGCAGCGCTCCCCCGGCCGGCGGTGGGTCGTCCGTGAGCCCGAGCGAGCGCAGCACGTCGCGCACCGTCGCCACGAAGCCTCCTTCCAAGGGCGCGACGGCGGCGCCGCGCAGCGCCATGAGCGCCTGGCGCACCTCGGGAAGGTCGAAGAACCGCGTGCCGCCCAGCACGCTCGCCGCGATGCCGCGCGACGCGAGGGCCGCCAGCAGCGGCGCCGACTGCGCGTTGGACCGGTAGAGCACAGCGACCCGCTGCGGATCGATGCCGTCGGCGACCTGCGCGGCGACCGCTGCGGCAATGCCGTCGGCCTCGGCGGCATCGTCGTCGTACGCCGTGACGACCGGCGGCGGGCCCGGCTCGGCATCCGAGTGGAGGTGGAGAGCTCCGGGCCGCCCGCGCATGAGCTCGTTCGCGACCCCGAGGATCGCGGCGTCCGACCGGTAGTTGCGCTCCAGTCGCACGACCTGCGCGTCGGGATAGCGATCGGCGAACTCCAGAAGAAAGCGAGGGTCGGCGCCTGCGAACGAGAAGATCGTCTGGCTCGCGTCCCCGACGACGCACAGGTCGCGCCGGTCTCCGAGCCAGAGCTCGAGCAGCCGATTCTGCAGCGGCGAGACATCCTGGAACTCATCGACCGTGAAGTGCCGGTACTGCTCACGGACCTCCGCCGCCACGCGCGGCTCCGCCTCGAGCATGCCCGCGCACGCCAGGAGGACGTCCTCGAAGTCGAGTTGACGCCGCTCGTCCTTGAGTCGCTCGTACGCCTGCTGCAGCTCGACGAGCTGCGTCGTGTCGAGTCCGCCGATCGCTTCGGGGCGCTCGCGCGCGGCCTGCTCGACCGAGCGCATGGTCACCTTTCGCCACTCTATCCGCGCCGCCACATCGCGGAGGGTCGCGGCGTCGACGCGCAGGCGAAGCGCGTCTGCCGCCTGACCGAGCAGGCGCACCTTGCCCGAGACGATCGTCGGCGCCGTGTCGCCGGCGACCTGCGGCCAGAAATGGTTGAGCTGTGCGAGGGCAGCCGCGTGGAAGGTGCGGGCCGACACGCCATCGACACCGAGCTGTCGGAGCCGCCCGCGCATCTCGCCGGCCGCCTTCGTCGTGAACGTCACCGCCATGACACGCCTCGGCGAATACGCTCCCGTGTCGACGCCGTGAGCGATCCGGTGCGTGATGACACGCGTCTTGCCGGTGCCCGCCCCCGCGAGCACGCACACCGGTCCGCGCAGGATCGATGCGGCCTCCCGCTGCGCGTCGTCGAGTCCGTCCAGCGCGCTCATTCCTCGACCCAATCGCGGATCAGTCGGTGGGCGATCGATGCCCTGCCGGGCAGGCGCACGTCTCCCTTGCCGTCGAACGCGGCTGTCAGCTCGGCGCGGGTGAACCAGCGCACGTCGACGATCTCCTCGCCGTCGGGACGCGCCGCCGCCGGGTCGGATGCCACCGCGTGGAAGCCCAGCATGAGCGAGCGGGGGTAGGGCCACGCCTGCGACCCCCGGTACCGGAGACCGGTCACCACGACGCCCGCCTCCTCCTCGATCTCGCGCACGATCGCGCCCTCGAGAGACTCCCCCGCCTCGACGAACCCGGCGAACGCGGAGTACATGTTCCGGTCGGCCCACAGGGCGTTCTGACCGAGGAGCAGCCGTTCTCCGCCAGGATCGGAGATCGCGACGATGACGGCGGGGTCGGTCCGGGGGAAGTGCTCGCGGGAGCAGACGGTGCACACGCGGGACCACCCTGCGGCGTGCACCTCGGTGACGCCGCCGCAGCGGGGGCAGAAAGGCGCGTCGAGCAGCCATCGACCCAGGGCGAGCCCGGTGACGAAGAGCGCGCCGTCACGACCCGGGAGGTCGCCTCCCGTCGCGCGCAGCGAGCCCCACGCGGATGCCGCGACCGGCGGGCCCGCATCGGCGTCCACCGCCGCCACGAGCAGAGCCGCGCCGTCGTCGTCACGACCGAGGAACCCCCACACTGCCGGAGACTCGACCCGAGCCGGCGGCATGAGGTCAAGACGCCCGTCGGGCGTGAGCGGCGCGCGGTCGCCGTGCACAGCGAGCACGAGGGAGGTGGAGTCGGCTTGAAGCCGCTCGACGAGGCCGGGCGCGGTGCGTTCGTCTGCGGCACGGTCGAAGGCCGCGCGCGCGAGGGCGGGCGGCGTCGGGACGTCCTGCGGCGTCATCGAGGACCTCTCTTGCGGGCGTGGCGCGAAGGCGCCAGGTCATGCCACGCCTACCCTGGAGGGCATGGCACGCTCACCTCTCACTCTAGCCGCGTCGGTGACGTCTGCTCTGGCCCGCACCGGGGTGATCGACGTGGCACCCCTGACGGAGGGGTCGGCCGGCCGCTACGACAGCGCCGTCGTCACGCTCGACGACGGGCGCCATGCCGTGGTGCGCGTTCCCGTCGACGTCGACGCCGATCGCGACCTCCGCGCTGAGCTGCGTGCGCTGCAGGCTCTCACCGCGGGTGTACGCGCCGTGCTGCCCTTCGCGGCACCCGCGGTGCTCGGAGAGACGCCCTTCGAGGGGACTTCGGCCGTCGTCCAGACCTGGCTGCCGGGATACCGGGTCGACGCGGCCTACGTCCCGGCCGGTCCCGGGGTGGCGTCCGCCCTCGGGGCGGCGACGGCCGCCGTGCATGACCTTCCCGTATCGGTGGCGCGTGACGCAGGCCTGAGCGTTCTCAGCTCCGCGCAGGTCCGTGCTGAGGCTGAGCGTCTCCTCGACCGCGCGGAGGCGACAGGTCGGCTGCCCTTCGGCCTGCTGCGCCGGTGGAGCTCCGCCCTCGCGGCAGATGCGCTGTGGCGCTTCGAGTCGTGCGTGACCTTGGGCGGCGTCGACCCTTCCTCGTTCTTGTTCGAGGACGACGAGGCGGGCGTGCCGACCATCACGGGACTGCTCCACTGGGGCGGCCTGTCGGTCAGCGACCCAGCCGTGGACCTGCGCTGGCTGGCGTCGGCTCCCGATGCCCGGATCGACGTGCTCGATTCCTACACCGAGGCGTCGAGCCGTGCCGTCGATGCGGCGCTGTGGGAGCGCGCGCGCCTGCACGCCGAACTCGAGTTCGCGGCCTGGCTCGTCCACGGCCACGCCGACGGCGACGACTCGGTCGTGACGGACGCGGTCGCGCTCCTGGAGGCACTCGAGGAGAGCGTGCGCGACGCCCCGCCGCTCGCCCAGGACACGATCACCGTCGACGACGCGATCGCGGCGTTCGGACGCGTGCCCACGACCACCGCCGTGGACACCTCGATGCAGACCGACACCTACGACGCCGATGCGCTCTCCGAATACACGTCGGACGACGCGCAGGTCGACACGACAGACCTCGAGACGGCGCCGATCGACCTCTCGGACTGGTCGGCTCCTGTGCCCGACACCGACGCCCGCGACAGGGACAGCGACGAGGACCACGACCCCGATCTGGCCGCGCGCAACGCGCTTCGCCGGTGGACAGAGACCGCCTGAGCCCCGCTCAGCACCGCGGCGCACGTCGCGTGCGCGGGGACGCTCAGCCGCGCAGGATGAGATCTTCGGCGACGTAGTACAGCACGACGTCGATCCGGTCGAGCGGGGTGCCGTGCTTTGCGTGGTACGCCCGGCGGTACAGCTCCAGTTGCAGCATCCGCTCTTCACGCTCTGCCGGCGTGCGCGGCGGTCGCCCGGTCTTCCAGTCGACGATCTCGATGCGACCGTCGCGCTCGTAGACGGCGTCGAGCTTGCAGATCACGACGTGAGGACGCCCGTCGGGCAGAAGGTCGTCGGCGGTGAAGTCGATCTCGGTCTCCACCGCGATCGGCCGCAGGTCGGCCCACTCGGAGGCAAGGAACTTCTCTTTGAGCGCCGCGAGGGCTGCCTGGTCGGGCGCGCCTTGCGAATGATCGTCGTCGAGCTCCCACAGCCCGTCGTCGGCACTCTGCCCGGGCCCGGCGAGTCCCGACCGCTGCTCCACCCACGCATGGAAGAGGGTGCCCAGGCGTGTCTGCCGATACGGACGCTCCGGCAGCGGCCGCACCGCTGCCGCGACCGCCGCGTCGTAATCGCCGACGAACTCCTTGTACCGCGAGGCCGGGATGCGCGTCGGCGCCTGTGCCGTGACCCCCGCGGCACGCGCATCGCGTTCCGCAAGGAGCAGCGTCAGGTCGCGTGACGGCATGACGGGCTCCTCGCCCAGCGCCTCTCGCACGAGCGCGGCCGCCGCCTCGACCCGGTGACGACGCGCGCCGAGCGGGTCGGCGGGCCATGCGAGCAGCCGCCGTTCGTCGAGGTACGGGTTCTCCCCCACATCGGGGTCGAGGTCGATGTGGACGCCCAGCGCGTCGCACGCCTCACGGAGGAAGGGGCTCGCCGGCCGCGGGGTGCTGGTGCCCGACCATGCCGAGCCGGTGAGGAGCAGGTGATCACGCGCCCGCGTGATGGCGACATACGCCAGTCGGCGCTCCTCCTCCAGCTGACGGTCGGCGACCGCCTCTTTGAAGGCCCCGAGCGCGTCGCGGAGGTCCTGCTGCGTGGGCGCCTCCTGCACCGACCAGGCGAGGTGCGGGAGCCACGACCGGTCGCCGCGGAAGCGGTACGGCAGGACGCCGAACCGAAGCCACCCCAGTCCGTCGCGAGGCTTTGCGGGAAGCTCGTCGACGACATTGCGCACCACGGCCACCGCGTCCCACTCGAGACCCTTCGAACCGTGGATGGTCAGCAGCTGGACGACGTCGTCCTCGGGCGGCTCGGTGCGGGGCGCGAACTCGTCCAGCCGCTCCGCCCGGTCCAGCCAGGCGAGAAGCGCAGGAAGGGAGCCGCTTTCGTCGGTGGCGAGGAAGCCTTGAAGCTCGTCGACGAATGCGCGCAATTGGTCGCCCGCGATCCGCGCGGGCCCGCGCGTCTCGTTTGCGGCCAGCTCGATGTCCAGCCGCAGTTCGACCTCGATGAGCCTCACGAGGTCGGGCACCGGCATGCCGATCGCCCGGCGAAGCCCCTCGAAGACGCTCGCGGCGTCGCGCAGCCTGCGGAGTCCTTCAGCGGTGAATCCGCCGAGCCAGCCGTGGTCGATGCGCTGACGGAGCACGAAGTCGAGCGCATCGATGAGCGAGCCCGACTCGTCACCGCCCGAGCGCCGCATCCGATCCGCGACATCGGGGGCGAGTTCTCGAAGCGCGCTGTCGTGACGGGCGAGGCGGCGGGAGAGCGCGGCGAGGGCGCGCAGATCGGCCAGCCCGACGCTCCACCGCGGTCCCGCAAGCAGCCGGATGAGCGATGAGCCCGCCGTGGGATCGCTGATGACGCGCAGCGCGGCGACGACATCCACGACCTCGGGCGTCGAGAGCAGGCCGCCCAGTCCGAGGATGCGGTGCGGGATGCCGTGCCGTCCGAGCGCGTCGGCGAAGCGCACCATGTGCTTCTTGGCGCGGAAGAGCACGGCTCCGGTCGTGGGCAGTCCCTCCCGGGCACGGTCGGCGCGCACCCGTGCGAACCATGACGCGACCCGGTCCGCCTCGGCGTCGACATCCACGTCGTACGCGGCCTCGACGTCCCCCGCCGGTGCGCCCGGCCGTGAGCGCAGCGCATCGACGCGCACGGGCGATCGCGCAGCGAGGGGTTCGAGAACGGCGTTCGCGGCGGTGAGCACGTGTTCGCTGTTGCGCCAGCTCGTAAGGAGAGAGTAGTCGGAGGTCGGCGAACCGCCCGAGAATGCGCTCGCGAAGCCGCCGAGATTGCCCGCGCTCGCGCCACGCCAGCCGTAGATCGACTGATGCGGGTCACCGACCGCCATGACCGCGGTGCCCGCGAACAGCTGCGCCAGCAGATCGGTCTGGACGACCGAGGTGTCCTGGTACTCGTCGAGCAGCACGACGCGGTAGCGGTCGCGAAGCTCGGCGGCGACGGAGGGATGCGCCCGGACGATCTCCAGGGCGCCCGCCACCTGATCGGAGAAGTCGATCACGCCGCGCCGACGCTTCTGCCGGTTGTACTCGCGGGCGAGTGCGGTGAGTATGCCGAGGCCGCCCACGCGGGAGACGGCCTTGGCCACGTCCGCGTACACGGTGGTGCGCCTATCCTGCGAAGGCCTCTCGAGGACGTCGGCGAAGGCGTCGGCGAACGCGTCAAGATCGTCGAGATCGACCAGATTGTCGACCGCATCGCGCGCCAGCTGCAGGGCGGCGTCGATGATGGTCGACGGACGATACTCGAGGCCTTCCAGCCGAGGATCGTCGCTGTCGTGCACGATGCGGCGCATCAGCAGCCAGGCGGCCGATTCGCTCAGAACGGCCGCATCGGCGTCGCGGCCGACGCGTACGGCGTTCTCGCGCACGATGGCATCCGCGAAGCTGTTGTACGTCGAGACCGTGGGTCGGTGCAGCAGCGAGTCGGCGCCTGGCGTCGCTCCCGCGCTCCCTGCGAGCGCGTCGAGCGCCCGGCGGCGCGCCGCTTCGGGCGCGCCTTCGCGTTCGAGACGCGTGAAGACCTCCAGCGCGCCCGAGGCGTGGAGCTCGCTGAGACGGGGCAGCAGGCCGCGCCGCTCGAACTCCGAAAGCCGCTGCAGCCGCCGCTGGATGCGCTGTGCGAGCTCACCGGCCGCCTTGCGGGTGAAAGTGAGGCCGAGCACTTCGTCGCGTCGCACGAGTCCGTTGGCCACGAGCCACACGACCCGCCCCGCCATCGTCTCGGTCTTGCCGCTGCCGGCGCCGGCCACGACGAGCGCGGGCTGGAGCGGCGCCGAGATGACGGCGGACTGCTCCGCGGTCGGCGGGAACTGCCCGAGTGCCGCAGCGATGGCCTCGGGTGTGATGAGGGCGGTCACGACGAGCTCACCGCCCCGACGGTGTGAATGCGGCACAAGCCGTAGGTGTGGTCGTCACGACAGTGCGCCTCGAATGGTGCCAGGAACTCTCTGCCTCCGACGACGTGCACAGCGTCGCGGATCCGGGAGAGGAACGCCTGACGCGCCTCATCGTCGAGCGGCGGCTGCGCGGGCGTCGCATACTCGGCGCCGCGCACCTTCTTGAGCACAAGGAGCTTCGCGCCTCCGGACGGCCGCCCCGCGACGGCGGGGATGGCGCCGCCCTCGAAGGCGAGCTGGTAGGCGCTCAGCTGCGGGTTGGTCAGCGCGGCCGATGCGCTCGTGGACTCGTTGCGCCCCGTCTTGAGATCGACGATCACGACGGATCCATCGGCCGTGAGCTCGACGCGGTCCACGGTGCCGCTGATGACCGCCGGCACAGCTGCGCCTTCGACCGGCACCTGCAGCTCGAACCGAGGCTCGGCGCTTATGAGCGTCGTGCCCGCGCGCTCGGCATCACGGAGATAGCGGCTGAGACGGGCGATGAGATCGCGTGCGCGTGAGCGCTCGGAGCGCTCGATCCAGGCGGCTTCGAACTCGAGCTCGCCCCAGCGCCCCTCGACGGCGCGCCACAGGGCCTCCTCGTCGGCGCTCTCGGCGTGTTCGAGAGCGCCATGGATGAGCGTTCCGAGTCCGGCGGTGACGGAGCCGCTGTCTGCTCCGAGCTCCCCGATGACCCAGTTGAGCTGGCAGTCATCGATGGCCTGCAGTTTGGAAGGCGACAGGCGTGCGGGCTCCGACTCGAGGTCGTACAGCGGCCCCGTCGAGCTCGGCGACGGGATGCCGTACCACTCATCGGGGTCGGCGCCGGGCACTCCCGCAGCGGCGAGCAGCGCGAGCTGCCCGGCCGCCTGCCGTCGCTCCGAGTCGCTGATGCCTGGCACAGTGAGCGTGCGCCGGTGCAGCGCGACCAGACCCCGCAGCGACAGGGGATGCTCCGCGCTCGGCGGTGCCGGCTGCGCGGGCGGGAGCATCTCGAACAGCACGCTCGGGCCGGTGTCGTCGTCATCGACGGCCGTGACGATCAGCTGCGCCCGCGCGCGCGAGACGGCACGCGCGAACAGCCGCAGCTCGTCATGCAGCACTTCTCGCCGTCGATCCACCGTGTCGGGCACAACGCCTTCAGCCAGTCCCAGGCGCCATGTCTCGAGGAGGCTTCCGCGCACCCGCAGGTTCGGCCAGACGCCGTCCTGCACGCCCGCGATCACAACCGTGTCGAACTCGGCGCCGAGAGCGCCCGCCGGCGTCATGATCCGCACCGCGCCGACCGGCAAGGGAGCGCTCAGCCGATCCTCGGCGACGTCCGAGTCGAGGATGCCGCGCAGGAACGCGATCGGCGAGGTGCCGTCGTCGCGCTCACCGTGACGCTTCGCCGCCTGGAACAAGGCGACGACGGCGTCGAGGTCGCGACCTGCCTGCTCCGCGAGCGCCCCCTGGCCCTGCGACGCGGTGCGCCACGCTCGCTCGCGTCCCGAACGCTCCCACGCAGTCCACAGCAGTTCGTGCGCCGTCGCGCCTTCGTCGAGCTGCGCACGCAGGGCCTGAAGGGTCTGCGCCACGCGCGCGGCACGGCGACCCTCGCGCGTATCGAGGAGCTCGAACTCGAGCGGCTCGCGCATCGCCGACACCAGCAGCTCACGCGCCGTCGGGAGCGTCTCGTCGCCGCGCTGCAACGCGGCGTGCCGGAGCGCCGTGCGCAGCCGACGCAGTTCGACGGCATCCATGCCCGCGCCGCGGAGCGCCTCCGTGACGGTCTCGGGGTCCCAGTTCTCGACGTCGGCGGCGGCGAGATCGACCATGCGAAGGAGATCGCGCACCGCCGTCGATGACGCGAGCGTGCGCGTGGGTCCGGTCGTTCCGGTCGGCACGTCGCGTGCCGACAGCTCGTCTTCGAGCCTGGCGACCTGCCGTGAGTCGTGAGCGATGACGGCGCACTCTTCCCACGGCACGCCGTCGTGCACGTGGCGCTCACGCAGCAGGCGGGCGATCGTGTCGTACTCCTCGGCGGCGGAGCGGAGTGCGTGGACGCGCAGGGAAGCGTCGTGCTGCGGTGCCCCGGCATCCGGATCGGCCGCGGTGGCGCGGGGACGATGTCGGTGGGCGACGACTCCCACGGCCCCGATGCGCGATGTCACCTGCGCCAGCAGGTCACGCTGCGCGGCGGTGCCCCGCTGCGCCGTGTGCAGGACGTGGACCGGCGCCGCCGCAGCGAGCCGCGCGAAGTTCTCTGGACTCGCCCCTCGGAAGGCCCCCGAGCCGACGTCGGGATCGCCGAACGCGAGCACCGCGACGCCGCGCTCCCGCAGCGCCTCGAGGAGCTCGATGCCGCCGAGCGTCAGCTCCTGCGCGTCGTCGACGAGCACGGCGCGCAGCCGGCCGACCGCGCCGAGTGCCGGCGACCCGTGCGACGACGTCCGCAGCAGCGTGGTCGCCTCGCGGACGAGCCCGGCCGCGTCACGGTGAGCTCCCCTCATGCGTGAACGCACGTCGTGGTACTCACGGGCGAAGGAGGCCATCGCCCGCCACACCTCGACGTCATGCTCGGCCGCGCGGCGGGCCAGTTCGTCGGAGCCGATGCCCAGGGCCGTCATCTCCGCCAGGAAGGCGCGCACTTCGGCACGGAATCCTCGGGTGCCGCGGACCTCGGCCGGAAGCCAGGCGGGCCAGCGTCGGCGTCCGTGGACCTCGTCTTCGGCATCGCCTTCGAGGAGGTCCTGCACGATGCGATCTTCATCCGGCCCGGTCAGCAGCTGCGGCGGATCGGCGTCGGCGTGCACGAGCGCCGCACGGACCACCTGGTATGCGAAGGCAGCCACTGATTTCGCCAGCGGCCCAGCAGTGGCCACGGCCACCGCGATCGCGAGCTCATCTCGCAGCGCCGTCGCCGCCGGACGGGTCGGGGTGAGCACGAGCAGCTCTTCGGGAGCGAGACCCGACGCGATGAGCATGGCTGCGCGCGCCAGGATGACGGTCGTCTTGCCCGTTCCGGGAGCCCCGACCACGACGCCGGACGCATCGGCCGGAAGCTCGATCACGCGACGCTGGTCGACGTCTTCGACCAGGGTCCGCGAATGCTGCATGTCCACCACGCTAGCCGGAGCCTCGGACACTCCGGTTGTCGTAAAGTCGGAAGGGACGCCCGCAGAAGCGGGCCGGAAAGGCAGTTCACCCGTGGAGATCCGCATCGGCCTCGCGCACACCGCGCGAGAGCTCAGCTTCGAGTCCGACGAATCGACCGACGCCGTCAAGAAGTACGTCTCCGACGCATTGGCGTCCGGCACGAACCACCTGTCCTTCACCGACGCCAAGGGGAACTCGTACATCGTTCCCGCGGCCGCCATCACGTTCGTCGAGATCGGCACCGATCACTCGCGTCGCGTCGGCTTCGTCGCCTGACATGCAGATCGTCATCGCGCTCGTCTTCGGCGCTGCGGCGGGCGGTCTCCTGCACTACCTGCAGGGCGGTCGCTCGTCGCGCGGCGCCGCCCTCGCGCCCGTGCTCGGCACGTTCGCCGGCGGCTTCACCTGGATGGCGCTCACGTGGCTCGGGCTCACGACCCTGAGTCCGTGGCTGTGGCTGGCCTCGTTCGCGGCGCCGCTCGTCATCGTGCCCGCGACCCTCGCCGTGCTGACCCGCCTGCGGGCGACCCACGACGAGAAGGAACGCGCCCGCCTCGGCATCGCCTGAGGCCTGGCAGCCAGCCTGCCGTCAGGCCTATGCGTCCAGTCCCAGGGCCGCCATGCGTCGTGAATGCGCGCCGAGCAGCTCGGTGAACACCGGCTCCACCCGCTTCTCCTCCGCTGCGTCCAGCGACTGCGGCCGGAGCGCGGCACGCGCGATGAGCAGGGTGTCGCCGACCAGCCGTCGCCCCCAGAGAGCGAGGAGCGAGCGCCACTCGGCATCCGACTCGATCGCCTCCGTGATGATGCCGACGACCGCGTCGCGATCGTCGTCGCGGTCGAGGATCGCCGCCACTCGGGAGCCCGTGGACCCGTAGCTGGCGGACAGGGACCGGTAGAAGTCGTCGAGCATGCCCGCCGTGATGTGCACCGACAGCATCGTCTCGAGCGGCCGTGCGCCGTGCGTCGCGCGGCGGAACGCGTCCAGGGGCTCTCGGAACGGCAGCATGAGCTCCACCGAGTCCTCGCCGCGCTCGCGGATGAGACCGACAAGCGCGCGGTGCTTCGTGAGCGCCGAGCCCGCGGCCAGTGACAGCCGCTCCTTGTGTGTCAGGTCGGGCGTCGGAGCGATGAGCTCGCTGAGGGTCTCGAAGTAGCCCAGCTGCAGATACGCGGCCTGGCCCAGGAAGGTGTCGATGTCGGGGGCCAGCTCCTCGAAGTCGACGCGCGAGACGTCGCCGTGATCGCCGCGCGAACGGACGCGCAGCGTCCGCTCGGGTGCGCGACTGCGCTGCCAGAACCACCTCACCACGCAGTACAGCCTAGGGCCGACTCCCCTGACCGGCGCATCCGGCGGTTCCCCCTCACGGGTCCCCGATCCGCGCGACGGCCTCCGGTAGGCTTGTCGTCGTCCCGGCGACGGATCGGGACCCCGCGCCTGTGGCTGAGTGAAGGGCGTGGACACGACACCCGGCGGCCTCTCACCGCCAGACAGGCATGAAAACAGTGACGACATTCGTCGAACTCGGAATCGATCAGGACATCGTCGACGCGCTCGCGTCGAAGGGCATCGTCGACGCCTTCCCCATTCAGGAGCAGACGATCCCGCTCGGGCTTCCCGGTCAGGACATCATCGGACAGGCGAAGACCGGAACGGGGAAGACCTTCGGCTTCGGCATCCCCGTCGTCCAGCGACTGGGTGTCGATCCGGCTCCCGGCGTCAAGGCGCTCATCGTCGTGCCCACGCGCGAGCTCGCCGTGCAGGTGTACGAAGACATGGACCTGCTCACCTCGAACCGGTCCACGAGCGTCGTCGCGATCTACGGCGGCAAGGCCTACGAGGGCCAGATCGACCAGCTCAAGGCGGGCGCCCAGATCGTGGTCGGCACGCCCGGCCGCCTCATCGACCTGAGCAATCAGCGCCTGCTCGACCTCTCGAACGCGACGGAGGTCGTGCTCGACGAGGCCGACAAGATGCTCGACCTCGGCTTCCTGCCCGACATCGAGAAGATCTTCTCGAAGGTGGCCCCCGTGCGGCACACCCAGCTCTTCTCGGCGACCATGCCGGGCCCCATCGTGGCTCTCGCACGGCGCTTCATGTCCAACCCGATCCACATCCGCGCGACCGACCCCGACGAGGGCCTCACGCAGGCGAACATCCGCCACATCGTCTACCGGGCGCACGCGCTGGACAAGGATGAGGTGATCGCACGCATCCTGCAGGCTGAGGGCCGCGGCAAGACCGTCATCTTCACTCGCACGAAGCGCGCCGCCCAGAAGCTCGTCGACGAGCTGAACGACCGCGGCTTCAACGCCGGCGCCGTCCACGGCGACATGAGCCAAGAGGCGCGTGAGCGTTCGATGGCCGCCTTCAAGGCAGGCAAGAAGGACATCCTCATCGCCACCGACGTCGCCGCCCGCGGCATCGACGTCGACGACGTCACCCACGTCATCAACCACACGATCCCCGACGACGAGAAGACATACCTGCACCGCGCAGGGCGCACCGGACGCGCCGGCAAGACCGGCATCGCCGTGACCTTCGTCGACTGGGAGGACCTGCACAAGTGGGCCCTCATCAACCGTGCGCTCGAGTTCGGCCAGCCCGAGCCGGTCGAGACGTACTCGTCGAGCCCGCACCTCTTCGAGGACCTCAATATCCCCGCCGGCACGAAGGGCCGCATCGCGACGGCCCCGAAGACGCAGACGGTGCGCACGCAGCGTCCGGCACGAGCGGCCGACGCCGCAGCGGAGGGGACGACCGAGGGCGGCACCCGTCGCCGCCGCCGTCGTCGCGCGGCGTCTGAAGAGGCGCGCGTCGGTGCGACGTTCGCGGAAGGCGTGGACGCGGGTCAGGGTCGCGCCGCGACCGAGGGCGAGTCGAGTGCTGACCGCTCTGCAGACGGTGCAGGCACGCACGACGGCGCCGGCAAGGGGCATCACGACGGCAAGCCCGCACCGGC